>CAYMLG010000007.1:104155-117325 GCA_964391195.1 uncultured Anaerolineaceae bacterium | reverse complement strand
CCCGCTTCCCCGGGCCGGCCTCCAGACCTCAATCGTGATCAGCGTACCGGTGCAGAGTGGGTGTACACCCACTCTGCTTGCGTTTCTCTACTAATCGACCGGCCTTATTTCCCCTTCTTTTTCAACCGGGCGCAGATAGAGGTTTACAGACGCAGGCTGCATCGTCTTTTGCACAATTCCGATCACCTCCTCGGTCAGGCGGTCCAGATCGACCTCTTCGCGCACCATCGTATGAAATGCGGCCAGCGCCTGTTCGGCGTCGTACTTCTTACGGTAGAAACGGTGATCGATGAAATCCTGGCTGCGGGCCAGTACCGGGCGGAACAGGGCAGCAATCCCCAGGGTGGAGAGGATGACTGCCAGATCGCTGCTCTGGCCGGTCACCAACCGGATCAGCGTCTCGAACACGACCACACTCCCCATATAAACCAGGGTCAGCAGGATCGTGGCGGCGCCGTACACCAGGGTGCGTTTAATCAAGATATCGATATCCCACAACCTGAAGCGCAGGATGGCGATGCTGATCGCCAGAATGAGGATCAGCAAGAACACGCTGTCGAGCAGGGACATGTAGGCCTGATACACCGAGCCAGGTGCCCGCGACTGGGGGAAGATCAACATGAACAGGTTCTCGAGCGCGAACATGCCCAAGACGCCCATGAAACCGAACAACACCCATTTGGACTGCTGGCGTTCGACTGCGTTCGACACTCGCCGGAAACGGAAGATTTGTGCGTACAAAAACAAGCCTAGATTGGCAGTGAAAAAGATACCAGGGGCTAATTCCCCATAGCGGGCGACATCGATCACCGACATCGGGTACAGATACTCTCCGATCATCGCCATCCCCCACAGCAGCGTGGGGAAAACCATCCAATGCGGGATGAACTTCCCGTTGGGAAAGGCCGAGAACAACAGCGGAACACCGATTGCGCTGAAAAACCCCAGCCAGTTCCCGGGGGCCTGAAGCTCGGGATACTCGCGCATCATGTATTCTGTAGGCCCAAAACTGCTCAGGATGAGCAGGAATAGAGAAGTAAATAGGGGGAACCATCCATCCGAACGGCGGATAAAGATGATGAGGCTGAAGATGATTGCGACCAACCCAATGGCCAAGGTTATGATCAGATTCAGCAGGGCATAATCTTGAATTTTCACCCCCTGAGCGCCCATCGCATGGATGCCCCCCAACGTCAACTGCCCGGACACACAAGCCACATCCAGGCAAGGCTTCTGGATGGCCTGGTAATATCCGGGCAAGCCGGCGGCGAAGAAACTGATCTGCATCGCGGCGAAGACCACCCACAGCACTTGGAACAGCCGTTGTTTGGTGCTAATCCGGTTCTTCTGCCTCAAAAGTTGTACGCTCATGATTGGTCAGTTGCCCCATATAACCCACCTGATTTAACCCACCTTATTATATCGCTTTACCCCACTTAATGTGTTATCAGCCTGCCTGTTCCAATGCTTGCCCCAGGTCCCTAATCAGGTCTTCCGCATTCTCCAATCCGACCGACAGCCTCACCAATCCGGGATCGATCGCGATTGGCGACTGAGCCGTGGATAAATGGGTCATCGTCGCCGGGACTTCGATCAGCGATTCCACACCGCCCAGTGATTCGGCCAGGGTGAAGATCCGGGTGCTCTCCGCAACCTGCCGGGCTGCCTGGGCCCCACCCTTCATCACGAACGAGACCATCCCCCCGCCGTTCACCATCTGGCGCAGGGCTGTGGCCATCTGCGGATGGCCTGGATGGAATGGATAGCGCACATCCACCACCTTAGGATGATCGGCCAGGAAATCGGCGATTAAGGTCGCGTTCGCCGCGTGCCGGTCCATGCGCACCGCCAGGGTCTTGATACCCCTAAGCACCAGGAAGCAGTCCATGGGTCCAGGCACTGCCCCGACTGCGTTCTGCAGAAAGGCCAGCCGCTCGCCGATTTCCGCATCCTTCCCGCAGATTGCGCCGCCGACCACATCGGAATGGCCCCCCAGGAACTTGGTCGTCGAGTGGATCACCAGGTCTGCGCCCAGTTCGAGGGGACGCTGCAAATACGGGGTGGCAAAGGTGTTATCTACCGCCACCCAGGGCCTGTTCGCCTGCGCCTGGGCCAGGCCGGCAACCGCGCGGAGATCGGTGACGTTCAACAGCGGGTTCGACGGCGTCTCCAGCCAGATCAAGCGCGTCTCCGGGCGTAGAGCGGCCTCGATCTTCGCTGTGCTGGTTGTATCCACAAAGGAGAAATCCAGCCCATAGGGCCGCAGCACCTGTTCGAACAGGCGGTAGGTCCCCCCGTATACATCGTTGCCCGCCACCACATGATCCCCCGGCTTCAAAAGCCGCAGCACGGTATCTGTGGCGGCCATTCCCGAGGCAAAGGCCAGCCCGAATTCCCCCTTCTCCAGGGTCGCCAGGCAGCTCTCCAGCGCTTTGCGGGTCGGGTTCCCGGTGCGGGAATACTCGTAGCCCTTATGCTTGCCAACCTTCTCCTGGGCATAGGTCGCCGTCTGGTAGATGGGCGTCATTACTGCGCCGGTGAGCGGATCCGGCTCCTGCCCGGCGTGAATTGCCAAGGTCTCGAAATGCATCCTGTGTCCCTCCCTGCGAGTTTGTCCCCCCGGGCACTATTATAAATCACAGAGCCTGAGCTTTCGATCAGGAAAATGGCGGATATTCTCCACTTTATTTGCTTACCGGCCCACTCCGGACAAATGTAAAACCTCCTCAATTACATTTGTTCCGTTGACACAGACAAATCCCCTCGGTAAAATCCAACTGTATGACATTGCGACATAACAGCGCTGCAGGGGAGAGGCTCTTTCCAGGAACAGAGCACCGCAGGGGCAGGCGGGACGGTCAGCGGGCCTTGCCGGGGAAACTCTCAGGCAAATGGGGCTTTACGGGGCAATTTCCTCGCGAAGCCCGGGTCAGCTGCACCCTCCCGGCGCCAATGGAAGGTTCTTTCCGGTAAATCGACAGGGATGCGCGGGTGCGTAGCTACGTGTCCATGCATCCCTGTTAAGATTAACTTAATTCTGTGTTGAGGACAATCATATGTACAAAAAACTGTTCATCCCAGGACCAACCCACGTTCGCGAAGAGATATTGCAGGCCCAGGCAGTAGGCATGATCGGGCACCGGGCGAAAGAGTATTCCGATCTGCAGGCTGCCGTGACCCCTAAGCTGCAGCAGTTGCTGTACACCCAGCAGCGGGTCTATCTCTTCGCCTCATCTTCCACCGGCGTCATGGAAGGATCTATCCGCCAGGCCTCGAAGAAAAAGATCCTTTGCACCGTGCTGGGTTCTTTTTCCAAGCGCTGGTATGAGATCATCCAGGACAATGGCGTCCCGGTCGATAAGCTGCAGGTAAAGATGGGCCAGGCGATCACCCCCGAATTGGTGGACGAGGCCCTCAGCCAGGACGATTACGACGCGATCACCCTGACGATGAACGAAACCTCAACCGGAATTATGATCCCAATGGAAGAGATCGCGGCGTTGATCCATAAGAAATACCCCGATGTCCTGATCCTGGTCGATGCGGTGAGCTGCATGGCCGGGGTCAAGATCGAGTTTGACGCCTGGGGACTGGATGTGTGCTTCGCCGGGACCCAAAAGGCCTTCGCCCTGCCCCCGGGGCTCACGGTGTGCGCCGTTAGCGATCGCGCTCGCGAGCGCGCCCTCACCATCCCCAACCGCGGCCACTACTTCAGTTGGTCGGTGATGGACACCAAGTATGACAAATTCCAGACCCCGGCGACGCCCGCCATCAGCCTGATCCAGGCGCTCAACTGCCAGATGGACAGCATCCTGGCCGAAGGACTGGAGAACCGCTGGGCGCGCCACAGAGAAATGGCCGAGTATGTGCGCGGCTGGGCCCGCAAGAATTTCAAGGTCTACGGCGACGAGCGCTACGCCTCGGACACGGTGACCAACGTCGAAAACACCCGCGGCATCAGCATCGCCGACCTGAACAAAGAGCTCGGCAAGCGCGGCGCGATGATCTCCAACGGCTACGGAGAGCTTAAGGAAAAATGCTTCCGCATCGCCCACATGGGCGACCTCAACCTGGAAGATCTCAAGTGGCTCACCGCTCAGATCGACGATATCCTCGGACTATAGGTGTCCCATGAAAATCATCGTCTGTGATCCTACCGAAACTGAGGCCATCGAGCGCATGCGCCAGGCCGGCCTCGAAGTGGATGTGTGCGACGCCATCACCCCGGAAGAGCTGGTAGAAGCCATCCCGGCCTATGACGGCATGGTCGTTCGCAGCCGCACCAAAGTGACCGCCCAGGTGATCGATGCGGCGACGAATCTGAAAGTTATCGTCCGCGGCGGGGTCGGGTTGGACACGATCGACGTGGAGCGCGCCCGCGCTCGTGGCATTGCGGTCATGAACACCCCCAAAGCCAGCTCGGCCTCGGTCGCCGAACTCGCACTGGGCTATATGTTCGCCCTGGCCCGCCAGATCTACGCCGCCACCGCCTCGATGAAGGCCGGACAATGGGAGAAGAAAAAGTTCAAAGGCGTGGAGTTGGGCGGTAAAACCCTGGGAATTATCGGCATCGGCAACATCGGCAAGGAGCTCGCCCGCCGCGCCCTGGCCCTCGACATGACGGTCATCGCCTATGACCCCTACGTCGCCCCGCCGGAAGGGGTGGAAGCCGTCAGCCTGGACGCTCTGCTCGCCCGCTCCGATTACATCAGCATGCATCTGCCGCATACTGCCGAGACGCACAACCTGATCAGCGACTCCGAGTTCGAGAAGATGAAGCCGGGAGTGCGCATCATCAACCTGGCCCGGGGTGGCATCCTGGATGAGGACGCCCTTTACAGCGCGATCGTCTCAGGCAAAGTGGCCGGCGCAGCCCTGGACGTCTTCGCCACCGAGCCCTGCCCGGGCCATCCTTTGTTCACCCTGGATCAGGTGATTTGTTCTCCCCATATCGGAGCCTCCACCAAAGAAGCCCAGGCCCGGGTGGGCAGCGAAGTGGCCGACATCCTGATCGAATTTGCCGGCAAAAACGGATCATAGATCCTGGCACCTTCAGAATAATAAATCGGTCTACACAAATGGGTGTTCCGGCAGGACGCCGGAACACCCCCTCTCCGGCCTGCTCCCCACAAGCCTGGCCGGAGCCCCTCACTCAAAACCCCTTCCACTCAAGCGGACTGGATGACGAAAAATGATTGAATTGGTTCAACATGAAGAGAGACTGACCACGAATGAGAATATCGGCGTCCAGGTGCCACGTGTCTACCTCCCCCGCCCGGGGATCGATCTAAAAAAGTGGGCCGTTGTCGCCTGTGACCAGTACACCTCAGAACCGGATTACTGGGAGCGAGTCGCAAAGTTCGTTGGCGATGCCCCCTCCACGTTGCACCTGACCCTCCCCGAGATCTTCCTTGGACAGCCGGACGAGGCGGAGCGTGTCCGCCGCATTCAGAGCTGTATGGAAGAATACCTGGCCAGCGGTCTGCTGGTGCCGTATGAGAATTTCATCTTCGTGGAACGCCAGGTGAACGGCAAAACCCGCCATGGGCTATTGCTCGGCCTGGATCTTGAGAAATACGATTACAACAAAGGCTCGTTTAGCCTGGTTCGCGCCACCGAGGGCACCATCATCGACCGCCTGCCACCCAGGATGAAAATCCGCCAGGGGGCGAAGCTCGAGCTGCCTCACATCATGGTGCTCATCGACGATCCAGAGCGAACGGTCATCGAACCCCTGGCCGAACTGGCGAGGGGCGGGCAGGGGCTGGAGCAGATCTACGACTTCGAGCTGATGATGGACGGCGGGCATCTGAGCGGTTACCGCGTGGTCAGCCCGGCCCTGGAAGCGCAGGTCATCCAGGCGCTCGAAAATCTCACCGATCCGCAGGTGTTCTCCCAGAAATACGGCGTCAACCCCCTCGAACGCGTGCTGCTCTTTGCCATGGGTGACGGCAACCATTCCTTGGCCGCCGCCAAAGCTGTGTGGGAGCAGATGAAGCCCCATGTGGGCTCCGACCACCCCGCCCGTTATGCCCTGGTAGAAGTCGTGAACCTGCACGATGACGGGCTGGAATTCGAGCCCATTCACCGGGTGCTCTTCGATGTACGGGTCAATCTGCTCGAGGCCCTTAAGAACTTCTTCCCCGGCGGGTTTACTTACACCGAGAGCCGGGATTGCTGCGAAATGATGAGGCGGGTGGAAGAGGGGCAAGGTGAAACCCAGACCTTCGGCGTGGTCAGGGACCGAGGGTTCGGCACGGTCGAAATCCACCGCCCCACTGCGAACCTGGCAGCCGGCACACTACAACCCTTCCTCGACGAGTTGATCCGGTCCGGCCAGGCGGGGAAGATCGATTACGTTCACGGGAAGTGCGTCGCCTGCAAACTGTCGGTTCGGGAGAACACAGTTGGGTTTTATCTGCCAAACCTTGATAAAAACGACTTTTTCAAGACCGTCATCCTCAACGGCGCTTTGCCGCGCAAGACCTTTTCGATGGGTGAAGCGCGAGAAAAACGGTACTACATGGAAGCCCGCCGCATCGCCTGATCCGGCGAACTTTGCCTGCCCGTAGCGCCGCAACGCGGGTTCGGTTGGTATAATCTTATTCAACACACAAACAGCCCACCGAGGGTCTGGGGCGCTGTCCCCTGGCCCTACGTGGGCGATGGAATGAATATCGGGGTGCGTGAGGCTTTCAGCGTCTGACGACGAGGCCGGGCGGCTAAGGCGCACGCACCCCAAACATCGCGATACCAACATTATGGACATTTATTTCCAGGACCCCAGCGAAGTCCCCCTCCCTCCGGAAGAAGTCCGCATCCGCCTGCTGCGCGCCGAACCCATGGCCGACGGGCGGCGGATCAAAGTGCATTTAGAAGTGGACCCTTTTCAACGCCGGCCAAGCGCCGAACTGCTGATCCGCGCCGCGGATGGCGAGGAGCGCGCCAGCACGAGCATCGTCGAATCGATGACCCGCAAGATGGAAGTGACCATGCACTTACGCGGCGCCCCGCCGCCCGGCCGGTACAGCCTGCAGGCTATCCTGTTTTATTCTCAAGCGGTTGAACCCGAGGGGGACCAGCCCGAGGACGAACTGCCCCGCCAGACTCACACGATTGTCGATCGGGCTGAAACTACGTTCGACCTCATCGAATAGGTTATGAAACCCCTGCTAAGACTTCGCCCCTACTTGCGGCCCTACTGGCTGCAGGTCTTATTAGCGCTGCTCAGTATCCTGCTGCTGACCATCGCCTATTTGATCATTCCCGGGATTATCCGCCAAGTGATCGATATCGGGCTGGTTCGCGGCCAGTTGGGATATCTGGCCATCGCCGGGGCGGTTATCCTCGGCATCGGTCTGGTCACAGCTCTGCTCACCTACGCCAACCGCTATATCAGCGAATGGATCGCAGCCAAAATCGGCTATGACCTGCGGAATGATCTGTACGACCATATCCAACACCTCGATTTCTCCTTCCACGACCACTCCCAGGCCGGCCAGCTCATCAGCCGCTGCATTGAAGACGTCCGCTCCATTGAGCGCTTCACCGGTTTCGGTATCGTCGAACTGATCCGCCTGGTGCTGCTCCTGGTAGGTGTCGTCATCATCCTCTTCGTCCAGCAGCCCGGGCTGGCGGCCATCGCCCTCCTGCCGATGATCCCTCTGGTTCTGCTCACCACCAGTTTTGGGCGCAGGATTGGCAGTTACTTCCTGGCCGTGGATAACGCCATCGGCGAACTGTCCTCCCGCCTGCAGGAGAACGTCAGCGGCGTGCAAGTGGTGCGCGCCTTCGCTCGCGAACCTTTCGAGAGCGAACGGTTCGACCGCCAGAATAAAGTCCTTTACAATGCCCGCGTCACCGTGTTCAGCGAATGGGCAAAGATCATGCCCACCGCCCACCTGCTCGTCACCACTGGCACCATTCTGATCCTGTGGTTCGGCGGCCGCATGGCTTTGAACGATCAGATGTCCATCGGTGAAGTGGTCGCTTTCAACAGCTACCTCCTGCTGCTCGCCGCCCCGGCCCAGCAGCTCACCTGGCTGGTCAACCTGGCCGGCGAGGCGGTGGCTGGGGTCCAACGCGCATTTGAGATCCTCGATCGAGAGCCCGAGATCCACACCCCACCCAACGCCATTTTGCTGCCCCCCCTCTCCGGCAAGGTCGAGTTTCGCAATGTGTGTTTCCGCTACGACAGCAACCATACCCCGGCCCTGGAGGATATCAACCTGGTCGTGCAGCCCAACCAGATGGTCGCCCTCATCGGCCCGACCGGTTCAGGGAAGACCTCGCTGGTGAACCTGATCCCCCGCTTTTACGACGTCTCACAAGGGGAGGTGCTGGTCGATGGCCGCGATGTAAGCCATGTGGACCTGGTGAGCCTGCGCAGGCAGATCGGGATCGTGCTGCAGACTTCCCTGTTGTTCTCCACCACGGTCGCCGAGAACATCGCCTATGGGCGTCCGGATGCCACCGAGGAGGAGATCATCGCCGCGGCGCAGGCCGCCCAGGCGCACGAATTTATCACCGAACTGCCCGACGGCTACCAGACCATCGTGGGCGAGCGCGGCGCCACCCTCTCCGGCGGCCAGCGCCAGCGGGTGGCCATTGCCCGCGCTCTGCTGATGGACCCACGCATCCTGATCCTGGACGATTCGACCTCCAGCGTGGATACCCGCACCGAGCACCTGATCCAGCGGGCGCTGCTGAAGCTGATGGAAGGCCGCACTACATTCGTCATCGCCCACCGCCTGTCCACCGTCCACCGGGCGGACCTGATCCTGGTGATGGAAAATGGGCGGATCGTGGAGCGCGGCACGCATAAAGAACTGCTGGCCCAGGATGGCCTGTACCGCCAGATTTACGATCTTCAACTCCGCGACCAGGAACAGTTTCAGCAAGATATGGACTTGCTCTCTCCGGCCGGTGACGGCAGAACGGAAATATTCCCTGCTCGCGATGACCACGAGATAGGATAGCGCTGAATGGTCCAGCCTCCTCCCCAGGCCGATGAAGTCTTCATGAAGGGGTACGACCCGCGCGTGGCGCGGCGTCTGATCGAATTCGCGCGCCCCTACCGCTGGCAACTGCTGGTTTCGCTGCTATTGATGCTTGTCGCCTCTGGGGCTTCGGTCGCCGGGCCATACCTGGTCAAACTGGCCATCGACGCCGGTGTGCGCGGCCGTTCGCTGCCGGCCCTGCAGCAAGCCGTCCTGCTCTACCTGCTGGCTGCCGGAGCCCAATGGCTCTCGACCTACTTGCGGGTGAACATCATGGCCCGCGCCGGCCAGGGCTTTATCTACGATCTGCGGAGCCGCCTGTTTGAACACCTGCAGCGCCTGTCACTCAGCTTTTACTCGCGGTTCAGTGTGGGCCGGGTCATCACCCGTGTGATCAACGATGTCGGCGTGCTGCGCGAATTTATCACCTGGGCGGTGCTGGCCATTTTCCGTGACATCTTCACCCTCTTCGGGATCTTGCTGGCGATGCTGGCGATGAACGTGCGCCTCACTTTGCTCACATTCGCCGTCCTGCCCCTGATGGTCGGCGTTACCATCGTCTTCCGGAAGCGGGCCCGCGAAAACTATCGCCAGGTCCGCCGCGCCATCAGTTGGGTCAACTCGGTCCTGGCCGAGAATATCAACGGCGTGCGGGTGGTGCAGGCCTTCTCGAGGCAAGAGGTCAATTACAACACCTACCGCGAGGTCGTCAACCGCAACAACCTGGACGCCAACCTGCGAGCCGCCCGGGTTGCCGCCTCATTCCCCGCTTCCATCGAGTTCCTCGGCGCCCTGGCCACGACCCTGGTGGTGTGGATCGGCGGCGCGGCCGTGCTGGGAGAATGGACCGGGGAGGCGGGGCCGATCACCCCTGGAGTCCTGGTCGCTTTCGTGCTGTACATCGACCGCTTCTTCGAACCGATCCGCGATCTGAGCCGCCGCTACGATTCTTTCCAGTCGACGATGGCGGGCGGGGAGCGCATCCTGGCTTTGCTGGACACCCCGGTCGAAGTGCAGGATACGCCGGACGCGGTGGACCTGCCTCAAATCCGGGGCGAGGTGGTCTTCGAAGACGTCTCCTTCCACTACGCAGACGACCCGACCCCGGTGCTGCAAGATGTGAACCTGCACGTCCGGCCGGGCGAAACCGTCGCCCTGGTGGGCAAGACCGGCGCTGGAAAGACCACCATCGTCAAGCTCATCAGCCGCTTTCACGATCCGGTCCGCGGCCGGGTGCTGATCGACGGCTACGACCTGCGCCAGGTGGCCCAGCACAGTCTGCGCAGCCAGATGGGCATCGTGCTGCAGGACCCTTTCCTGTTCAGCGGCACGGTGGAGGAGAATATCCGCTTCGGCCGCCTGGAGGCGAGCATGGAAGAGATCCGGGCGGCGGCCGAGGCTGTCGGGGCGGATGAGTTCATCCAACGCCTGGAGAAAGGCTACCATACCCCGGTCGAAGAGGGCGGCGTCGTGCTCTCCGTGGGCCAGCGACAGCTCATCTCCTTCGCCCGCGCCCTGCTGGCCAACCCGCGCATCCTGATCCTCGACGAAGCCACCTCCAGCGTGGACACTCAGACCGAACGGCTGATCCAGAGGGCGCTGAAGCGGATCCTGGCCGGCCGAACCGCGTTCGTTATCGCTCACCGGCTGTCCACGGTGACCAACGCCGACCGGATTGTGGTCATCGAAGATGGGCGCATCGTCGAACAGGGCGCTCACACCGAACTGCTCGCCAACCAGGGCTACTACTATCACCTGTACCGGTCCGGGTTCGAAGAATAGCCGGGGCTGTGCCCACGTTTCTCCCCGAACAAGGCGCAGCTCCACGATTTTAGCCCGGCGTAGCGCGGCTGGGCGCACAGCGTTTCCCGGTCTCGCCGGCCCAAAAGTCGATCGTTTTCATCAAATATTGAGAATTTATTCTCTGATCGGTTTCACTTTTGTAAGTGAAGGCTCGATTCCGGCGGAGTGATGGTTTAATTAACCTGGCTCCCATGAAGAATCGACCACCTTTCTCTCTTCGCTCCCTGCTATGCTGGACTCGCCGGACACTGCTGGTGCTGTTGGCCGGCCTCCTGGTGCTCTCCGCCGTCCTGTATTGGCCGATGATTCAGGAGCACTTCCGGGCCCTGGGGCGTCTCGGCTCGTCTCAGGTCTCCTCCGCAGCCGGGCTCAATGCCGCTGCATCCTCGCTAACCCTGCCCACCGCCAGCCCTACACCAACGGACAAGGCGGGCTCAATTCCCACCGCTGAAACCCCTTCCCCACCGCCTTACGAACCGCCCACCCATCCCCCCACCCCGGCCTCGGGATCATCGTGGGAGCAGGGCCTGATCGTCGTCTCGGCAATCGAAGCCGGCTACAGCCATCTCTTCGCTTACCATCCCTTCAGCCAGCCTTTCACCCGGCTGACCAACGGCGCCTGGGATGACATCACCCCGGCGATCAGCCCGGACGGCACCCATTTGGCATTCGCCTCCAACAGGGGCGGGTATTGGGATCTGTACCTGATGCACCTCGCCACCGGGCAGATCACCCAGCTCACCGACACGCCCGAGTACGAGGCCAGCCCATCCTTTTCGCCGGATGGGCTGTGGTTAGTGTATGAGAGCTACCAGGCGACCGATACCGGCGGTAATACCGGCGATACTACCGGCGGTATTACAGAAGGCAACCTGGATCTCTTCATCCGCCCCCTGGATGGCAGCCAGGAACCCATCCGTCTCACTGATGACCCTGCGGCCGATTTCTCACCCGCCTGGTCACCGCACGGACGGCTGATCGCCTTCATCTCCAATCGCACCGGCGAAAATGAGCTCTGGCTGGCAGACCTGGATCAGGTCGATGACCGCTTCCGCAACCTCAGCCAGAACAGCAGCAGCGTCGAGCGCCATCCGGCCTGGTCGGCGGACGGCGGCTATCTGGCCTGGAGCAGCGAAACCGGCGAAGGGGTCCAATCGGTTGTCGTCTGGCCGTTCAATCCATCGGCCGAGAGCCGGGTCCGCCCGTACTCGTTGGGTGGCGGCGGTTGGCCGGTTTGGAGTCCGGACGGGAAAGCGCTGCTCACCAACCTGGTCACCCCAAACCGGACGTATCTAACCGGCTTCGAACTGGAGACCCAGGGCATCTTCCTGCCGCCCCTGCCCCTCAGCGGCAGCCTGCGTGGCATCACCTGGGGAGCGCACGCGCTGCCCGCCTCCATTCTCGATGCCTACAGCCAGGCAGCCGGTGGCGACCCACCTGCCCTTTGGGCGCCGGCCCTCACCCCCATGCCCGACGTCCCCAACGGGCGCCAACGGGTCGTCCCGCTGGAGGATGTAGAAGCGCCGAACGCTTACCTGAACGATCTGGTCGATGAGGCTTTCGTTGCTCTGCGCCAGGCGATTTCACAGCGCGCCGGTTGGGATTTTCTCGCCTCCCTCGAGAATGCTTTTGTCCCGGTCACCTCCTCCCTTTTGCCGGGGATGAAGGAGGACTGGTTATACACCGGCCGTGCCATCGCCTTCAACTCACTGCCCATGAATGCCGGTTGGTTGGTCGTCGTCCGCCAGGATTTTGGGGCCGAAACCTATTGGCGGGTGTACCTGCGGACCCGGTTCCAGGACGGCACGCAGGGAGAACCGCTGCACGATCTCCCCTGGGATTTCAGCGCCCGGGCCAGCGGCAACCCCCGCTATTACGAGCAGGGCGGCGCTCTGCAGCCATCCATCCCTGCCGGCTACTGGCTGGATTTGACCGAGCTGGCTGCTGCCTATAACTGGGAACGGGTGCCGGCCCTCAACACCTGGCGCTCGGCTTACCTCACCACGCGATTCAATGAATTCGTCTTGAGCGATGGGCTGGACTGGAAGGAGGCCATGCTCCAACTGTACCCGCCGGAGGCCCTGGTCACCCCCACGGTCGCGACGCCCACGCAAATCCCGAGCGCCACCCCGCGCCCGAGCCGCACCCCTACACCTACACGCACCCCGCGTCCAAGCCCCACCTCTAGCCCTACACCCACCCCCTCCCTCACCGCGACCCCCTGATCCACTCCAGGCGGGATGAACATGAAGCCTCGCACTCTCCTCTCCCTGCTCGCCCTGTTCCTGCCCGCCTGCGCCCCTGTGCTGCCAGCGCTGCCGGCGGGAGCTACGCTTCCGGCCACCCTCACCCTGCCGGCCGCGCAGGC
>CAYMLG010000007.1:96509-104055 GCA_964391195.1 uncultured Anaerolineaceae bacterium | reverse complement strand
CGCTGCCGGCGGGAGCTACGCTTCCGGCCACCCTCACCCTGCCGGCCGCGCAGGCGACCGCCGTACTACCGGAGTTCCAGGGTGAGCCGGCTGTCCTCGAGCAGGCGCCGCAGCCCGGGCTTGAAGCCGTGGAGCGGCCGGCCCAGCCGCCCACCCCTCAACCCGATCCGCTGCGGTTCGTCTTTCCCACCCCCAAACCGGCCCCGGTTTCCGCCTGGCGGCCCCCACTCTACCCCACCCCCTGGGCGCCTACCCAGTACGACCATTTCTTCTTCGCTCGCCCCATCGCAGCCGACGAGATTAACTGGCCGCTCGCCGATTATCGCTACGGCGGCATCTTCTTCCCCGGGGTCGTCCACACCGGGATTGATATCCCGGCGCCGCGCGGCACCCCCGTCCTGGCCGCAGGACCCGGCAGAGTAACCTGGGCCGGCAACGGCCTTTACTACCTGTCTTCGGACGCGGCGGACGATCCCTACGGCCTGGCGGTAGCGATCAAGCACGATTTCGGCTACCAGGGACAAAAACTGTACACCGTGTACGGACACATGGACGAAGTCCTGGTGGCTCCGGGACAGCATGTGGAGGGCGGCGATGTCATCGGCCTGGTGGGCGACACCGGCAAGGTCACCGGCGTCCACTTGCATTTTGAAGTCCGCCTGACGAAGAACAATTTCTACGGCTCGCGCAACCCCGAATTGTGGTTAGCCCCGCCCCAGGGCTGGGGGGTGCTGGTTGGGCGGGTGACCGACAGTTCCGGGGATCTGCTCCCCTCCCAGAATATCGAGATCCATAACCGGGATACCGGCCAGAATTGGGATGTGAAGACCTACGGCGCAGGCTCCACGAACAGTGACCCTTACTACCGGGAAAACGTGGCCATTGGTGACCTGCCCGCCGGGAACTATGAGATCTGGATTAGCTACAACGGCAGCGTTTACAATCAAGACTTGCAGATCAACCCAGGGATGATCACCTACTTCACCTTTCATGGCATGCGCGGTTTCAAGCTGGATCTCCCGCCCGCTCCCGGCGCTGATTTTGTCCCCCCAGAGGCGGCTGCCGCCTCCCTTCCATAAGCCCCGTTCCGTGTACAGGCAAATGTTGTCAGGTCTGCTGGCAAGTTATGCGCGCACACACCGTTTCGTCCGGCCCTTGACAATCAGAACGCTTGTGCTATACTGTGCAGACAATGTATATGCAAGTTTTACAATGTAATACAGGAGAGCGGGGTTCTGGCCGTTTTCTAATCCACAGGACTCCGCTTATCAGATTAAAATAACCCTTAGACTGGCAACTCTTCGCACAGTAAAACGATAGGAGACCACAATTGATGGCCCGAAGAAGTTCACCCCCTCCCGCAACCGAAATCGATGGTAACCGCCAGCAGGCGCTGGACAAGGCCCTGGGCGATATTACCAAACGCTACGGCGATGGCGCCATTATGCGCCTGGGCGAAGCCCACCAAATGATCGTCGAAGCAATCCCAACCGGCGCCCTATCCCTGGACATTGCGCTGGGCGTGGGCGGCGTCCCCCGCGGCCGGATCACCGAGATCTACGGCCCGGAATCCTCTGGAAAGACCACCATCTGCCAGCATATCGTGGCCGAAGCGCAAAAGCTCGGCGGCACCTGCGCCTTCGTCGATATGGAGCACGCCCTCGACCCGGTGTACGCCGCCCGCTGTGGTGTGGACGTGGAGAGCCTGCTCATCTCGCAGCCCGATACCGGCGAGCAGGCATTGGAAATCACCGAAACCCTGGTGCGCTCCGGCGCGGTTGATGTCATTATCATCGACTCCGTCGCCGCTCTCGTCCCTCGGGCTGAGATCGAAGGCGACATGGGCGACTCGCCGATGGGTATGCAGGCCCGGCTGATGTCTCAGGCCCTGCGGAAGCTCTCCGGAGCCATCAAGCAGACCAACACCGCCGTGGTATTCACTAACCAACTGCGCCAGAAGATCGGCGTTATGTTCGGCAACCCCGAAACCACTACCGGCGGGATGGCCCTCAAGTTCTATGCCTCCGTCCGGCTGGACGTCCGCCGCATCCAATCGATCAAGCTCGGGCCGGAGATCATCGGCAGCCGCACCCGAGTGCGCGTGGTCAAGAACAAAGTCGCCGCTCCCTTCCGCACCGCCGAATTCGATATCATGTACAACGAAGGGATCTCCAAAGCCGGTGATTTGCTCGACCTCGCTACCACTCTGGATATCGTTACCAAGCGCGGTTCCTTCTACTCCTACGGCGACCTGCGCCTCGGCCAGGGCCGGGAGAACGCCAAGGATTATCTGCGGCAAAACACCGATCTGGCAGACGAGATCGAAGCGGCTGTCCGCCAGCAGGCCCTTAGCGGCGAGATGTCTATCCCCTTTGGCGGCGGCGTGGATGGCGACGACGACAGCGAGATAGAAGAAGAGATTTAGCGAGGCTGACCTCGCCCCGGAGTCCGGCCTTTTTCTCCAGTTGCCCCCCAATATGGCGGGTTGAAGGCAAAGGGATACCGCCAGGTTTGGAGAAGGCCAGACTCCGGGGCGAGTTTCGCTTTCTTTTAACCTGGCAGGATGGGGTAAAATGAATCCATGAAGCTGCCAGTCCTGCTCCGTTTTGCCATCATCCTCTGGCTCACCATCCTGCTGGCCGCCTGTGGGCAGTTCCAGGCCACACCCGAAGAAACCCAACCGGCAGATCTGTACCAGCCACCAACCGCTCCCATCCCCCTCACCCCGATTATCGCCATCCAACCGACCGCTCAGGTGCCGGCGGTGTCCCTCACCCCTCTCCCCACCGCCACCCCCGCTTGCTTTGACAACCTGACCTACCTGGAAGACCTGACCTTCCCCGATGGAACGCAGGTGGAGCCCGGCGAAGTGATCGATAAGCGCTGGCTGGTCCGCAACTCCGGGTCCTGCAATTGGGATGAGACTTACTCCGTCCGCCTGATCTCCGGACCGGAGTTGGGCGCCGGCCCGCTGCAGGCCCTGTTCCCCGCACGCAGCGAGGCGGAAGCCACCATCCGCATCACGTTCACCGCCCCGTCGGAATCCGGCGCGTACCGCAGCGCCTGGCAGGCCCATACCCCGGCCGGCGTCCCGTTCGGCGACCCGATCTACCTGGACATCATCGTGCCCTGAGCGGGGGTTCGCCGCCCGGCTTCGGCTCCCCTCCTCCGAATGGGATGGCCTTTGGTGTGAGAGGGCTTTACCACCAAGTTATCTGAGAAGACAGAGTGTGGGGGAATTCGCCAAGCTCGCCTACACCGATGGCGAGCGGAGCTCCGGATGCGTTGGGGAAGTTGTATCCTGTCTGCGCCCGCCGGATGAGAGGCTTCACCACAGAGTACACGGAGAACACAGAGGGAACGACGCCACCCCGGACGACATGAGGGAGGGCGCCCGCTGCGGGTGAACGTACGCATTCACAACATGAAACCCTGATCCTGGTAGAGGCGGATCTTCGATTCAGGCACCGGCGGCCTACCAAAAGAGACGCCTGCTAGGCCGGCCCCTCACCGCCATCCAACCCCTCCGTCCACCGACCGGCTTACCCCGCCATACCCTTCCCGATTGGCAAAATCGCGCCAGTCAGGGGGGCACGGCGGCGGGGTTGGTAATTTCGAGGAGCTGGTACGTTTCGCCGTGCCCCTACAGCCGCGCGGGTGTTTCTGGTTATGGACTGGGCGGGTTGGCGCATTGGCGACGGGGGCAGGGACTTAGCGGCGGGGAAACCCTCCTTAAAAAGCCTGACTCATCCCTCATGTTCGGGATGAGTCAGGGATTATGCGGGTTTTCGCGAGGCCGTCGCTTACGTGCCCGATTCCCAGGAATTCAGGTACGCCACCTGTTCGGGGGTTAGGGTATCAATCGACACCCCCATGCCTTCCAACTTCAAGCGGGCGATTTCCTTATCGATCTCCGCCGGCACGCTGTACACCTTCTTCTCCAGTTTCTCGGCGTTGCGCACCATGAATTCGGCGCTCAGCGCCTGGTTGGCGAAGGACATATCCATCACGCTCGCCGGGTGGCCTTCGGCCGCGGCCAGGTTGATCAGGCGGCCCTCGCCCAACAAGTTGATCTGCCGCCCATCATCCAGCTCGTACTGCTCGACGAATGGACGCACCAGCCGTTTATCGCAAGCCATTTCCTCGAGGGCCGGGATATTGATCTCCACATTGAAATGCCCGGAGTTAGCGACAATCGCCCCGTCCTTCATTATTTCGAAGTGTTGGCGGTCGATCACATTCAAATCGCCGGTCAGGGTGCAGAAGATATCGCCGATCTTCGCCGCTTCGATCATCGGCATAACCCGGAAGCCATCCATCACCGCTTCGAGCGCCGGCAGCGGATCCACCTCGGTCACGATGACGTTGGCGCCCATACCCCTCGCCCGCATGGCAAAGCCGCGGCCGCACCAGCCATAACCGGCGACGACGACCGTCTTTCCCGCCAGCAGAACATTGGTGGCCCGGATGATCCCATCGATGGTCGATTGCCCGGTGCCGTAGCGGTTGTCGAAGAAGTGCTTGGTCATAGCATCATTGACCGCCACGACCGGGAACTCGAGCGCCCCATCCGCAGCCATCGCCCGCAAACGGATTACGCCGGTGGTGGTCTCTTCCGTCCCGCCAACCACGTTCTCCAGCAGTTCTCGGCGCTCTTTGTGCAGCGTGCTCACCAGGTCCGCCCCGTCGTCCATCGTCAGGTGCGGTTTGTGATCCAGCGCAGCGTTGATATGGCGGTAATAAACCGTGTTGCTCTCGCCCTTAATGGCAAAAACCGGGATCTCGAAGTGAGAAACCAGCGAGGCGGCCACATCGTCCTGAGTGGACAGCGGATTGGAAGCGGTCAGGACGACATCCGCGCCGCCCTCATGCAGGGTCCGCATCAGGTTGGCGGTCTCCGTGGTCACATGCAGACAGGCGGCGATGCGGATACCGGCCAGGGGCCGTTCTTTGGCAAATCGCTCACGGATCAGGCGCAAGACCGGCATCTCTCGCTCGGCCCATTCGATTCTCCGCCGGCCGCCCTCGGCCTGCTTGGGGTCTTTGATATCGTAACTTTCCATCACGTTCTCCATAATAAGTGAGATGAGAACCGCTCCGCGCCGTTGGGTTGAAATCTAGCACTCCTTGACGACATCCGGTCCAGCCCGCGACGCGGAAGGGTCTTGACTTGCTGCAGGGTTTCGCCCTGCGGCAAAAACTTAACTGTGAATGGTGTCCAGCTTCCCCTGATCGTTGAAATAGAGGCGGAAGCGAGTGACGAACTCCTCCGGGGTGTAATGGTGGCCCTGCGGCCCTCGGTGCTCCAGGCAGTAGGTCGCGGCCAGGACGCCCATCTGGCCACAGGTCTCCAGATCGAAGCCTCGACCGTATCCGATGAGGAACCCGCCCCGGAAGGCGTCTCCCACACCGGTGGGATCGACCACCTGCTCGGGTGGCACAACCGGCACGTGGATCGTCTGGCCTCCGGTGTAGATCGAAGCGCCGTTTTCTCCCTCAGTGACCACCATGAAACAGGTATTCTCCATGATCTCTTTTGGCCTCAGACCGAGAGCCTTATGAATCAGGGCATACTCGTATTCGTTCACGAACAGGCCGCGCGCCCGGATGATCCCCTGGTACAGTTCTTCCTCGGTCATGCGCACGATCTGTTGGCTGGGATCGTAGAAATAGGGCAGGTTTAGCTCATGACATTCGGCCACATATTTCTTCATCGCCTGGGGATCATTCGGCGAAATCATCACATAGTCTGGGTGTGGGTCCAGCTCATGCAATGAGAGCCTCGCCGCATGGGCCATCGCCCCGGGATAGAAGCTGGCGATCTGAGCGTTGGAGCGGTCGGTATTGGCGAAGAACGAGGCGGTGTACTCCCCGGGAACGACGCGCGCATAGCTGGTATTCACTCCCTGGTTTTCCAGCCACAAGCGGTATTCTTCGAAATCCTCCCCCACGGTGGCAAAAATCGTTGGACGATCTCCGAGCATGGCCATGGTATAGGCGATGTTCGGGGCCACGCCGCCGCGCAGCCGGACCAGCGACTCGACCAGGAAAGACAGGCTGATTGAATCCAGGTGATCGGGAAGAATGTGGTCCCGGAAATGGCCGGGGAAGGTCATCAGATAGTCGAAAGCTACAGAGCCGGTGAGTACAATGTTCATCTGTCTTCCTAACCTTGTTTCACCACTTTGGGTAAATTTTCATCGAAAGGAGGATAAACGACCCCATTTTCGGTCACAATGCCGCTGATCAGCCGGTTCGGGGTCACATCGAAGGCCGGATTGCGAGCCGCGGATCCGGCGGGGACCACCGAGGCGCCGTCGACTTGCAGGTTGAGCACTTCGTCTGCCTGGCGCTCTTCGATCGGGATCTGTTCGCCGGAAGCCAACGATAGATCGATGGTGGAGGTCGGCACAACCGAGTACGCTGGGACCTGATTGTCGTGGGCCGCCAGCGCCAGCATGTAGGTCCCGATCTTGTTGGCCACATCCCCGTTAGCCGCCACCCGGTCCGCACCGAACAGCACCTTCTGGGCCTGTCCGGTGCGCAAGAAATACCCGGCCGCGTTGTCACTGATGATCTCGTACGGGATTTTGTACTGCTGCAATTCCCAGGCGGTGAGCCGGGCGCCCTGCAGCCGGGGCCGGGTCTCGTCCACCAACACGTGAATCTGCTTCCCCTGCTCGTGGGCCTTGCGGATCACCCCCAATGCTGTGCCCCAATCCACCGTCGCCAGGGCGCCGGTGTTGCAGTGATGAATAATTGTATCCCCATTTTGGATCAGCGCTGCCCCGTGTTCAGCCATGCGCTGGTTGATGGCCACATCCTCGTCAGCGATGATCTGCGCTTCTTCGAGCATCGCCGCCCGCAGATCGTCGGCGCTGCCTTCGGTCTCGATCGCCCGGCGGAGCATCCGCTTGAGCGCCCAGGCCAGATTGACCGCCGTCGGGCGGGCCTGTTCCAGCTCTTCGGCCGCCTCGCGCAATTCCGCCCGCAGATGGCGGATTTCGCTCGCCTGCGATTGGAAGCCGGCCAGCGCCAACCCGAACGCTGCCGCGGCCCCTATCGCCGGGGCCCCTCGGACGACCATATCCCGGATCGCTTTCGCCACTTCGCGATAGTCCCGATAAGCGATCACTTCGAAAGAGCCGGGCAGGATGCGCTGATCGATCATTCTCAACTGCCCGGTCTGGTAATCCCACTCTACTGTTCTCATATCCGCTTCACTCGCTGTCGCTGCCCCGGGGTTGGGGTTACCTGGGCTCCGAGAGCCTACCTCAAATAGACACGCATAAAAAACGCCCTCTCCCTGAGAGCGCAGCATTTCTTTGCTTTATTCATCTCTCGAACTGTCAGAGTCTATCACGCCTCTATGCTCTTGTCAAAGATCAGGGGAAATTTGTGTGCACGCGCAACATGTCAGCAGAAATGAATGGTTGTTTTGGGGTGCGCCCGGCCTCGCCGTCTGGCTTCGCCGCCCACAACCCAAACAACCATCACTACTGGCAGGCTGCCTGCCCCGGAGATCTTGGTCAGCCGCTTGACAAGC
>CAYMLG010000007.1:0-96409 GCA_964391195.1 uncultured Anaerolineaceae bacterium | reverse complement strand
GCTTGACAAGCAGCCTTATCTTGACACACCCTCTGGCCTCGGTTATAGTCCCATCTATGAAAATACGGCTTTTCTCCCTCGGGATACTGTTAGGGGTCCTCGCTCTGGCATGCGCATCGATGGAAACGATCTCCCTCTTTGGGCCATCCCCCACCCCTACAGCCAGCTCTACGCCCACAGCTTCTCCCACTCCCACCCAGACCCCTACCCCAACCCCATCACCCACCCCCGTCCCTGCAGTTCGCATAAAGAATGGGGATGCAGCCCTGATGAACGGGGATTGGGACGCAGCCGCCGCCTCATTTCAGGCTGCTGCGGATGACAGCCAGGATCCCGAGATCGAAGCCGAAGCGCTGCTTGGGACCGCTCGCGCCCGGTTTTCCGCCGGACAATTAGAAGAAGCAGCCCGCCTGTTCGAGCAGGTGGTGCAAGGGTACCCGGCCACCATACAGGCGGCCCGGGCTGAGTTTTTCCTCGGCCAGGTATATACTCAATTGGGCCGCTACAGCGATGCGGCCGGCGCTTACCTTAATTACATGGCAGTCCGGCCCGGGGTGATCGATGGCTATGTGCTCAACCTGCGCGCGGATGCCCTGTTCGCCGCCGGAGACTATGCCGGCGCTGCCGCCGATTTCCGCGCCGCCCTGCAGGTCCCCTCGCTCAACGACCCCATTTTCTTGCAGATGAAGCTGGCCCGTTCGATCGCCCTCTCCGGCGATGCCGCGGCTGCGCTCACCCTCTACGACGATATTTACGCCCGCACGACCAATGAATTCACCAAGGCTTTGATCGATCTGCGCAAGGGTGAGATTTACATCTCTCTAGGCCAATACGAACAGGCGCACGCGGTCTACCTGGACGCGGTCAACAATTTCCCCATCGCCTACGAGTCTTACTCCGCCCTGGTCGCCCTGGTCAACGCGGGCGTCCCGGTGGACGAGCTCAACCGCGGTCTGATCGATTACCACGCCGGGCAATACGGGGCGGCCCTGGCCGCATTCGAGCGCTACCTGCTTGGCACCCCCGGCGATCCCGGCACGGCGCTGTACTACAGCGGGCTTGCCAGCCGGGAGGCCGGGGTGTTCCCGTCTGCGGTGAATTATTGGGATCAGCTCATTGCTGGCTATCCCGAGCATCGATATTGGGACGACGCCTGGGAACAGAAGGCCTATACGCAGTGGGCCTTCCTCAACCAGTACACCCTGGCCATTCAGACTCTGGTCGATTTCGTCTCCCAGGCTCCAAACCACGCCCGTGCTGGGGAGTTCCTCTTCGATGCCGCCGGTATCGCCGAGCGCGACGACAGACTCCAGCAGGCCGCCGAGTTGTACGAGCGAGTGGCGCTTGAGTACCCAGGCGACGAACGCTCTCCACGGGCTCTGTTCCTGGCCGGTATCCTCCACTACCGCCTCGAAGATTACCCCAATGCCCTGGCCACCTTCCAGCGCAGCCTGGGCGTGGCGCCGAACATCTACGAGCGCTCCGCCTCCCAATTTTGGATTGGCAAGACCCAGGCCGCCATGGGCGACCATCAGGCTGCGCTGGCCAGTTGGGAGACCGCCGCGGCGATGGATCCAACCGGTTATTACAGCGAACGGGCCAACGACCTGGCCCACGGGCGGGAAGCCTTCAACCCTCCCCAGGTGTACGATTTGGCGATCGATTGGGAGGCCGAGCGCCAGTTGGCCGACGCCTGGATGCGCTCCACCTTCGCCATCCCCGAAGATATTGACCTTCGCGGACTGGGCGAGCTCGCCTCCGATGGCTTCTTGATCCGCGGCACCGAGCTCTGGCGCCTTGGCCTGTACGAGGACGCCCGGGAAGAATTCGAGCAACTGCGCCAGAACGTGATTACCGACCCGGTCGCCTCGTACCGCCTGGCCAACTATCTTTTCGATCTCGGCGTCTACCGCTCGGCGATCATGGCTGCCCGCCAGGTGCTCAATATCGTCGGTATGAGCGACGCGGGCACCCTCAGCGCCCCGGCTTATTTCAACCACATCCGATTCGGCGCCTACTTCTCGGAATTGATCCTGCCGGCCGCACACGATTTTGGCTTCCACCCCCTGCTGATTTTCAGCGTCGTCCGCCAGGAGAGCCTGTTCGAGAGTTTCGTGCGTTCCTCCGCGGCCGCCAACGGCCTCATGCAGATCATCCCGGCCACCGGAGAAGAGATCAACCGCAACCTGGGCTGGCCGGAGAATTACACCACCGCCGACCTTTACCGGCCGGTGGTGAACGTCAGGTATGGGGTGTATTACCTGGATAAGCAGCGCGCCCGCTTCGAAGGGGACATGTACGCAGCTCTGGCGGCATACAACGGAGGCCCGGGCAACGCCATCGCCTGGAAGAAGCTGGCCCCCAACGATCAGGATCTTTTCCTGGAAAGCATCCGCTTTTCGGAGACACGCGATTATATCCGCCGCATTTACGAAATCTTCAACCTGTACCGCCGTATCTACGATCGCTCGGGCTAAATTCTCGGGTGGTCCTAAGCGTATTCCGTGGAAGTCCCACCGTCTTTGTAGGGATTTACCAAAAACTTACGGCGCCTTGATCCCCAGTTGAGGGAAAATGGTACCGTCAAAAACGTAAACCACCAACAGAGTTCATCTGATCGTGGGAAATTGGTGCTCGAAGATCAACGAACAAGACTGTTACGACAAGGAGAATGCACTTGAAGCGGATCATCTTTCTGAGCCTCGCGCTCTCCCTGCTCACTCTGGCCCTCCATCCAATCCCTCGGGCGCAAGTCTCCGTCCCCTGGCAGACCCTGGCCCCCGGGATCGAATTTTACAAGTTCCAAATCCCCGCTTCGGACAAAGCGTTGGGACCGAACGAGGTCTTCGTGGCGCGCATGGATCGCTCCAGGCGGGACGTGACCCTGGATACCAGCCTGGCGAACGGGAGGCTGAACAACAAAACTCCTTCCGGGATTTACAGTTGGGAACCCATCAGCCGGCAAATACGACACTACCAGGGCGCGCTGAACTATTGGGGCGGCGCCTGGGGCGGGCGCAACAACGTGGTGGTCGCCATCAACGGCTACTATCATGAGACGCCGCTCTCCGGCGACCCGACCAAAGACACCAGCATGCCGGAGCGCGGCCAGGTCCAATCGGGATGGTATATCAAGCGCTATTACGACAATGTGATCAGCAAGGAGTATAACCGAGGCGGCAGCGGCTTTGTGTGGACGCTGGACGGGGAAGCCTTTATCGGGGGCTGCGTGACCCACCGTTCGCCGGAGCAGTTGTTCATCCATCCCAGTGACCCGGAAGGGAAAAAGTTCCAGGGGATCAACGTGCTCGCCGAGTACCGCAGCGCCAATTCCCTGATCCTGTACACCCCCCAGTTCCACCGCCAGACTCCACCTGCCGATACCTACGACATTCAAGTGGAGATGAACAGCCCGACGCTAATCCAGCCTGCACCAGAGGTGGTGACCGGGACGGTTAAAGCGATCTCTACAGGCGGCGGTGTCGACCTTCCCTTTGCCCATGTCGTCTTCTCTGCCAGCGGAGATACCTGGGGAGTGATCGAAAGGATGGGGATTCAACCCGGAGACGTGATCAGCGTCACCCAAAAGGTCGATCATTACGTGAGCGGTTGTAAGGGAGATGTCTACACGGATGGAAAAGTCTTCGACCGGGCTTACGCCAGCCTGGGCACCGATTTCCACTTCCTGAAGGAAGGGTTGATCGAACCCTACTCAACTAATGAAGGCGCGAAATATCGCCAGCCGCGCACCGCCATCGCCTTCAACGACCGTTACGTTTTCTTCATAGTGGTAGACGGCTACCATGCCGGTGTGAGCGAGGGAATGAACATCGGGGAGTTGGGCGCTTTCGCCCGGGATTACCTGGGAGCCACCGAGGCCGCCTCCCTGGACAGCGGCACCTCTTCGACGTTTGTGGTCAACGGGCAGACGGTGAACAACTACGTGTGCAACGCCGATTATCGCAGGAAAAATCCTGCCTGCAACCCGCAGACATATTCACAGCCCGGGGAGGATGGCGCCCCGGTCGATCCCCTGGCCTATCCCGGCAGCTTTGGCGAGTTGAGCGATGCCTGGACCGAGGAGCAGGCCGCCCTGGACGTCCAGGAGCCGCCTCTGGTCAACGGGCTGATGATGATCTCCGTTCAGGAACCCTCCGTCTCTCAGGCTCTACCACCCACCGCCAATCTCAACACGATCATGGACACGGGATTGCACTTCGGACCGGGGACGAGCTATCCACTGGTCGCCACGATCCCAGCCGGCTCCCCGGTTACCCTGCTCCCCCATCCGGCCAGCGGGTCGTTCGTTGGGGGGGATTTCTGGCGTAAGGTGGGATACAACGGTCTGGAAGGCTGGATCCCGCAGAGCGCCCTCCCGGTTGAGCTCCCCTTCAAAACCACCCTCCCCCTGATTGCCGCTCCCTGAGCACTTGCCTACCAGCCAGGCACGGGCGTAGGGTAAGTTGCCAATCTTACGGCTCGCGTCCGCGAGTTCCCAGGGTAAACCATCCACGAATGGCAAGCGTGGCACGAACAAACCAATACAGTATGCCTGGTGACCCGCCCCACCTCACGTTGGGGCGGGTCTAATTGGTCCATCAGGATTGGCTGGCCTGCCAGGCATCTCATTTGGTAGGCCGCCGGTGCCTGAGAATCGAAGGCCCGCCCCTAACTACTCTCCGTGCACTCCGTGATGAAACTTCTCATACGCCGGCGCAGGCAGGTGACAACTCGCCCACGTGCCCGAAAAGAAACGCAGCCATGCAAGACTTCATCATGGCTGCGTTTTCCTACAAGGGGTCAGGGGGTCAGGGCGTCGCCGTCTCTGCCGGCTGCTCACTACTCTCTGTGCTCATCTGCTGCGTCACCGCTTCCGCCGACCCCTCCGTGAAATACCAGGCGTATACCTGGTTAAACCGGTCGCCAGGATCGAAGATCGGCCCAACGCGCACATTCTGCACCTGCCGGTTCAATCCATAGGAATACACCGGGTAGAACAGCGGCAGGGCGGGCAGTTCGGTCGCGAACCGCACCTGGAAGTTCCGGTACAGCTTGGTACGTTCGGTGAGATCATCCAGCACCCTGGCCTGCTCCAAAAACTCGCTCGCCCGGCGGTCATCCCAACCGGAGTAGTTCTGCCCGCTGGCAGCCTGGGTCTGGTGCCAGAAGGGGTATGGGTCTGGATCTGGAGAGCGGGAGAGATTGAGATCAACCAGGGCGGCCTCGTAATTTCGTTCTTCCAGGTAGCTGTCGACCAGTTCGGCATACGGCACCGCCTGCAGCGTGACCTCCACGCCCAGCCGGCTCCAATCCTCCCGGATCACCTCCGCCATCTGCGGATAAACCCCTTCGTCGGGGTAGATCATCTCGAAACGCAGCGCCACGCCATCCTTCGCCCGTACGCTCCCCCCTTCGGCCGGGATCGTATATCCGGCTTGCTTAAGGGCCGCGATAGCCCCTTCCGGGTCAAATTCCACGCGCTCCAGCCCATCATAGTAAGCCCAGGTCCCCGGCAGGATCGGCCCATCGGCGATCAGCGCCTGGCCACCCAGAAGCTGCTCTTTGATCTTTTCGCGGTTCACACCCATAAACAGCGCGTGACGCACAGCCGCGTCTTGCAAGAACGGCAGATCCGATTCCGCCAGATTGAACAGGATCATCGTCAGCCGCGGCATGCGCCCGGTGTGCACAGCCAGCGTGGGCTCGCTAAGCGCCTCGTGGAGGGTATCCGCTGTGATCTGACTGATCCCCATCACCTCGCCCTGCCGGTATGCTTCCAACGCGGCGCTCGAATCCGGGTAGTAGCGGAAAATTATCCGGTCGATATAGGGGCGATCGCGGTAATAGTCATCGAAGGCTTCCAGCGCCACCCCAAGGATTTGCCCATCTTCCACCAGCAGATGGTCCAAACGGTACGGGCCGGTCCCCACAGGGCTCAGGTTGAAGTCATGGTCAACCAGTTCCTCGGGGGACACATCGCCAAGCAAGTGCTCTGGAAGCACCCCGAAGGTCAGATAATCCATAAATGGAGCGAATGCTTCGGGGAGCTGGAACTGGAGGGTTTTCTCATCCAACTCCTTCACCTCAACCTGCTTCCAGAATTGGCGCAGGTCTTCGGGGATGGGCAGGTCGTCATCCCTGAGCAGTTCCACGGTGAAGATAAAATCCTCGCTCGTCACCGGCTGGCCATCGTGCCACACGGCTTCAGAGCGGATTGAAAAGTTGTAAATCGTCCCGTCTTGAGAGATGCCCCAGGTATCCGCCAGATCGCCGTGTGGGATCCCCCGGGCATCGAAGCGGACTAACCCGCTGTAGATCAGGCGGTCGACATCATGATCGGCCGGGTTGTAGAAATCCAGGACAGGATTCAACCGCCCGAAAGAGCCGATCAACGCTTCGCTGTACTCTCCGCCGGGTTCAGGCTCGGGAGTAGACTCGGCGATCCCCGGCAGACGGATGGGTGATGACTGCTGGTTGAGCAGCAGGATGGCGATGGCAGCGAGGGCTAACAGGACGATGAGTAGCGGCCAACGTAGTTTTTTCATAAGAAATCGTGAAACAAAAAAAGGGCGCTTCTGGTACCTTCAGCCTGGTTTCGTGACCGGTAAAGTGTTGATACCGGCAAACCATTCTGTTCCTACCAGGTCGCGCCCCCTGTTTGGGAAAGTCAATTAGCTGTGAACAATTACCGTCCCAATCGCCAGTAAGAAGAAAACGACGCTGAGAATAATTGTCAAGCGGAAGAGCACTTTCTCAATACCGCGGCGGGCTGTGAACACGCCGCCCATATCGCCTCCCGTCAATCCGCCCAGCCCCGCGCCTTTGCTCTGCAGCACGACGCTGATAATCAGGGCAATTGACGTTATAATCAGTGCGATATCCAGATAAATCTCCACACAGGCCTCCTGATAAAATTCAAAATCCAGCACTCAGGCAGGCGGATTATACCTTTCGATACGCGAAACGTCAAACCTTATCTACAAGTGAATGAACTAATCGTCAATCTCCACATGCACACCCCCTACTCCGATGGTCACGCCACCCATGCGGAGATCGCCCGAGCCGCCCTCGATGCCGGGCTCGATGTCGTCATCGTCACCGACCATAACGTTTATGTCAACGGAATGGAGGATTATTATAAGGAAGGAGACCGGCAGGTGCTCCTGCTGGTAGGGGAAGAGATCCACGACCAGGCACGGGACCCACAAAAGAACCACCTGCTCGTTTTCGGCGCCGGTAAGGAACTGGCGACCTTCGCCAACAACCCGCAGCGCCTGATCGACGCCGCGCGCCGGCTCGGCGGCCTGGCGTTCGTCGCCCACCCCCATGACCCGGCCGCGCCTGTTTTCAATGAAGACGACCTCTCCTGGGAAGACTGGGAGGTGAGCGGGCTCACCGGGCTGGAGATCTGGAACGCCATGTCGGAGTTCAAATCGCTGCTCACCAGTCGTCTGCGGGCGATTTACTACGCCCTCAACCCGGCCCGGGTGGCCCGTGGGCCTTTCCCGGAGACGCTGCAAAAGTGGGATGAACTGCTCGTGTCCGGTCAGCGCCTGGCGGCCATCGGCGGTTCAGATGCCCACGCCATGCCCGCGCGCATGGGACCGCTGCGCCAGGTGCTCTTCCCCTACGAGTTCCACTTCCGCGCCATCAACACCCACATCTTCACCCCCACTGCGCTGAGCGGGGACTTGATCGAAGACCGCCGCCAGATCCTGGAAGCCCTGGGGCGCGGCCGGTCTTTCGTCGGCTACGATCTCCCGGCGCCCACCCGCGGCTTCCGCTTCACGGCCCAGGGGCGAGATCGCAAAGCCTGGATGGGCGAAGAAGTTTCGTCCCGCTATGGGGTTACCATGCAGATCCGCCTCCCCCGCCCGGTGGAATGTCGCCTGATCAAGGATGGGAAAGTGATCAAAACCTGGACCCGGCGTGATACCTTAACCTACATCACCACCGAGCCAGGCGTCTACCGGGTCGAAGCCTATATCCACTACCTGGGCCAGAAGCGGGGTTGGATCTTCAGCAATCCCATCTATGTCATTTGATTCGTGAAAATCGAAAAGCGAAGAGCGGAAAGCGGAAAATGGGTAGGGGTACGGCGGGATGCGCAAACCCCTCCCAATTAACCGTCCCGCAGCCGTGCCCTGGCGGAATTTACCAGCCTTTCAGATTATCACCCCGCCGCCATGCGCCGGCCGCGGACGCGACGTTTGCCAATCAGGGGTACGGCTGAAGGGTTTAGGGTTTCGGGTGATCTCCAGAACCGCCGTGCCGAATCCGGGAAATCCGTGATAAAAATCCGTTGTCAGCAATCCGTTTTCCACCGTGCACTGCTTGACAACTTTAGAACAATCGTGCTATAATTACCCTTCTGGGGAAAGTCTCTTCTTTGTCACATCGCTCGCTGTCCGGTCATATAGATTCGCCGCTCCGTTAATCCATATTCGTTTTGAGTTGACTCGCGGAACAAACCAGTTATATGAGCAAGCCTCCCCTGATTTCCCGGTCACCGCTCGCCCTGATTCTGCTGGCCGCCCTGCTCCTGGCTGCGTGCAGCCCGGCTGCCGCCACCCCCACCCTTGACCGGGTGGGGACCGCCGTCGCACTGACCCTCACCGCCGGTTTCGTCCCCAGCGACACCCCCACGCCGGAGCCGCCGGCCAGCACCCCGCCGCCCCCGACCGGCTCCCCTACCCTCACTGCGACCGCCTCGTCCACACCCACGGAGACCGCTACACCCACTCCCACCGAACAGGCATTCTCGCTGACCGGCCGGGTGTGCTTTCCTGGGGGCAGCATCCCTGCCATGACCCTCTACTTCGAGAACCTGGATACCGAGCAGGTGACTGAATTGCCGGTCCAAGTCGGACAGGACCATTATGAGGTAAACTTACCCCCTGGAGAATACCAGGCTTACGCCTGGCTGCCGGATTTCTCTTATGGCGGCCTGTTCTCTAAAGCGGTCAACTGCGGAAGTGGTTCGAGCTGCGACGATCACACCCCACAGACTTTTGTCCTCGAAGCAGGCGACCGCCTCCAGGGGGTGGATATATGCGACTGGTATGCGGGACCTTTCAACATCCCCTACCCGCCCGGGGTTGACCAGGCGGTTGTCACCGGCAGTATCTCCGGGGCGATCAGCTTCCCGGGCGGAAATCCACCGGCGTTCAAGGTCGTCGCATTCAACCAGAACACTGGGAATTGGGTGTATGTCACCACCAACCCCGGTCAAACTTCCTACACGATTGCCGGCCTGCACCCCGGGATCTACCAGATCGCGGCGTATGGAGAGGACGGGAACACAGGCGGGCATCCTGCCATCGTCACCGTCCGGGCCGGAGAGCGGACCGTGGGCATCGACATCACCGATTGGGGCGGGAACGTTCCCCCTGACCCAACTCGATAAGGATTAAGATGGAATTTAAACTGCAAGCTCCCTACCATCCGACCGGCGACCAGCCGGAAGCCATCCGCCAGTTAGTGGCGGGCATCAAGAACGGCTACCAGCACCAGGTGCTGCTCGGCGCCACCGGCACCGGGAAGACCTTCACCATCGCTTCCGTCATCGAACAGATCCAGAAACCCACCCTGGTGATGGCTCACAACAAAACCCTGGCCGCACAACTGTACGCGGAGTTCAAAGAGTTCTTCCCCGAGAACGCGGTCGAGTACTTCGTCTCCTACTACGACTACTACCAGCCGGAGGCCTATGTCCCGCGGCACGATCTGTACATCGAGAAAGAGAGCGAGATCAACGATGAGATCGAACGCCTGCGCCTGGCGGCCACCACGGCCCTGCTCTCCCGCAAGGATGTGATCATCGTCGCTTCGGTCTCCTGCATTTACGGTATCGGCAACCCCGAGGCCTATGGGCGCGTGGTCATCAACCTGGAGAGCGGCAACAGTTACCGCCGTAACGCCCTGCTGCGCCAGCTTGTGGAAGGGCACTACGAGCGCAACGACCTTGAGCTCCGACCCGGCACCTTCCGCGTGCGCGGCGACAGCCTGGACATCATCCCGGCTTACCAGGACCGCTTCGGCTACCGCATCACCTTCTGGGGAGACGAGGTCGAGCGCCTGGTCGAGTTCGACGCCCTCACCGGAGAGGTGCGCCGCGAGCTCTCGACCGTGGCCATCTTCCCCGCCAGGCACTTCATCACCGAGGAGGAGAAGCTGGCGAAGGCCATCCAGGATATCGAGGCCGAGCTCGCCGAACGGCTCAGCTACCTGCGGGCCAACGACCGCCTGCTCGAAGCCCAGCGCCTGGAGCAGCGCACTCACTACGACCTGGAGATGTTGCGCGAGGTGGGCTACTGCACCGGTATCGAGAACTACTCGCGCCACCTGGACCAGCGCCCTGCCGGGTCGCCCCCCTGGACGCTAATGGATTACTTGCCTACAGACTACCTGCTGGTGATCGACGAATCGCACATGACCGTACCGCAGATCCGCGGCATGTACAACGGCGATCGCTCGCGCAAAGAAACCCTGGTGGAATATGGTTTCCGCCTGCCCTCCGCGCTCGACAACCGGCCGTTGACGTTCAAGGAGTTCGAGGCTCGCATGGGGTCCGTGATTTACACCTCGGCCACCCCTGGGCCGTATGAGATGGATAAGAAAGAGCAGGTTGTGGAGCAGATCATCCGCCCCACCGGCCTGGTCGATCCCGAAATCGAAGTCCGACCCATCGAGGGGCAGGTGGACGACCTGGTGAGCGAGATCCGGCTGCGAGTCGAACAGGGCGAGCGCACCCTGGTCACTACGCTCACCAAGCGCATGGCGGAGAAACTCTCCGACTACCTGATGGAGCTGGGGGTTAAGGTCCATTACCTGCATTCCGAAATCGATACCCTGGAGCGGGTCGGCATCCTGCGCGACCTGCGCCTGGGCGTGTTCGATGTGGTGGTCGGCATCAACCTGCTGCGGGAAGGGCTCGACCTGCCGGAGGTCTCTCTGGTGGCCATCCTGGACGCGGATAAGGAAGGGTTCCTCCGCTCCGATACCGCCCTGATCCAGACCATCGGCCGCGCAGCCCGCCACGTGCATGGCAAAGTCATCATGTACGCCGACGTGGTCACAGACTCGATGCGCCGGGCGATCGATGAGACCAACCGCCGCCGGGCAAAGCAGGTTGCATACAACGAGGAACACGGCATCGAACCGGTGAGCATCATGAAAGCTGTGCGCGATCTGACCGACCAGATCGCCGTGCACGCGGTAGCCGAGCCACAGGCCGAATACCGTGTGCGGGGCGCGACCGGGCTGCCCAAGAACGAAATGCGCCGGGTAATCGCTGAAATGGAAAAGCAGATGAAGGAGGCCGCCAAGAATCTCGAGTTCGAGAAAGCGGCCGTCCTGCGTGACCAGATCTACGAACTGCGCTCTGTCCTCGCCGAGGAGAGCAATGCCCCGCCCTGGGAAAAAGTCCGCCTCCTCGCCGGGGAAGAGGAGTAGCTCCAGAGGCTGTAATCCCCAGGATGCCGGCTGTGTTGTAATGTAACACAGCCGGCGTTTTGAATTATAGTGGGAAATTTTCACAACTCCTCCCCATCGCCTTCACAACTTCTTCACATCGAACGGTTATCCTATAACCAGTACAGGCCAACATCGAGGGAATGAAAGGAGTTGTAAATGAAAAAGATCTGGATCCTCGTTGCAGTTGTTGCAATCTCCCTGGTAGCTCTCGGCGCTGCCGGTCTCGCTTATGCCCAGACTCAAACCCCGCCTGAGAATACGGCCAACCCCCCTGTTCCCCTCTATGGGCCGGGAATGATGGGCCGGGGCGCCCGCATGGGCGGCGGGATGGGCCCCGGTATGATGATGGGAGGCTGGGGTCAGACCGGCGAGTACGGCCCGATGCACGAGTACATGCTGGCCGCCTTCGCCGAAACCTTGGGGATCTCTGCCGAGGAGCTGCAGGCCGAGCTCGATGCCGGTGAAACGATGTGGACCATCGTCGCGGCGCAGGGCATATCGGAGGAAGATTTCGCCCAGCTCATGCTCGACACCCACGCGCAGGCCATCGAGCTGGCCCTGGCCGATGGCGCAATCACCCAGGAGCAGGCCGACTTGATGCTCGAGCACTCCCGGTATATGGCCGAAAACGGGATGGGCTTCGGGAACGGCCACTGCATGGGCAGGCCTCGCGGCGGCCGGGGGATGATGGGCCGCTGGAACGCTCAACCCTGAGCCTTCACCCCGCTGATGGCTCGAGGAGCGCCTTCAAACCACCCAGGCGCACGTGCGCAGGCCAATATTAGTGAACATCGTTCTGGGGTGTGGGCGGTTCGCCGCCCACACCCCAGAACGATATTTGAGTTTCGTCTCCAACCCGTCAGTTATAATACAAACGCCATGGCCACTATCCTGATGATCGAAGATGAACCCGAACTGGTCAAAGTGCTGCGCTCCTACCTGGAGCAGGCTGGGTTTTCCGTCCTCGCCGCCTACCGCGGCGACACGGGCTTATCCACCTGGGAGCATAGACGCCCTGACCTGGTCATCCTGGATCTCAATCTCCCCGGTCTGGATGGGCTGGACGTGGCGCGCGAGATCCGGCGCAAAAGCAGCACCCCGATCATCATGCTCACCGCGCGCGTCGAGGAAGCCGACCAACTGATCGGCCTGGAGCTCGGCGCCGACGACTACATCACCAAACCCTTTTCGCCGCGCGTCGTGGTCGCCCGCGTCCGGGCGCTGCTGCGCCGGACGGAAACCGTCCCTGCCGCTCCCCAGGTCCTGCGGGCCGGGGATCTGGAGATCGATCTGGAGGCGTATACCGTGCGCCGCGGGGAAGCTGCGATCGAATTGACGCCCACCGAGTTCAGCTTGCTGAGTGCACTCGCTTCACAACCCGGCCGCGCCTTTTCCCGGCTCCAACTCCTCGAGGCCAGCCAGGGCGCCGCCTATGAAGGTTACGAGCGCACGATCGACGCCCATATCAAAAACCTGCGCGCCAAACTGGAACCCGACCCCAGGCGACCTCGCTACATCGAAACCGTGTTTGGGATCGGTTATCGCTTTAAGAGATAAGACCGTATGCGCTTACGCCTGTTCCTCGCTTTTACCCTGGTCGTAGTGGTCGCCGTCGCCACCGTGCTGCTCGTCGCGCGCCAGGGTACGGCCAGCGAAGTGCGGGCCTTTATGCTGCGCGGCGGGATGATGGGGCTGACCGATCTGGTCGCTTCTCTGGAGGAGTATTACACCGAGACCGGAAGCTGGCAGGGAATCGAGGCGCTCTTTCAATTCGGGCCCAATCCCAACCGGCCAGGGGCACAGGGCGGGCAGGGGCAAGGCAACGGCCGTGGCCCGGGCATGGGGGAAGGTCACGGGGGGATGATGGGCGGAGTGCACAGCGGCCAACGCCTGCGCCTGGCGGATGCTGAGGGCCTGGTGATCGCCGACACGGCAGGCGACCCGCAAGGCAGCCTCTCGGCATCCGAGATCGAGGGGGCGATTCCGCTCCGGTCCGGCGCCCGCACGGTTGGCTACCTGGTTCCCGAGGGGGGGATGGTTGCCTCGTCACGCGATCAAGAACTGCTCCTCGGCCGCCTGAACCGCGCCGCCCTCACCGGCGCCCTTATCGCCGGGGGGCTGGCCCTCATCTTGTCGCTCCTGCTCGCCTATCGCCTCCTGCGACCGGTGAGGGAGCTCACCGCCGCTGCAGCGCAGCTTGCCCGGGGCGATCTCAGTTCCCGGGTGCAGGAGCGGGGGAGTGATGAGATCGCCGTCCTCGCTCGCGCCTTCAATCACATGGCCGATTCTCTGCAGGAAGCGGAAGAAAGCCGCCGGGCGATGACCGCCGATATCGCCCACGAGCTGCGCACGCCCATCTCAGTGCAGCGCGCCAACCTGGAGGCCCTGCAGGACGGCATTTACCCGCTCACGCCTGAGAACCTCGAACCCTTGCTCGAACAAAACAAGCTGCTCACCCGACTGGTCGAGGATCTGCGCACCCTGGCGCTGGTCGAGTCGGGCCAATTGAAGCTGGACCTGGCCCCGACCAACCTGCACCTTCTCGCAGCCCGCCTGATCGAGAATTTCAGGTCCCAGGCTTCCCAACGGCAGATCGAACTCCGCCTGTCGGTCCCTCCCGGCGCCACGCCGGTGGTGATGGCCGACCCGCTGCGCCTGGAACAGATCCTGAGCAACCTGCTCTCCAATGCCCTGCGCTATGCACCGCCCGAAGGCTGGATCGAAATCGCCATCGTCCCGGTCCTCTCCCGGGTCCAGGTCACCGTCCACGACAACGGCCCGGGGATCCCTGCTGAAGCCTTGTCCCACATCTTTGAGCGCTTCTACCGTTCGGGGAGATCACGCAGCCGGTTGGAGGGGGGCGCCGGGTTAGGGCTGGCCATCGCCCGCCAGCTTGCCGAAGCCCAGGGCGGCTCCCTTCAGGCGGCCAATCACCCCCAGGGTGGGGCCGTCTTCACCCTCACCCTGCCCCTCGCAGCTCAGGAGGTCCCATGACTACCAATAATGTCACCCGGCTGCTGGATGCCCGCAAAATCCCCTACACGGCCTTCGACCTCCCCGCGGAGAAGTTGGGCGCGGTCGAAGCCGCACAAATCCTCAACGTCCCCCCAGAACAGGTCTTCAAGACCATCGTGGTCACCCGTGAAGGGCGGGGCAAGCCGGTGCTGGCCGTCGTCCCCGGGCCACGCGAAGTGGATTTGAAGGCGCTCGCCAAAGCGTTGGGGGAGAAGAAAATGTCCCTGCCCACGCAGCGCGAAGCAGAGCAGATCACCGGTCTCCAGGCCGGCGGCATCTCGCCCCTCGCTCTGCTCAACAAAGGCTTCCAGGTGGTGCTGGATTCAACCGCCGAAGGTTTTGCCGAGATTTACATCTCCGGCGGGCAGCGGGGCCTGAACATCCGCCTGCCCGTCCAGGCCCTCGTCAGCCTCACCCGCGCCCGCACTGCCCCCATCGGCGCCTGAAACCCCCAGCAAGAATCGTTGTTAATCAGGGTGTGTGCGGAGCAGCCGCCGGCTGCTTTGCACACACCCTGATTTATTCCTTCATCTCCAGAAATATAAAAATTTCATCAAAATTTATCGAGCAGACTTCCCTGGTTGACAATTTCTCCCTATAATGTACATATTGAGGGGACAATTGTTTACGCGGGTTTACCCAACCACAACCAGCTCGCAATTTCAGCCGTAGTAAACCGAATATCCGTCTTACCAGTTCGTCAGAGGAGAGAAGCATGTTAGCCAAGCGATTTTCGATCCTGTCCATCCTGCTAATCACCGCCCTGCTCTTCGCCGCTTGCACTGCCGCGCCAACCGACGTAGCCAACGCCCCCACCGACAACCTGGCGCTTGGGGAGCAACCGATCGATGAACAACCAGCAGCCGAGCAACCACAATCTGAACCGCCGGCCGGTCAGCCTGCACCGACGGAGCAAGCTCAGCCGGAACCTCCGGCCCAGGGTGCGCCCAGCGGTTTCGGGACGATCGTCCAGCGCGTGCGTGACCGGGGGCAGATCGTGTGCGGCGGGCGTACAGACCTGGCCGGGTTCGGCTTCCTGGATGACTCCGGGGGGAACGCGGGCTTCGACGTCGACCTGTGCCGGGCCGTCGCCGCGGCGATGTTCGGCGATCCGAACGCCGTCGAAATTGTTCCCATCACCGCTGCGGAGCGCGGCCCAGCCCTGCAGACCGGAGAGGTGGATATCCTCGCCCGCACCGCCACCTGGACCAGTTCCCGCGATGCCCAATGGGGCGAGTTCGTCTGGATCATGTTCTACGATGGGCAGGGATTTGTGGTCCCGGCCGACAGCGGCATTGATTCGATCGAACAGTTGGACGGCGCCACCATCTGTGTCACCAGCGGGACGACCACCGAACTAAACCTGGCCGATGCCTTCCGGCAGCGCGGGCTCGACTTCAATCCGCTCGTGTTCGAAGATACCGCCTCGGTCTACACCGCCTATGAGGAAGGCCGCTGTGATGCCGCCACCAGCGATCTCTCCCAACTGGCGGCCGTTCGCAGTGGTTTCGCCGACCCTTCGGCTCACGTCCTGCTGGATATCACCATCTCCAAAGAGCCGCTCACGCCCGCAGTCCCCACCGGCGACTCGCAGTGGTTTGACATCGTCAAGGTCGTCATGTTCGGCCTGATCAACGCCGAAGAGCTGGGGGTGAACCAGGCCAATGTGGAGGAAATGAAGAACAGCGACAACATCGAAGTCCGCCGCTTGCTCGGCGCCGAAGGAGATTGGGGCCAGTCCGATCTCGGCCTCCCACCGGATGCCATCGCTCAGGTTATCAGCGCGGTCGGCAACTACGGTGAGATTTATGACCGCTACATGGGACCAGAGGGCATGTCCTTCGAGCTCCCCCGCGGGCTCAACGATCTATGGACGAATGGCGGCCTGATGTACGCGCCGCCGCTGCGCTGAGCTCCAGCTCCCGGCCGGAAAGCGGGAGATGAGTTTCTGACCCCTTCCCGCTTTCCGGCGGTTTGAGCCCGATATCGATGACGTCTCGCTCATTGACCCCTCAACCATCCGGATTTAACACTCGCCCACCCTTATGGCGAGACGAGCGTATCCTACGCGTGGTGGCCCAACTGGTTTCGGCCGTGCTCGTCATCGGGTTCGTCATCTGGATGGGGATCAATGTAATCAACGCCGCCAACCAGCGTGGGCTCTCATTAGGTTTCCGATTCCTGGAAGAATCGGCCGGTTTCCCCATCGGCGAAACACCGATCCCCTACGACCCATCCCGTTCTTTCGCCTATGCCTTTTGGGTGGGCGTCCTCAGCACCCTCAAAGTGTCCATTGTTGGCATCTTCTTCGCCACGGTATTGGGGACCATCGTCGGGGTCGCCCGCCTATCAACCAACTGGCTGGTCAGCCGCCTGGCAGTCGCCTTCATCGAAATTCACCGCAATATCCCGCTCCTGGTGCTGCTGTTCCTGTGGTACAGCGCCGTCTTCTTGCAGCTCCCCCGGGTGCAGCAGAGCATCGTCTGGCCCGGGCCCACCTATCTGAACCAGCGCGGCCTATACCTCACCTGGCCGCAAACCACACCTCAGAGCGGGCCTTTTCTCATCGCCTTGATCGTGGGGATCCTCATCGCCGGGATCGTCGTGTGGGTCCTGCGCCAAATAGAGGAGCGGACCGGCCGCCTCACACACCCCTGGCTGGCTGGGCTGGCTGTGCTGGTCCTGTCCGGCCTCGCCGGGTGGCTGCTAGCCGGAGGCAATGTTTTCAACTGGGAATCGCCCGAGCTCACCGGCTTCAATTTTCGTGGCGGCTTGCACCTCACGCCAGAATTCACAGCCCTGCTGATCGGCCTGGTCACCTACACGGCCGCGTTCATCGCCGAGGTCATCCGGGCCGGCATCCAGGCCGTCAACCGCGGCCAGGTCGAAGCGGCCCGGGCCCTGGGTTTGCGCGGCGGGCAGATTCTCAACCTGGTGGTCTTCCCCCAGGCGCTGCGGGTGATCATTCCCCCCCTGATCAGCCAGTATCTCAACCTGATCAAAAACTCGAGCCTGGCGTACTTCATCGGCTATCCCGAGCTGTTCTTCATCGGGCGAACAACGATCAACCAGGCCGGGCGCGCCCTGCAGGTTTTCCTGCTGATCATGGCCGTGTATCTGGTGATCAGCCTGATCACCTCCATACTTATGAACTGGTACAACCGGCGCATCCAACTGGTGGAGAGGTAAGTTAATGCTGTTCGCTTCCGCGACTCGAGAAAGGCAGCGCGTGTGGAAACCACGGTAGAAATCACAACTCCCTCGCGAAAGTCCGGGGCGTTGAACTGGGTTAAGGAAAACCTGTTCAGCACCTGGTATAACAGCATCCTGACCTTTCTGTCGCTCTTCTTAATCGTTGGGGGAGTATATCTGGCCGTCCGGTGGGTCCTCTTAATCGCCGATTGGGCGCCGGTGATCAACCACCCCCTGCTCTACCTGGTGGGGCAGTATCCGCGCCAGGCGCTCTGGCGCCCAGGCGTGGGTTTGCTGCTGTTCTCCTTCCTGATGGGGATGGCCTGGCGGGCCTGGGGCGGGACCATGCGCAATTTCGCCTGGATTTACGCCTTATTCCTGTTGGTGGGTGTCTTCTGGCCCCCCCAGGGAGTTGCGCTCACCCTTCCCATCCGCCTCTTTTTCTTCATCAATATCCCGGTGATCTATCTCGGATACTGGGCAGCCCGGTCTGAAGCGATCCGGCCCAGGTGGATCAGCCTGGGTGGGCTGTTGGCCTTGTTCATCGGCCTGCTCCTGCTGCGCGGTTTTCCCCCAGGTGCGCCCGGATCAGCGCTGCTTCCGCTCGTTCCAACGAACCTGTGGGGCGGCCTGATGGTCACCCTCATCCTGGCAGTGGGTGGGATCGTAATCTCCTTCCCCTTTGGGGTGCTGCTGGCGCTCGGACGGCGCTCCTCCCTGCCGGTGGTCAGCCTGTTCAGCACGATCTTCATCGAAGTCGTCCGGGGCGTCCCCTTGGTGGGCATCCTGCTGCTGACTTCGATTATGCTGCCGCTGTTCTTTCCCCCTAATGTCCGCTTCGACCGGCTGCTGCGCGCGCTGGCGGGTATGACCGTGTTCAGCGCGGCTTATATGGCTGAAAACGTGCGCGGCGGCCTGGCCGCCATCCCGCCCGGGCAGGTAGAGGCGGCCAAGGCCTTGGGGTTGAGCAATTTCCGCATCACGGCTCATATTGTGCTGCCCCAGGCCTTACGCCTGGTGATCCCTCCCATCGTGGGGCAATTCATCAGCCTGTTCAAAGACACCACACTCGCCGCGGCCATCGCCGTGCTCGACTTTCTGGCGGTGGCCCGCTCGATCCTCCAGGCCAATCCAGATTACATCGGGAAGCAAGCCGAGGTGCTCATCTTCGTGGCGGCTGTTTTCTGGATCTTGAGTTATCTCATGTCTTATGCCAGCCAGCGCATCGAAACCGCTTTAGGGGTGGGCGAAAGATAACCAATACTTATGAGGGTGGGCCGGTGGAAAATTCGACAAATTTTCGCTATAATAACCACTGTTTCTTCCAACCTGCGAAGGACGGGGCTATCCGGGTGAATTGCGAGTTGAAAACCACAAACACAATGATCGCACAAGTGTGGGAGGTCTGAGTGACGAAAGAAACTGAACCCATCATCATCTGCCGGGACGTACACAAGTGGTATGGCAATTTTCACGCCCTCAAGGGCGTAAACATGGAAGTCCACCAGGGGGAGGTGATCGTCATATTTGGACCTTCCGGTTCGGGAAAATCGACCTTCATCCGTACCATCAACCGCCTGGAAGAGCACCAAAAAGGCCAGATTATCGTGGATGGGATCGAACTGACCCATGATGTGCGGAATATCGAAAGGATCCGGATGGAAGCCGGGATGGTGTTCCAGCAGTTCAATCTGTTCCCCCACATGACGGTCATGCAGAACATCACCCTGGCGCCGATGAAGGTGCGGAAATGGCCCAAAGAGAAAGCGGAGGAGATTGCCATGCAGCTCCTCGAACGGGTTGGCATCCCCGAGCAGGCGCACAAATACCCTGCCCAGTTGTCGGGTGGGCAGCAGCAGCGGGTGGCGATTGCCCGCGCCCTGGCCATGCAGCCTAAGATCATGCTGTTCGATGAGCCCACCTCCGCCCTGGACCCAGAGATGATCAAAGAAGTGCTGGATGTGATGGTGGAGCTGGCCCGGACGGGGATGACCATGCTGGTGGTCACTCACGAGATGGGGTTTGCGCGCGGCGTCGCCCACCGGATGTTCTTTTTCGATCAGGGGCAGATCGTAGAAAGCGGCACCCCGGCTGAGATCTTCCAAAACCCGAAAGAAGACCGCACCAAGCTCTTCCTCTCGCAAATCCTGACCCACTGATCGTGTTAAGGTGAGCATTTATTGTGGGTGGCGATGTCGCCGCCCACACCACAATACAATTTCTGTAAGAATAGAAATTAGGGAGATGGGCGGGCTGCACAGCCCGCCCATCTCCCTAATTCTTCTACTTCTTCAGCGCAATCCGTTATGGCTGGATTGTGCCGATTGCTTCCCCATTGACCAGTACCGTGTATTCCCCGCTCTCCAGAGCCCCGGCATCCATACCTTCAAACTCCAACGGCACGGTCAGTGAGAACGGTTCCAGGACCTGGATGCACATGCTATCCGGGCTGCTCACCGAGAACACGTTCACATTGATCTGGCCATTTTCGTCCGGCGGCTGTACGTTGCTCTTCAGTTGGTGGCAAGGCGTCGGCAGGTTGCCGCTGAGCCGGACCGAATACTGGCCGGTATCGGCGTTTCGCTCGATGAAGGCGTCATCGATGTAGATGCTGCCGGGCCGGCCTTCGAAGAGCAGCTCAGAAGCCGGGCGCACCGGAGTCTCCCGGGTCTCTCCCGGGTGCGGCGGCTGCGCCTCCAGGCGGCTTTCCAGGTCGGGGACATCCACCTCGCCCACCGGTTCGCCGTTCACCAGCACCGTGTGCTTCCCAGTGGGGAGATTTTCCAAAGGCACCGACAAATCAAAAGATTCGATGGCCTCCGCGCACATCACCGCCGGGCCGATCAGGGCATACACTTCAACGGGGATATTGCCCTCTGCATCGGCCGGCTGCACGTCCACCCTCAGCTCCGAGCAGGGGGTCGGCAGCGTGCCCACCAGATGCAGCCGGAACTGCGGTGGGAAACTCTCGAGGATGAGCAGGTCCACCGTTTCTAATTCGATCTCTCGCCGGATCAAGTTTTCATCTCCTGTCTGTGGCAGCCAGGGCGCCTCGGTGGGCTCACCGTCTTGGGGCTGGCCCGGGGTGGCGACCACCGGGCTGTCCGGGTCAGCGGTTGGGGCGGGAGTATTCGTGATCGGTCCCGCGGCCGGGGCGCAGGCCGCCAGAAACAGCACAGCGGCTGCCAGCAGCGGGAGTATGGTTCGCAAGTTGCGTTTCAGGAACATTCTTTCCTCCAGATATTTTTCACATAAAGGCCGGCAATCCGTCTACCCAGCCGGCTCCGAGAACGCGCCGCTGCGATTCGCTGCGCACCGGCCGGTCCTGTTTGGTCTGTGTGAGCTTATAACGCTCTCGAGGCTAGAAATGTTCCCTACCGCCCGCCGGATCTATCCTTTTATCACGGCTACCGGGCGCAGCCGGGCCACCTTCCGGGCGATCTCGGCCCCGGCAACCGTTTCCACCACGTCGTCCACGTCTTTATACGCCTGGGGGGCCTCCTCCGCCAGGCCGGGAAGGGACCCGGCGCGGATCTGGATGCCGCCCGCTTCCAACTCTTTACGCAACTGCTCGCCACGCACCTCGCGCTTCGCCTTCGAGCGGCTCATCACCCGGCCGGCGCCATGGCAGCTCGAGCCGAACGAGCGCTCCATGCTTGTCTCCGTCCCCACCAGCACCCAGGAAGCCGTCCCCATGCTGCCGGGGACCAGCACCGGCTGCCCGATTTGCCGGTACTCATCCGGCAGGCCCGGCGCACCCGGGCCGAAGGCGCGCGTAGCCCCCTTGCGGTGGACGCACACTTTCATCTTCTCTCCTTCGACCACATGAGTTTCGATCTTCCCCATGTTGTGGGCGATGTCATACACCTGGTGCAGGTGCAGCTTGGGCGTCTTCCCGGCCAGCGCGACCTCGAATGCCTCCCGGGCGTTATGGGCGAGCACCTGCCGGTTCGCAAAGGCGTAGTTCGCCGCGCAGCGCATGGCCGCCAGGTAGGCTTGCCCTTCAGGCGAATCGAGCGGCGCGCATACCAGTTCCCGGTCCGGCAGTTGGATGTTGTAGCGCTTGACCGCCCCCTGGAACTCGCTCACGTAATCGCTGCAAATCTGGTGCCCAAAACCCCGCGAACCGCAATGGATTTGTACAACCAGGTGGCCTTCCATTAACCCCATCGCCTGCGCGGCCTCAGGATCGAAAATCTGCTCGACTACATCCACTTCGATAAAATGGTTGCCTGCGCCTAATGTCCCGAGCTGCGGGCGGCCGCGAGCCCTGGCGCGCTTGCTCACCTTCGCCGGATCTGCGCCTTCCAGGCGGCCCCCCTCCTCCGTCCGCCGCAGGTCCATTTCGGTGGCGAAACCATTCTTGTGGGCCCACTTCGCCCCTTCCCGGCAAACCTGGTCCAGTTCAGCCTCAGACAGGGTGAAATGCCCTTTTTCGCCAACCCCGCTGGGGCAGTAGTGGTTAAGGGCGCTGGCCAGCTCATCCATGTAAGGCCGGACGGCTTCGAATTCGATCTGCGATCCCAGCAAGCGGACCCCGCAGTTGATATCGTATCCGATGGCCCCAGGCGAGATCACCCCATCTGGGTAGCGGGTAGCGGCCACTCCCCCGATGGGGAAGCCGTACCCCTGGTGCATATCGGGCATCACCAACACGTGCCCCACCAGGCCCGGTAAGGTCGCCGAGTTCACCGCCTGCTCCAATGACTTGTCGTCCATCACCGCTTCGAGCAGGCGGCGGGTCGCAAAAATCCGTACGGGAACGCGCATATCGCTGCGGAATGATTTAGGGATCTCCCACTCGTAATCGCTAATGCGCTTTAGATCTGTCAGGTTGACCATCGTACACCTCCGCTGGTCTGCTGTCTGCTTCGGCTAGACATCGAAGACTACCCGTACCTCCAGGCCTCGATCGCTCCGCTCGATCTGCAGCCGGTGATAGGTTACCGCTTTGATCTCCTTGGCCTGCGCGATGATCCGCCCACCCTCCATCTGGCCGGTGAGCTGCAGCCTGTTTTGCCCTGGATCCTCGTCGATCCTCAGATCGAAGCGATGAAAAGCCAGTCCGTCTTGCTCTGCTAAGAAGAGCAGTTCTGCGAGGAAGCCCACCAACAGGCTCTCGGCATCGGCGGCATCGAGCTCGATGGTTTGAGTGCGCCGGTCTTCCCTGGCAATTTGGGTGCCCGACAGCATGTACATGCCTCGCGCAACCTGCTCGAATAACGTTGGCAGGTCTGGAGACCAGGCATGCAGTTCCCAATCGGCAGTGTGTTCGACCTCTTCAAAACCCGCAGTCATGTCCCCGGTCATCATACTGCTCCTCTTATTGAATTATAATACGCGGAATTTAATGCTGCTGCCTGCCCGGGTTATAAGTGTGCATGCACAACATGGCAGCAGAATAGAATTTTTTTTGGGGTGGGCAGCTTCGCAGTCTACCCCCAAACACTTACTACTGACAACGTATGCCTGCACACGGGTTATAATAGCGCGCATGAGACTAAAGTTAGCCCAAATCGAGGCTCGCCTGCAATCCCTGGTCGAGGGGAGCGCCGCCCGGTTGTTCCCCAACCGGCAGCAGTCCAACAACCTGGCCTACCGCCTGGTAGAGGCGATGCGGGCCGGCCTGCAACCGGGAGAGGACGGGAGCCCGATCGCCCCCAATCTCTACACTATCGTCCTTCACCCTGAACAAGCCAGTAACCTGCTCGCCGATCGCGAGGGGTTGGATGGGCTCCGCCATACGCTCAGCGAAACCGCCAGCCAGGCCGGCGTCCGTTTCAGCGGCCCTTTAATGCTGCAGGTGGAGGGCGATCTCCAGGTGGGGCCGGATGAACTGCTGGTCCTGGCGAAAAACAGCCGGGAGAACCTGTCGGATACGACGGATATGCCTCGTGAGGATTACCAGATTGCCGATCTGAGTCCGGAATCCGTACCCGATGCTTTTCTCATCGTAGACGGCACACAAATTGTCCAGATCGCCCAACCGGTGGTAAACATCGGGCGGCGGGATGACAATCAACTCGTGATCGATGACCCACGCGTTTCCCGGGTTCATGCCCAGCTCCGCCTCGTCCGTGGGCGCTTTATCCTTTTCGATCTCGACTCAACCGGCGGCACATTTGTCAATGGCGAACGCATCCGCCAGACCACCCTGCAGCCCGGGGATGTGATTTCCCTGTCCGGGCTGCCGATCGTTTTTGGACAGGATGGCGGTATCGGAGGGGAGACGGAAAGCTTCACCCCGGAAGAGTTGAATCCCCGGTAACGGGCGGCTTTCAGTCTCACGAAACGGATTTATGAGCGGACCTTTCCTTCTCGTTCTACGCCTGCTGGTTATCCTGGCCCTGTACCTGTTCTTGGCCTGGGGTTTCTACGTGATCTGGCAGGATCTTCGCCGGCAGGCGCGGGCACAACCGGTCAGCACACCGGTCCCGCTCACCCTGATTTTGCAAACCAATGGAAAAACTCAAACGTATCGTTTCACGCATCCCGAGGTGATTATCGGCCGCGACCCGGCTGCAGACTGTCACTTGATGGACCGCACGATTTCAGCGCAACACACCCGCCTGCACTACCACCATAACCAGTGGTGGGTGGAAGATCTACACTCCACCAATGGCACATTCCTGAACCAGGTCCCGGTGACCGAACCGCTGGTGATCGCTTCCGGCGATGAATTACGCTGCGGCCAGCTCCTGTTCCGGCTGCGGCTGGGCGAGGCAGAACCCGAGCCGGATGAGATCCAGGCCTGAGCCTCGATCCTGGGGGAGGGGTCGCTGTTTTATCAACACCGGGGTAAGAAACGCTGCCTTACAATCAGTCACATCCGCTAACAACATCGCAAATGGAGATCAAAGAAATGCCATCCAAGCCAACCCTAGCCATTATCGGAGGCTCTGGGCTGTACAATATGCCCGGCCTGGTCGATATAGAAGAACTTGAAATCGATACCCCCTTTGGCAAGCCCAGCGCTCCGGTGATCACCGGTACCCTTGCCGGCAAGCGAGTAGCCTTTCTCGCCCGGCACGGAATTGGGCACACCCTCACCCCGAGCGAAGTCCCCTACCGGGCGAACATCTACGCCCTGAAAAGCCTGGGGGTGGAGCGCGTGCTCAGCATCAGCGCCTGCGGCTCGCTGCGGGATGACTACTCGCCGGGGAATATCGTCATCCCCGATGGGCTGTTCGATTTCACCCGGAACCGCAAGCGCAGCTTTTTCGAGGGGGGATTCGTCGCCCACATCAGCCCCGCCGATTCATTCTGCCCCGGGTTCTCGGCCGAGGTGCTGGAGGCGGCGCGGGAGACGGGGGCCGTGGTACGCAAAGGCGGGTCGTTTATCACTATCGAAGGGCCGCGCTTCTCAACCCGCACCGAGTCGAATGTCTTCCGTTCTTGGGGGATGTCCATCATCGGGATGACCACCTCGCCCGAAGCATTTCTCGCCCGGGAGGCCGAGCTTTGCTACGCGGTGATGGCCCACGTCACCGATTACGACGTGTGGCACGTGAGCGAGGAACCGGTCACGGTGGAGATGGTGATCCAAACCCTGCAGCATAACACGCAGGTGGCCCAGGAAACGGTGCTGAACCTGGTCGCCCGCTTGCCGGAAGAGCGAGAGTGCGACTGCGAGCGGGCGCTGGCCGATGCGCTGATCACCGACCCGAAACGGATCCCGCCCGAAACCCGCCAGCGGTTGAGCCTGTTGATCGATAAGTATTTTGAGAATCAGTAGCCGCCAGCAGCCGTATACGCCCGATGAGATCCAGGGCCGCCTGTTTATACTGGCGGCTGTGTTCCTGGCCGTCTACAGCCTGGCCCTGACCCTGTCGCCGGCGGTGCCGGCCCGCTCCTGGGAGGTCAGCTTCCGCTGGAACCACTGGCTGGGATACGCGGCCTGGGCCTCGCTGTTCGCCCTCGTCCATCGCCAGAGCGCCAGGCGTATGCCGGACCGAGACCCCTTTTTGCTCCCGTTGGCGGCGCTGCTCACCGGCTGGGGGCTGCTGACGATCTACCGCCTGCTCCCCACGTTTGGTCTGCGGCAAACCGCCTGGCTGGTCCTCAGCGGCAGCTTGCTCATCGCCGGGATGCAGTATCCGCAGCACCTGGTGTATCTCCGCCGGTATAAATATGTCTGGCTCACCAGCGGGCTGGTACTGACCGGGCTGACTCTGTTGTTCGGCGTAAACCCAATGGGGGCCGGCCCTGAGATGTGGTTGGGCTGCTGTGGGATTTACCTCCAGCCTTCTGAACCGCTGAAGCTGCTGTTAGTCGTCTACCTTGCCGCCTACCTGGCGGGAGAGATTAACGAGCAGCGGGGGATCATCCGCCTGCCGCCTTCTATCGGCGGTTCAAATTTACTGCCCTTGCTCGCCCCAACGTTTATTATGACCGGCCTGGCGCTGCTCTTGCTGCTGGTTCAGCGCGACCTGGGCACGGCCTCCATCTTCATATTTCTCTATACTGCCATCGTATACGTCACCTCCGCCAGGCGCAGCATCCTGGCCGTAGGCGGGCTGGTGATCGTTCTTTCGGCCGTATCCGGCTATTGGCTGTTCGATGTCGTGCGTGTGCGGGTGGACGCCTGGTTGAACCCCTGGTTGGATCCCAGCGGCCGCTCCTACCAGATCGTCCAATCGCTGCTGGCCATCGCAAACGGCGGGCTCATCGGCCGCGGCCCGGGGATCGGCAGCCCTTCCGTCGTCCCCGTCTCACACTCCGACTTTATTTTTGCTTCGATCACCGAAGAAACCGGATTGATAGGTGCGATCGCCTTCATCTTGCTGATCGCCCTGCTCGCCGCTCGTGGCCTGCGGGTTGCCCTGCGCGCGCCCGATTCTTACCGCCGCTACCTGGCGGCCGGGCTGACCACCTACCTGGTGGCGCAAAGTGTGCTGATCATCGGCGGCAACCTGCGCCTGCTGCCGCTCACCGGCGTCACCCTGCCCTTCGTCTCCTATGGCGGTTCATCCCTGCTCACCGCCAACCTCTCTCTGCTGTTCCTGGTGACGATCAGTTCGTCCTCTGGCAAGGCTCCTGCCAGGCTGCCGGCCCATCGTCCCTATTTACAGTTGGGCGGGCTGCTGCTGGCCGGCCTGGGCGCCGCGGCGCTGATCACCGGTTGGTGGACGATCTTCCGCTCCCCGGACCTGCTGGCCCGCACCGATAACCCCAGGCGTTCCATCGCCGACCGCTATGTGCGCCGCGGGACGATCCTCGATCGCCAGAACAACGCCCTCAGCATCAGCGCGGGCGAGCCGGGAGAGATTACCCGCAAGGTGATCTATCCCTCGCTCAGCCCGGTGATCGGTTACACCAACCCCGTATTCGGCCAGGCGGGGCTCGAGGCCTCGCTGGATCCCTACTTGCGAGGCATGCTCGGCAACCCGGGGTTGACGATCTGGTGGAACCACCTGGTCTACGGGCAGCCCCCGCCCGGGCTCGACGTGCGCCTCAACCTTGACCTGTCGCTCCAGGCCCTCGCCAACCAACTGCTTGCCGGGCGCTCCGGCGCGCTGGCCCTGCTGGACGCCCGCACCGGCGAGATCCTGGCGCTGGCTTCGCACCCCGCCTTCGATGCCAACACCCTGGCCGAGGATTGGGAGACGCTGGTGAACGATGAGCGCGCCCCGCTGCTCAACCGGACGACACAGGGCTTATACCAGCCTGGCCCGGCCCTCGGCCCATTCCTGCTGGCCGCGGCCGCCTCCCGCCAGCAGTTCCCCAATCTGCCCGGCCAGCTCTCCTACCGCCTGGAAGATGAAACCCTGGACTGCGCCCTGCCCCCGCCAGAGGAGGATTGGCCGGAGGTGATTTCCAGCGGCTGCCCCGCCCCGCTTGCCGCAATCGGGCAAGGGTTGGGGACCGCGGCGGTCCACGAACTCTACGCCGGGCTGGGCCTCTTCCAAGCTCCCCAGATCCGGCTCCCCGTCGCAGTTGCTGCGGAGCCCGGCCCTGACACCCCCGCAGATCTGGCCGCCCTGGGGACAGATTTCCGAGTGACCCCGCTGCAGATGGCCATGGCCGCGGCCGCCCTCACCGCCGAGGGGCAGATCCCTGCGCCCCAGCTCGTGGCGGCAGTGAACACAACCCAGGCCGGCTGGGTGCCACTGCCGCCGCTGCAAGAACCCCTCCAGGCGCTCCCGGCTGACGCCGCGACCTCCACCGCCAGTTCGCTGGCCGTCGAGGGTGCGGCCTTCTGGCAAACCACCGCGCTGGCCTTTAATGGCCCTGATCAAACTGTGACCTGGTATCTGGGGGGGACACTACCCGATCAAGGCGCCCATCAGGTAGCGGTCGCCATCGTGCTGGAAGAGGCGGCACCGCAGGAGATCGTGCAAATCGGGCAGAACATCCTGCAGGAGGCCCTGCTGCCCTAGTCTTCAACACAGAGATCACAGAGCACACATGGCGCCCCTTTCCCCCAGCCAGGACGACGATACGGCTCGCCCGCCAGCGGATGAATCCGCCGGCTCCTAAAATCCAAACCCGCTCAAAGCGGATTCATGCCCACCCGCGCCCCATCAGCCTGCTCCAGCGGGCTTGGAATCCCCCAGGCGTCGATTTCCAATCGATGCCGTACAGGCACGGCCGTGAGCGCTTCGCTGCCGGCGGGTAGCTTTACGGTTTCGCGTGGTTTACGGCCTCCGCCGTGCCTCTACAGGTGAAGCGGAGCGACCGAGAAGACCTCAGCCGGACACCACCTTCAGGAACCGCCGTTTCCCCACCTGGAGCACCCCAGCATGAGGGAAGGGCTGGGTCGGGTCGGTCAGGGTCTCGCCGTCCAGCCGGACCGCGTGCTGGTCCACCATCCTGCGGCCTTCGCTTTTGCTGCCCACCAACCCGGCAGCCACCAACACATCCACGACGGTCTGCGCCGGATCGAACACATACTCAGGCAGGTCTTCGGGGACATCGCCCTGCTGGAAGACCCGCTTGAAGGCCTCTTCGGCTTCGATGGCTGCCTGCGGCGAATGGTAGATGCTGACGATCTCGCGCGCCAGCTTCATTTTCACATCCCGCGGGTGGAGCCTGCCCTCTGCCATACCCTGCTCGAGCTCGGCGATCTCCGGCGGCGTCCAGCGGGTAATCAGCCGGAAGTAGCTGCCCATCGCCTTATCCGGAACGCTCATCACCTTGCCGTACATGTCCTCCGGGGTGGACAACAGGGGGATGTGGTTGCCCAAAGATTTGCTCATCTTCACCTCGCCGTCGGTCCCCGGCAAGATGCCCACGATGATGCCGATGTTGGGCTTCTCACCCAGCGATGTCATCAGTTTGCGGGCTGCGGTGATGATATTGAACAACTGGTCTGTGCCGCCCACCTGGATGTCGGAGCGCATGGAATAGGCATCGTAGCCTTGCATGATGGCGTAGAAGAACTCATGGATGTAGATCGGATCTCCCTTTTCCCAGCGCAGCTTGAAGTTCTCGCGAGATATGAACTGCTGGACGGTGAAGTTCGCCGCCAGGTGGATCAGCTCCGTAAAGGTGAGCTTCGACAGCCACTCAGCATTGTAGCGGATGAGGGTTTTATCTTTATCCAACACCTTAAACGCCTGTTCGGCGTAGGTTTGGGCGTTGTGCTGCACCTGTTCAGGGGTGAGCTGCGGCCGCAGGATATCCTTATCGCTGGGGTCCCCGATCAGCGAGGTGTAGTTGCCTACGAGAAAAGTGACTTCGTGGCCCAACTCCTGGAACTGGCGCAGTTTCCGCATGGGGACCGTGTGTCCCAGGTGCAGGTCGCTTGTCCGCGGATCGAAACCGCAGTACACCCGCAGGGGCCGGTTTTCTCTCTGGGCTTCCAACAGCCGCTGCCGCAATTCCTCCGCCATCGCCTGTTGCAGCGCCTCATCCCCATATTCGGTGCCCTGCATCAGGTAAGCGACCTGCTCATCGATGGTCATATCCCGTTTTGTCATCACTTCCATTTGGCCGTTCATGGCGCCTCCCAAATAATCCAAGAAATAAAAACGCGCCCTCTGCGGGAGGGCGCGAAGTGCTCACCGCAGAGGGGATCACTCTCGCGAATAATAGTAGCTCGTTCCCACCGATGAACGAGTCCTGTGCTCTAATCTTCCGGCTTCCAGTATCCTTCGCAAGATCTTCTCTCCCACGACAAAACCCATGCGTCCCTTCACCGTTCCCTGGACTGTCACCTCTCCCAGGGTGCGGAAGTCAAAATAGGCTTTTTCGCCGATTACCCTGACCTTATTGCCCCACCTGGAGGGGTGGATTTGAACCTGGCGGATCTCCTCCCAGGGAAAAAACACGTTCCGCAAGCCGTTCGAGAAGGCAATGCCTTCCGGCTTCAGGAGGATCTTCGTCCGGCGGTCCATCCAATTCCCCAGGCTGATTCCCAGCGCAGCAAACAGCAAGAAAAAGGCCAGGAACACCAGGCTCCCGGGGACGTGGTAGCCGGTATAGCGCAGGGCGAACCAGGCCCCGAATACCAGCAGCGCCAACCCCCAGGCTGTGGCTTCTCCCCGCCGGGATAGCAGTTCCGGGCGGAATTCAACCATGTCAAGGTTCTCTTGCATATCTTTATTATAACCGAGATAGATGGTATGCAGGAAAAAAGTAGTAATCGATGTGTGGGGGTGGGCAGCGCCGCCCACCCCCCACACATCATTTTTTCTGCTGACAATGAGATAAATGGTGTGCAGGAAAATGCCCTCAGTAGTAATTGTTATTATGGGGGCGGTGACTTCATCGCCCAGCTTCGCCGCCCACCCCCAAAAACAGCAATCCTGTTATTTAGGGGTGAGTGGGCGGCCTCACCGCCGACACTCCAAAAAAAACAGATCTTTTCTAATGCATCGTGCTATAATTCTCGAATGTTGGATCATGGAGGCTGGTATGTTTGCGCCAGTGTTGGTACTCAACGCAAATTTTGAGCCTATCAACGTCTGCACGACCCGCCGCGCCATCGGTCTAATCTTGAGTGGCAAGGCGTCTTTAGTGCTTAATGGGCGGGGGGAGATCGCCACAGTTACCCAGACTTATCCCCGACCCTCGGTCATCCGGCTGGAGAAGATGGTGAAACGGCCTCGACCCACGGTTCGCCTGACCAAGCGAGAGGTGCTCCGGCGGGACGATTACACCTGCCAGTATTGCGGAAAGCGGTACCCCTACCTGACCATCGACCACGTAATCCCCCGCCGCCTGGGCGGCAAGCACACCTGGGACAATCTGGTAGCGGCCTGCCCGATCTGCAATCATCGCAAAGGGGGTCGCACACTGGAGCAAGCCCAGATGCGCTTACTACGACAGCCCACCGAACCGCCCGCCTCGGCCGTTTACATTTTCGGCCGCCATATCAACGACAATAACGAATGGCTGCCGTTCGTGCAGGAGTGATGACCCTGAGGTTTTACCGGCACGTGGGAGCGTTGAAGCTCCCACGTTTTCGTTTAAGTTAAGTGGAGGTCAAAGGGGCTAAAAAGGCAGACGCATAAAGTCGAACGCCAACTCAACCGGTCCCCCAAAGGTCATTTGGGCTTCAGCGATCAAGCCCTGGTGTTTGGCGCTGTTTGCCGGATAGTGGATGAGGTACAGCTTCCCCACCTCCGCCTCATGGGCCATCACCCCGGCTTGAGCCGCCGACGAATGCCCCCTGCCCGCTCCGGTCGCCTCGTGAACCAGGGCGTCCGCCCCGGAAGCCAGGCGCACCACTTGCGGACAGGGCTCGGTATCGCACGAATAGGCCAGCACTTTACCGCTGCGCGAGAACTCTACCCGAAGCCCGATGGTGGGTATCAGGTGGCGGACGGGGGAAGCAAAGATCCGGAATTCGTCATTGTCCAGGACCGGCGTCAATTCCTCTTCTGGCAAGCGGTGGAAACGAACCGGGAAAAAGCGGGGCCAGAGTTTCCATTCGTAATAATCCATCAGCCCTTCGATCCGGTCCAGCGTATGAGCCAGGCCGTAAATATCGAGCGGGGCGGTGCGCCCGAGCAGCCAACTGCTCATCAATAACGAAGGCACACCGGATACATGGTCCGGATGAAAGTGGGTCAAGATTAAATCGCTCAAACGGAGGATATCGAGACCGGCTTGCTGCAGGCGGACAACCGGATTGTTCACGCAGTCGATCAGCACAAATGCGTCTTTTCCCTGCAGGGCCATATGCGTGTTTTCGTGCTCTTTATCAGGAACCGCATTCGCGGTCCCGAGGATTACGAGGTCCGTCATAACCCCTTCCTTCTGTGATCCACAATGAGCCCGAAACACAACGCCAATCTGGCCGGACGTTTAACTTGCAGGGCAAGGCCCTCAGCCGGCAGGGTGGTTCCGTATCGCTTGCATAGCTGTTCGGTAGCAATCGTTGACTTCATGGGTAGGATCAATTGTAAAGAAAAGTGGGCGATTTGAACAGGCTAATTCGCCGGATGATCGTAATAACCACAGAGAACACGGAGATCAAAGAGTTATTTTTTATCTCTCCGCGTACTCTGTGGTGAGACCTGAAAACAAAACCACAGAGTGCACGGAGATCACAGAGTTTATTAATATTTCTCTGTGTTCTCTGTGCACCCTGTGGTGTTTATCCCTCTGTGGACTCTGTGGTGTTTATCTCTCCGTGCTCTCTGTGGCCTCTGTGGTGTGGCTTGAAACGGCGGTGGTGCTGCTCTTTTCCTGGCGGCGGTGGCGCCAGATGAACAGGGAAATAGCCAGGACGGCGATGATGGCCATAAAGGTCTGGTTGGCGTTGATCCCCGCAATCTGCGAAGAGTCCAGCCTTAAGAATTCAAGAAAGAAGCGACCGACGGGATAGATGATCAGGTAGAACAGGAAAAGATCTCCGGGGAGCAGGCGGTCTTTTAAGCGGCGGCCCGCCCAGAGCAGGAATCCCATGTTGAGCAGATTCCACACGAATTCGTAGAAGAAGACCGGGTGGTAATAGGCCTGGTCCATGAACTCCGGCAGGCGGTGCTGTTCATCGATATAAATCGCCCAAGGGAGATCGGTGGGAGCGCCGTACAGCTCCTGGTTGACATAATTTCCCCAGCGACCAATGGCCTGCCCCAGGGCCAGCGCGGGGGCGCCCACATCGAGCAGCGTGGGGAAGTTCAGACGCTTTCGCCGGGTATACCAGTATAAGGCCAACACGCCGCCGATCACTGCCCCGGGGATGCCCACCCCGCCCCGCCAGATGGCGATTGCGTCCAGCGGATGGGTGAGGTAGTATTGCACCGTGATCCCCTGTGCCACCATCGAGGGCGGCGGGGTGAAAATGTGCCACAGGCGTGCGCCGATGATCCCCCCGATCAGCACCCAGACAAAAACATCCCAGATAATCTCGCTCTCGATCCCCCGGCGCCGGGCTTCTCGCTCGGCAAGAAACGCAGCCGCCAGCGCCCCTAACATCAAGATGATCCCGTAGAAACGAATCGTTATAGGTCCGATTTCAAAACCGGTTGGCATACTATCCCTTTCTGCTATTGATGCTTGTCGCGCTTCTCGTAGGCCTGGTGGCGCACGTCCAGGATGCGTTGCAGAGCGGTCACGTTCGCCAGTACGGCAATGATCCACAGGCCAATGATTGGTTGGTTGAAAATCAACGCCGGAGCCAGGACGAGGTAACGCTCCAGGCGGGTTAAGATCCCCACTTTGGTCTCATACCCGATGGATTGCGCTCGGGCCCGATTGTAGGAGACCAGCACAGAACCGGCAGCCGCAGCATACACCAGCAAGGTGGCCAACTCATTTCCCTGGCTGATGTAATAATAGAGCAGCCCGGCGAAGATCACCAGTTCTGAATAGCGATCGGTGACTGAATCGACAAATGCGCCGAATTCCCCGGCCATGCCCCTCAACCGAGCCATTGTCCCATCCAGGGCATCGACGGGGCCCATGATGAGGATGATGATGCCCCCGATGGTGAAGTCGCCCCGGGCCAGGAAATACGCGCCAACGACATTGCCAACCAGCCCGAGGATGGTCATTGTGTTGGGCATTAATCCGAGCCGGTTGAAGAAAGCTCCGACCGGGTCCAGTACTCCCTTGAAGCGCACCCGCATCAGGTCGGTGAGTGTCATCCGTTGTTTTCTATTGGCTATGCTGTCCAAATTATTCATTGCCTTTCGTTCATAGGGTCGAGGTGGATCAATCACCTTCTTCAGCGGGCGTATCTCTCTTCGAACCGGACCGCCGGTGTATCCTATCGTATGGAAGTGTGGCTGTCAATAGCCTTGAGTGAATAATGAATTACGTTTAAGTTTCTACATCCGCTTCGTAATCACGGCTATCGTAATCACGATCGTCGTCCGGCCCGATCAGCACTTCACGGTCACGGCCGCCGCCCTGGGGTGGGCCGATGACACCCAGCTCCTCGAGCTCATCGATCAGCCGCGCGGCTCTCGGGTAGCCGATTTTCAACCTGCGCTGCAGCATCGAAGCGCTGGCCTTTTGCGTCTCCTGGACGATGCGGATCGCCTGTTGAACCAGGTCATCCCGGTCGGCGAGAACGGCTTCATCTTCGAGCATCTGGTCCCAGGGGGCTTTCTCGGCCTCCTGCGGCGGGTGTGTCTTCTGCCAGAAGGTGATCACTTTCTCAACTTCGTGATCGGTCACCAGCGCCCCCTGAGCGCGAACCGGCGCCGGGGCTTCGGGCGGGAGGAAGAGCATATCACCCCGGCCAAGCAGAGATTCCGCGCCCTGGGTGTCGAGGATCACCCGTGAATCGATCGAAGAGGCGACGGCGAATGCGATGCGGGCCGGGAAATTGGCTTTGATCAACCCGGTGACCACGTCCGTACTCGGGCGCTGCGTGGCCACCACCAGGTGGATGCCCACGGCGCGGGCCATCTGTGCCAGGCGCACCAGGCTGTGTTCGGTTTGATCGGGGGCATTCATCATCAGATCGGCCAGCTCATCGATCATGATCACCAGGCGGGGGAGCGGCTCCTCACCCTTGCGCCGCTGTGCTTTCCGATTATAGGTATCGATATTTCTCGATCGCGAGGCCTCCAGGAGCTTATACCGGCGGTCCATCTCGTTCGTCGTCCAGCGCAGCACCGCCAGGATACGCTCGACATCGGTTTCGACCTTCCCTAGCAGGTGAGGCAGCCCGTTGAAGCGCACCAACTCAACCATCTTCGGGTCGATCATCACCAGGCGCAGGTCGACCGGCGAGTTGTTCATCACCAGGCAGGTGGTCAGCCCGGCGATGCAGATCGACTTCCCCGAACCGGTCGTCCCGGCGATCAACAAGTGCGGCATCCGGGCCAGGTCGGCCACCACCGGCTGGCCGGAGACATCCCGTCCCAGCCCAATCGCCAGGGAAGAATTGATCTTATAGAAAGCTTCCGACTCGAGCAGCGGGCGCAGGCGGACCATGGTGGTGCGAGAATTGGGCACCTCGATCCCCACATACGGGCGTCCAGGGACCGGGGCCTCGATCCTCAGTCGCTCGGCCGATAGGGCCAGGGCCAGGTCGCGGTGCAGGCCGGCGATTTTGGCCACCCGGATCTTCTGGCGGTCCACCTCACCCTCTGTCCCCGGCTTCTCCTTTTCCAGGAAACCGGGTTCGACCGCGAATTGAGTCACCGTCGGGCCCACCCGGAAGCCCACCACCCGCACAGGGATACCGAATTCGGCTAGCGTTTTCTCAATTAATCCAGCGGTCAGGTTGATGTGGCGCTCATCCGGTCTGGAGGACTGCTCGTTGATCAGGAGATTCAGGGGTGGCAGGCGATCGTCTCTGGGGGGAGGCGGGGCGGCTTCTCGCGCTTCCTTCTCGGATGGCAGGTGGAAGTTCTTGCGGAACTGCGGAGGTAGGGTGATCTTGCGCTTGCTCCGCTCCTGCCTGGTCGGATCGGAGGTCTCCATCGCTCCACCGAGCTCCCCCGCCTGGCCTGGCAGCGGCGCTTCCGCGACGGCCGGTCCCATGTCCAGGGCGGTAGCTTCCGGGGCAGCGGCGGTTTCGACCTCGGCGCTCGCGCGTTTCGCCCACAGCAGCAGCGCGTCGAACAGCCCTACCCCGGCCATGGCGAAGAAAACAAAGACCGCGCCGAGCAGCAGCCCGCGCCAGAAATTTCCAGCCAGGCCGACCGGTTCCAGCAGGATCCTGAGCAGCTCGGCCATCCCCCACCCCACAATTCCGCCATCCACTCCCTGCTCGACCCGCTCCAGAGAAGTCCCGCCAATCACCGACAGCAGGCCGAGCGAGGCCAGGGCGGCAATTTCCAGGGACAATACTTTTCCCCAGGGGATCTGTACCGGGCGGGGGGTGTAGCGGCGGCTCAGCATCCAGAATCCGAGCACTGCGCAGCCGGAAATGACCCAGACCGTCCCATAACCGACCCCCCGCTGAAGTGTCCCCGCCCACCAAGAGATCAAAACCCCCCTGGCCCAGCTCGGGAACAGCACAGCCAGCAGCGTCATCAACGCCACAGTCAGGATCAACAGGCCGCCGGCATCCCAGGCGAACCGCTCGAAGCGCAGGATCAACGCCAATCCCCGCTCCAGCAGCGACGAAGGCTGAGAAGGCTGAAGTTGAGCAGATGGATCGACGCCTTTCGCCGGTCGGGATTTCGCCTGTCCAGCCTTGGGCGCAGCGCTTTTCGCCGTCCGGCTGCTCGCTTTCGCTTTTCCCACCTCTGGTTTTGCTCCGCGTTTCGATGGGGGGCTCGATTTCGGTTCTTTGCTCTCGATCTTCTTCGCCATAACCGCAGTTATTCTTTCCAGGCCTGGTGCTGATTGGGTCGCCTTCCAGGCGGGTCTTCTCTGGCCTCTCTCCGGGCGGCTTCTGCCAGCGCCTCACCCACGTCAACCTCGTCCCCGGGTAGGCGCAAAATTTCAAAGTTCATTCATCGTGCCAGCAGCGGTTAGCCGTCGTGGAGAATCCCGGTGTTGGCGCCGGCCAGATTACCGTTTTGCAGACCGGCGCCGCCTTATGATTGGGGGGCCTCTGAACGGGCGGCGATCACGATCCCGGTGAGAATAAGTATAGCACCAAAAATCTTCATGGCTGCCGGCGCCTCATCGAGGAAGAAATAGGCCAGAATCGTGGATCCGACCGGTTCACCCAGCAGGGTGATGGATACAAATGCCGCGGATACGTAGCGCAGCGCCCAGTTGAAGGTTGAATGGCCGAATAGCTGGGGGACTACAGCCAGGAGTACTAACCATAAATAGGCCTGGGGCGGGTAGCCGGATAAAGGCTCGCCCGATGCAACGACCGCAAGGACCAGCGCCACAGCCGACATACCATAAACGACGAAAATGTAAGGGACGAGGCTCAAGTTTGTGCGTACCCGCCGGCCGATCAGCAGATAGGCCGCGGCCATGATTGCCCCGGTCAGCGCCAGCAGGTCGCCGATGAAAGCCTGCCCGCGGACAAATTCCGCCACAGGCGGGCAAGATATCCTCCCTGCAGCCCAGGCGCAAGAATCGCTCAGGCCGATGATCACACCCCCCACAAGCGCCAGCCCCATTCCATACAGCGTCCTCCGTCCCAAAGGTTCCTTTAATGTAACGGGGGTGAGCAAGGCCACCCAAAGGGGTGTGGTCGTCACCAGCACCACCGAACTGGCGACCGAAGTGTATTCCAGGGAACTGATCCAGGCGGCGAAATGTAACGCCAGGAACAATCCAGAAAGCAGGGCTAAGCCTAAATCCCGACCTTTCAAACCGCCCAGTTCCTTCCGGTATTTGAAGAAAGCAATCGGGGAGAGTAGGATCACAGCCAGAGAGAGCCGGTAGGCAGCGATAACCAGGGACGAGGCGTATGCCTGGGCAAAACGGATAAAGATCGCCGCGGTGGATACAGCCAGAATGGCGGCTGCCAGGGCCAGGATCGGGGTGACCGGTCGGGACTGCGAAGGGTTCATCTAAATGGCGATCGGGAATTGTTCATGGGGGTAACGATCGGGAAGCCGTTCATGGGGATGATTAACGGATTGTAACATTAAACACATCTTGCTTGACAAAGGCAAAGTGGGAGGCTACAATTTCGGCAAGGTGGGATTCTGGGAGAATGCATTGCGTGCAATCCACCTTTTCCTGGTTGTTGATATACCTGCTGTTCATAAAAGACCCATGAGGAGGAACAATTTATGACCCACATTATCACCAGCCTCTGCCTCCGCGACTCCGGTTGCGTCGATGTTTGCCCGGTAGAATGTATCGTCCCGGGAAAACCGGTCGAGGAATGGCCCTGGTACTATATCGATCCCGATACCTGCATTGACTGCGGGGCCTGCATCCCAGAATGTCCGTACGAAGCAATTTTCCCTGAAGATGAAGTTCCGCAGGGCTACACCGCCCAGGGCGGTGAATACCTCAGCCGTGTAGGTTTTACCGGTCATTGGGAAGGTACGAACCACCACGGCGAGCCAGTTGTCTTGAATACCGTCCGCCAGCTTGAGGCAGGGGAAATTATCGACCTGACCGAAGATATCCAGCCGAATTATGATTATTTCCAGAGTGGTCCTGGTTACAGCGCCCTCGAATAATCCGGCAGCCAGAACGACGGAATTACGACCCGGGCTACGGTTGAAGGGCTTATTCTCGCCTGACTAAAATTACAGCGAAAAATTGCATGCTACGCATGCCCTTCATCCTATTCACGGAGTAAAACATAAAATCTCATTGTGTCCAGCCGGATGGTGAGCCGGTTGGCACACAATGAGATTTTTTCATCCAAGCGCTTCACTAGCGCGTTTCCAGATTCAAGTTCCCTGCCGCAAGATCGATGTCAAAGGTCAGCACCGGGCCTTCTCCTTCCAGGGTGTAGGTATCCCCGGACTGGGTCCAATCCCCAACTGTGTCCACATTCGAGAAACCGCTGGAGAGGTTGACGACCGCGGCCGTGCCTTCCGGAATAATGATCGTGATCTGGCTGATCCCGGCTTCGATATCAATATCGGCATCGCGCTGCAGTTCACCCGAAAAGTCCAGGCGGTAATCCCCCGCGCCGCCGTTGAAAATCATTTCGGCGAAATTGGCGTTTGCCAGCCCAAAGAAATCAACGCTCGAGGCGCCGGTGCGGTACCTGAACCGATCCATCTCGACCAGGTTCGGCTCCGAGAACGACAGATCGACATCCGCCGCCCCATCACTAACATCCAGAGAAGTGATGGACAATCCGCCAAGCTCGAAAGAACCGCGGTAGGCTCCGGCCTCGATGGTCAGGTCCATCATCTGATCCCCCAGCTCGAGGTCCCATTCATTCCGCACGTCACCAGATAACTCCCTAATCCCACCCAGGCCGAAATCGGTATCTCTGGGTGAGAGCTTCACCCGGTTCCCGGACGTGCTCACATCTGGCTTCAGTTCAGCGACATTGTAAGTGGCGGTGCCTGAAATGAGGGTGCTCCCGGCGCCCGGGTTCAGGTTCAAGGATCCGGCGCCAAAAGATAGTTCGACTTCCACTTCGCCATCCGTATCGGGCGCCTCCACCTCGATTTCATCGGTGACCGTCTCACCGACCTCGACCCGGTCGATGCGGTCGATGCGGTTGAACGGGGCCTGGACGGCACGGCAGGAGAGGCTCAGCAGGGCGAGCACGAGCAGTACCCCCAGCAGTGATTTATTGTTCAACATAAAACCTCCATATCTGGCAGAAAGGTGGGTTGCATCACGCCATGCATTCTCGGTCAAGTTCACTTGTCCGTCCCCGGTCGAAGTTGGAGTGTGCACCCAGGATGTCTCCGGCCAGGCAGCATCACAGCCTGATCGCAACAGCATTGTAGCTGTGTTATGAATACGTGGGAAGGTGAAAATAGTCGCGCAACCTGCGGGCCCAAATCGTCAGAGGGTTTGCGGCTTCGATCCAGGCCCGCGATCCGTATGCTAAAGATTTTGACTCCACCTACCGGCCCTTGCAAGGACGGCAAATCTAAGGCACAATATAGATAGGCAAGGCCTGCTCGGTGGGCGGAAATTGTTTATCACAAATTTGGAGGGACAAAATGGAAGATCGGCCTAGCCCTCGACGTACATCGCATAGCTTCGTGTGGCCTCTGCTGCTCATCGGCGCGGGGGTTCTTTTCCTGTTGGCTAACCTGGATGTGCTGCCGGTGAACGCGTGGCCGGTGATCGCCAGCTTTTGGCCGTTAGCGCTGATCTTGCTGGGGATCGATATCCTGATTGGACGGCGCTCCACCCTGGCGAACATTATTACCGGATTGATCACCCTGCTTTTCATTGCCTTTGTCTTTTTGGTGGTGTTCCTGGCCCCGCAAATCCCGGCGCTGAGCTCTCTCACCGCCGGGGCCGAGCTAAGAACAGAAACGATCCAGGCTCCGCTGGAAGGAATTGAGACCGCCCGGATCACGATCGACTGGCCCTCGGGCTCCAATTCCATCGCCTCGCTCGATGCCGGCAGCGACGACTTGATCGCCGGGGAGATCCCCTATTATGGCGATCTGATCTTCGACGTGCGGAAGAACGGCTCGCATGCCGAGGTGAATCTCGATTCACGCACGATTGGGGGCTTTTTTGCATTTGGAGAGTCCCCCGGGTGGGAGGTCGCCCTTCATCCCTCAGTCACCTACGAACTGGCCTTCGATACCGGTTCCGGCAGACATGACTTCTCCCTGGCCGAGTTGGAATTGGGCAGGTTTACCCTGGACAGCGGCTCCGGCTCGATCGAACTGGAACTGCCACCAGGCAGCTATCAGGCCCGGATCGACGGTGGGTCGGGAAGTCTGCAGATCGTCCTGCCGCCCACGACTCCCGTGAGGCTCGAGCTCGACTCCGGCAGCGGGCAGTTCTCGGTCAGCAACCGACTGGATTTGGTGAGCGGGGAGATCGATGACGACGGTATTTGGGAGACGGACGATTATTCGGATGGCGCCGGGATCCTGCTGGAGATCGACCAGGGTTCAGGCCGGCTCGAAGTGATCGATGCCGGTGCCCCCAGCGCCAATTAGTGTGGAAGTGAAGGAGACGCTTATGACCGAACAACAGCCTCCCGAAAGTGATATCAATGCCGAATTCCGCCTCCTGGGCAAAAACCTGGTGGATGCACTTCGCACTGCCTGGGAAAGCCCGGAGCGAAAACGACTACAACAAGAACTCGAATCCGGGCTGAAAGAGCTGGGAACCAGCATGAAGAGGGAGATAGAGAAGTTCAGCGAAAGCCCTACCGGGCAGCGTCTGAAATCCGAAGCGCAGGAGGTCAGCGAGCGAGTCCGCAGCGGTGAGGTTCAGAATAAAGCTCGCGAAGAACTGCTGGCCGCGCTGCGAACACTCAATAATGAAATCCAAAAAGTATCCGAAAAGATGAGCCAGGCAGCCACCACGAGTGGAGATGTCGCCTCGACATCCCCCTCAGGCGGTTTTGAGGGAGTCCACCCGGACGATGTAGATTCCCCTCCACCGCCAGAGAGCTAAAGCGAGGCAAAGATGCCGATATCCGATTACATTCACTATGATATCCGCAGCGGGGAGCCTTTGAAGAGGGGGGACCTGACCCTGATCCCCTTTGTCCGCGCGCTGGAGATCCGTATCCCCGGATTGCAGGGCGGCCTGGAATGGCTGCGACCCTATTCCATGCTGGTTTACACCGAGGATGGGCGAGAAGATATCGTCCCCATTCGCGATGTGACTCGCATCCTGCAGCTTTCTATTCTTGGCGCCGGCCTATTCACCGGCCTGCTCATGTGGCAGATCTTTCGAAACAGAAACCATTCGGTTTAGCCATTCGATCTAGGAGGTCGAACGATGTCTGACGAACCCAATCTCGAAGACTTTGATGAGGATTTTGATGTAGTTGAATCGGAGCAGGCGCTGGATGTAATCCAGAATACGATGGAAACCTTTCTCGACTCGGCTACAGTTGACGCGGTCTATGGGGAGCCTGTCGAGAACGGGGATACGCTGATCATCCCCTCCGCAGAAGTCCTGGCCGTAATGGGCTTCGGCCTGGGCGGTGGGTCGGGGACAAACGCCGTCGTGGGCGAACAGGCGAATCGAGGCGCCGGCTCGGGGGGCGGTGGAGGCGGCCGGGTGCTGTCCCGCCCGGTCGCAGTGATCGTCGCCTCACCGGAAGGCGTGCGCGTCGAACCTGTGGTTGATGTAACCAAGATCGCCATGGCGGCCCTGACTGCCTTCGGTTTTGTCGCAGCGATGATTTCCGGGTTTATGCGGCCGAAGAAAGCGCTGCGGGCCCTCCGTAACAGTTAGCATTTCGCTGAAACACAATAGACCTGACAGTGAGCGAATCCGGTCAGGTCTATTGTGTTTTCTCCCGTCAGTGCAGACTGCCGTGACCGGCGCTCAGGGGGTAGTTTCAGGCAAAGAGAGGCGAGGTTTCGTCATCCAGCAGGACGTATAAGGTATAAACGCCCAGAATCGTCCCCGTGGGAAAAGCGGGTAGGTTGAGGACGCCAAGCACAATCGCCAGGATCCTGGCCCAGGAACGATACCCGAGCAGCCCGACTCCTGCGACGATCCCCGGAAGAGACACCAACAGCAGGAACCCGCCGACGACGATGGAGATGATCGTTAGCACGGTGATTGCCGTCCGGTCTCCGGAGATGAATCCGCTGCCCATCAAAATCAGTATGATAAAGGCTGAAATGGCCAATCCGAGCAGTCCGGACAGGATATACAGCCAACCAAGTACTTTCACATGTGTGTTCATCTAACCATACTCCTGTTAGTGAGGTCGCGATATTGTCTTGCACCTATATATACGCACAACCGGCTTGCCGGTTGCGCTACAGAAACAAAAAATAGGAGGAAAGACGATGAAAAACAATGATGTGCCATTGCAGATCGCAGCCCGGGTTGCGGTGATCTCCGACATACACGGAAACCTCCACGCCATGGATGCCGTCCTGGAGGAGATCGGGCGGGAACAGGTGGAGGCAGTTGTGGTATGCGGAGATGTGGCCTCCGGTCCCTTCCCGGCCAAGACGATCAACCGCCTGGCGGATCTGCCGGGGCGGAAGTTCTTCATCCGCGGCAACGCCGACCGCGAGATGGTGACCGCTTACGACAGCCGCGCGCCGTTCAACCCCGAGGAAAAGAACCCGGCGCGGTTCTTTGCCGCCTGGAGCGCGCAGCGCATCAACCAGGAGCAGCGCGATTTCCTAGCGGGCTTCGCCGAGCGCATTGTGCTGCAGGTGGACGGCCTGGGTCAGGTATGCTTCTGTCATGGCACCCCGCAGAGTGACGAGGAGATCATCACCTTGCTCACCCCAGAGGCCGACCTGCTCAGGATTCTGGAGGGCGTGGAAGAAAAGGTGGTGATCGGCGGCCATACCCACCACCAGTACGACCGCGGGGCCGGCGGCTACCGCGTGATCAACGCCGGCAGTGTGGGCATGCCCTATGAGGGCCGGCCGGGCGCCTACTGGGCGCTGCTCGGCCCGGAAGTGCAACTGCGCCGGACGGAATACGATGTGGAAGGCGCCATAGCAGCCGCCGAATCCGCCGGCTACCCGCACCACGGATACCGGGAAATGATGCTCAACCCGCCTAAGCCTGAGGAAGTGGCCGCTTTCTTCGAACAGACCGCGGCAGACAAAGGCGAACGCCTGTCCAGCGCAGCGTAAAGGAAAAAGCTGGGCCGCCCTGCGCAGGGTGGCTTAGAATAAATTCACCTCGCTGAAAACCTTGTCGAAACGCCCAACTTGCGTTATACGTGTAAGATGCAGAACCAAACCTTCCCTCTGCCCGCTGTCCCCCGCCTGGTTTCGATCGAGCGGACGACTCGCTCCTACCGGGTGTTGTTCTTTATCGGTCTCAGCCTGGTATTTTCCATCGCCTACACCCAATCCCCCCTGTTCACATCCAATCAGAACCAGTACTTTCTCCATGGATTGGCGCGCGCGGGCTGGGGAAACCTGCACCTGGACTGGTTGGCGAACACATTCGACCCCACTCCCGTTTTCAGTTGGCTGGTCGAGGTCACCTACCGCCTCTTCCATCTGGTCGAGATTTACTACCTGTACTATGCCCTGTTGATGGGTATCTACCTGTACAGCCTGCTGGGGATTATCAGCCTGGTATATGATATCGCCACCAGCCGAGCCCGGGGTCTGATTTACCTCAGTTTGCTGGTCACTTTCCACTCGGCCGCTCTACGTTTCGCTTTATCCCGTATCTTCGACCCCAACCTGGCCTACGTTTTCGAGGATGGTTTCGCCGATCAACGCCTGCTCGGCCCGGTCTTCCAGCCGAGCACGTTCGGGGTGCTGCTCGTGCTGGCCATTTACTTACACCTGCGTGGGCGTACCTATTGGGCAGCCCTGGCTGCTGCGCTGGCCGCCGTCGTTCACCCCACCTACCTGCTCAGCGCCGCGGCGCTCGTCCTGGCCTTCGTGCTCGAATCGCTCTCCCGGCTGGGCCAGTGGTCCATGCTGGCAACCCGATCGGCGGTCCGTAAAGCCCGCCGGGCTTCCCCGGCCGAAAACCATCGCCCCAGACCTGCCATTTGGAAGCGGGTTATACGGGCGCTCGGCCCGGGGTTCCTCGCCCTGGCTGTGGTCTCTCCGATCGTCGTCTATGTGTTCATCAACCTGGGGAACACGCCTGAGGAGACAACCACCCTTGCCCGCCAGATTCTGGTACACACCCGCATCCCTCACCATGCGCTGGTGAGTTGGTGGTTCGACATCTCCGCGGTGATCAAAATTGCCATCATCGCTGCCGCCCTGTACCTGATCCGCCGCCAGCGGCTGCTGTTCATCTTGCTCGTCCCCACCCTGATCGGCGCCTTGCTGACCATCGTTCAGGCGCTCACAGGCAGCGAAGCCCTGGCCCTGATTTTCCCCTGGCGGATATCCACCTGGATCGTGCCACTCTCCACCGCCATCGTGCTCGCCTGGCTGGTTTCCTCGGTGTTCGATGATTTTTCCTTGTGGGTTGACCGCTACCAACGGCCACTCACCCGCGTGGCGCTGGCGCTCATGACCGCGGTGGTTGTCATCGGCGGTATCCGCCTGGCGCTCGACTTCCGCCGTAAAGCGGCCTCCCCTGAACGCCCCTTATATACTTATATCTCCACCTATCAACGATCGGGGCAAACTTACCTGACCCCGGTGAAAATGCAGGATTTCCGCCTGGAAACCGGCGCGCCGGTCTATATCGACTTCAAGTCGATCCCTTACCGGGACGACGATGTGTTGGAATGGGAACGCCGCCATGCGTTGGCCGACCGGTTTTACCAGACAAATAGCTGCCATCTATTGTCACAGCTCACCCAGGAAGGGGTCACGCACGTCGTCCTGCCGGCAGCCGCTCAGGCTGCTTCCTGCCCTGGCCTGGCCGAAATCTACCGCGATGCGAACTACAGCCTGCACCGATTTGGCGCCGTGCAGTGAATTTCGGATTTGCGAATTTCGAAAACTGGATGGGGGAACCGGCCACCAGACCCGCCCCACGCCGGGATTGTAGGGTATGTTGCCGAACTTGCCCCGCGCGCCTGGCGGCAATCCATGCCCCGCACCCGAGGAATCTTACCCAGCGGCGTGGGCACGGCTGGCGGGTTTACGGTTTTAAGTGGTTTACGGGTCCGCCGTGCCCCTACATGACCTGGAAGGTTAGACGTGCCTCGCGCCGATAGCCGTGGGGTGTAGGGGCACGGCGGGCGGGTCCACGGTTTTGGGTGGTTTACGGTGTAGCCGTGCCCTTCCCTATCGGGCCAGCGTGATTCTGTGTGGCAAGGTGCATGGCCCACTCCCACCCGATGCGCGGTCTCGGCGGTAGACGTGCCTCGCACCTGTAGCCGTGGGGTGTAGGGGCACGGCGGGCGGGTCCACGGTTTTGGGTGGTTTACGGTGTAGCCGTGCCCCCTCCGATCGGGCCAGCATTATTATGTGTGGCATGGTTCATGGCCTAATCCGACCCGAGTGGCGGGGTGGGCGACCAAATATGGTCGCATGGCGTCTTCCCCTACGCGCCCGATGTGGACCTCGCGCTGCAAAGACAGAGGGCGCGCCGGACGGTCTGCGGGTTTATTGAACAGGGCTAATCGTGTTGCGCCAGGAGAACGGCGTACCGGTCGATCTGCTCTACCAGGGTCAACTTCTCTCGCCAGGAAAGCGGGATCGCCTCCAGGCCGTAATACGCCCCGGCAAGCTGCCCGTAGATCGCCCCGGTCGTATCAGCGTCATCGCCCAGGTTCACCGCCAGCAGGCTCCCCTCTTCGAAGCTGCTCGCCAGGTGGAAAGCCCACAAGGCCGCCTCCAGCGACTGCACCACATAACCGGTCCCCCGCACGTCCGGCGGCTGGCGCTCCTTAAAAGAGCCGGACGCCACCCGGTCCACCTCACGCGCCAGCGGCGAGCGCTCCCACAAGCCGGGCACAGGGCAAAAGCGTTCGCCCAGCAGCTCGTCTTTGGTCGACCCGTGCAGCGCCCCGAGGATCAATCCCGCCATATAGCGGCAGGCATCTACGGCTGCTGGGGCAGCGTGGGTCGTGCGCGAGCTTTCGGCCGCCATGGCGATCGCCGTCTCGGGCTGGCGGTGGTAATACAGGGCGACCGGCGCCAGGCGCATCAAGGATCCATTCCCGGCCGAATACGGGTCCGTCGATCCTGCGATCGGGTTCCCACTCGTCTCGAAGCGCTCCAGCGCCTGGCGTACCGTGTTGCCGATATCGAAACAGGCGCCGGTGCTGCTCAGATACCCCTGGCGGTACCAGCGCACATAGCGACGCATCTGATCTTGCGGGTTAAATTCACCGCACTCGATCAGGCTTTCCGCCAGGCACAACGCCATCGAGGTGTCATCCGTCCACTGCCCCGGTTTCAAACCGAACGGCCCTCCACCGATCATCCCTGTGATCGGGTGAAAGCTACCCGGTGGCTGAAATTCGAGGGGAACGCCCAGCGCGTCGCCCGCCGCCAGACCCACCAGGCTCCCCCGGCAGCGGTCAACAAGGGTTAGCGGCATCGTCATTCTCCAGGCTCACACATACTTCCCATACGCCGGGCTCCAGCACTTTCCGCCGGGTGGGTAGATTGCTCCTTTGAATAAAACGCATGATCCGCGTGTTACTATGATGGATGGTTCCCAGAAAACCCTTCACCCCGTGTTCGCGGGCATAGCGCACGATTCGCTTCAGCAGCGCGCTCCCCACCCCTCGGTTCTGGTAGTCATCCACCACCACAATGGCAATCTCCGCCAGCCCCGGGCGTGCGGGCCCGACCAATGAGTAACGGGCCACTCCGATGAGCACCTCTTCACCGTTTTCAACCGTTTCCGCCACCAGAGCCATCCGCTCAAGATAATCCAGATTGGCAAACTCCCGCGCCTGTTTATCGGATAACTGCTTGAATGTCTCCAGAAAGCGCAAATATATGGATTGGGCGGTCAACCGCTGGAAACCGGCCTGGAGGCGTGGAGCATCATCCGGCCGGATCGGGCGGATGAGCACCGGTGTTCCGTCGCTCAGGGTAATTTCCTCCACATATTCGCTCGGGTACCTGCCCGAGCCGGCTTGCTCTGATCTGCCAGTCTCTGCCTGTTCCATTGTCCTACTGCCTCCAAAGGGAGCCAATCATTGGCATGGGATTCTCCCCATTTTACCTTAGTTTCTTTCATGGTCTTTACGGTGTGAAACTTCGATGTTCTCGATTCAACTCCAGGCGCAAACGGACCCGAGCTGAAGCGCGGCTTTTCCAGGCAGCAGCGGAGACCGAGGCCGGCAGGCCGTAAATTCGTAAAATGCATCTGGGTATTAAATGGAATAGGTTCGCAGCTTATCCACCCTGGTAGCGCTGCGAACCTACAGCAATTTTTCTTTTGTCTGTCCCCCGTACAACCCCTATCAACCTTTATCGGAGTCCCCCTCCGGTTGTCCCTGTCCGCTCATAAATATACCCCCCATCCCAGCGGATCACAATCAGGGATTACCCGCCCCTTAAGGTAGGGTTTTCCCTACCTTTCTCGTTTACAGGTGCAAGAAATTTTCCAGGATCCACAGGGCTACCATCCCCACGAGAATGGTGAGCACGACGCTGCGCGTGCGCCAGGCGGTCAGGGCAGCCAGCAAACCCGCCAGCCACCGGGGGTTCCCCAGCGAGAAGTCCACTTCACCATCCCGCAGCAGGGTTTCAGGGAGGATAATCGCCGAGAGCACCGCGGGAGGCACCAGCCGCAGGGCGCGCCGCAGGCCATCTGGGACCTCCATGCGCCCAAAAAGGAGAATAAAGGACAGGCGGATAGCGTAGGTGCACAGGCCGGCCAGCAGCATAATCAACCATACATTCATTTTCGCCCCTCCGCAACGAGCCCCACCAGGATGCCGGTCAGCGAGGCGGCCACTAACCCCAGCCTGAGGGGTAAATCTGCCAGCAGGACGGCCATGATTCCGGCGCTCACAGCCGCGGCAACCGCCGCCCGGTCTTTCAATGTGGGGAAAACCAGAGCGATGAAAGTGAGCGCCAGGGTAAAATCCAGGGACCACCCGGGAGGGATCTGCGCGCCCAGGAAAATGCCGACCGCCGTGCTGAGCTGCCAGGTAGTCCACAGCGCCAGGCCGGCTCCCAGAAAAAACCAGTGCTTTGGCGCCTCTGGCCTGCTTCCGTTGGGCTCTTCGTAATGGGTGATGGTCACCGCATAGGCCTCGTCGGTCAGCAGGTAAGCCAGGAGCCACTTCCACCTGCCGGGCAGACTCTGCACAAATGGGGCGACAGAGGCGCTGTAGAGCGCGTGGCGCAGATTGACGATTGCTGCGGTGAGCACGATAACCAGGCCCGGCGCACCGCCATGGATCAACTGCGCCATGATGAATTGGGCCGATCCTGCAAACACAATCGCCGACATGCCCTGCGCCGCCGGCACAGGAAGCCCAGCATCCAGCGCCAGGACGCCATAAATCATCCCGAATGGGATCACACCAACCAGGATGGGCAGTTCCGCCCGTACTCCGGCCCAAAATTCAGACCGCGTTGTCCCCACAGTTGAAGTCAATGGAGTTTCCATTGTGCGTTATCGAATCTTAATTTGCCTCTATTGGATTGGTTGACTTTTGATCCGCCCTATATCCATATACAATCGCCGTGCTCGTGTGGTTCGGCTGCGTTTTTTTCAACCGAACCACACGAAGACGGAATATGCAAGCTTTACGCGACCTGGTTGTGGCAGGTTAGCGGGTCAAACTGCGATATTTGATCCGGTGGGGCGTCTCGGCGTCCTTGCCCAGCCTCTGTTTCAGGTCGGCTTCGTACTCCGACCAATTCCCAATGAACCAGCGCACCTGTGAATCACCCTCGAAGGCCAGGATGTGCGTCGCCACCCGATCGAGGAACCAGCGATCGTGGGAGACGACGATGGCACAGCCGGCGAAATTCTCCAACGCTTCTTCCAGGGCTCGCAGGGTGTTCACATCCAGGTCGTTGGTCGGCTCATCCAGCAAGATGACATTTGCCTCGCTCTTCAACACCTTTGCCAGGTGGATGCGGTTGCGCTCGCCGCCGGAGAGCACCCCCACCCGCTTCTGTTGGTCGCCGCTCAAGAAGTTGAAAGAAGCCACGTAAGCCCGGCTGCTGCGTTTCCGCCCGCCCAGTTCGAGCTGCTCCTCTCCGCCGCTGATCTCCTCCCACACTGTCTTTTCCGGATCAAGAGTTTGTCGGGATTGATCGACATAGGCCAGTTTGACCGTCTCACCGATCAACACTTCTCCGGAATCCGGTTTTTCTTGACCGGTGATCATACGCAGCAGCGTGGTCTTCCCGGCCCCATTTGGGCCGATCACCCCCACGATGCTGCCGGGGGGTATGTCCAGAGTGAGCCGGTCGATCAGAAGGCGGTCGCCATAGCCCTTCGACACATCTCGGAGCTCGATCACACGCTTACCGAGGCGCGGGCCGGGCGGAATATAGATCTCCAGGTCTTCCCGGCGCTTCTCGGATTCCTGGTTCAGCAAGTTTTCATAGGCGGTATAGCGCGCCTTTCCCTTCGCCTGCCGGGCTTTAGGCGACATGCGAATCCATTCCAACTCTCGCTCCAGGGTTTGGATACGTTTGCTCTCCGCCTTCTCTTCGCGCCTCAATCGTTCCTGTTTTTGCTCCAGCCAACTTGAGTAGTTGCCCTTCCAGGGGATTCCGAAGCCGCGATCCAGCTCCAAAATCCACCCGGCGACGTTGTCAAGGAAGTAGCGATCGTGAGTGACAGCGATTACCGTGCCCCGGTACTGCTTCAGGTGGCGCTCCAGCCAGGCGACGGATTCGGCGTCCAGGTGATTGGTCGGCTCGTCCAGCAGCAGGATATCCGGCTCGGTGAGCAGCAGGCGGGTCAGGGCTACCCGGCGGCGCTCCCCTCCGGAGAGCACGGACACCGGCGTATCACCCGGCGGGCAGCGCAGGGCTTCCATCGCCAGTTCCAGTCGGCTGTCCAGAGTCCAGGCATCGTGCTTATCCAGGTAATCCTGCAGACGTCCCTGCTCCTCGATCAAGGCGTCGAAATCGGCATCAGGCTCGGCGAAACGTGCGCTCACCTCGTCGAACTGCCGCAGCGCATCGACCACCGGCTGCACCGCTTCTTCGACCACCTGGCGCACTGTTTTTCCGGCGTCTAGCTCAGGCTCCTGCTCCAGCATCCCAACCGAATAACCCGGTGAAAAGACCACCTCTCCGGTATAGCCATCATCTTTACCGGCGATGATTTTCAACAGTGTGGTTTTCCCGGCCCCGTTCAGCCCTAACACCCCGATCTTGGCTCCGTAATAGAAGCCAAGGGAAATATCCCTCAGCACCTGCTTGTTGGTTGGTGGGAACACCCGACCCACCCGGACCATCGAAAAGATCACCTGTTGTTCGCTCATATCCTTATCCTTCCCGACTGTTCGTTTACCCGCCTTCCGGTATCGGTCAACCCGGGTTAGGCAAATCCAGTTTGCTCATACTCGGCGTCTGCCGCAGGGGGAGTTTCACGATGAATGTAGAGCCTTTCCCGGGCGTGCTGACCGCCGTGATCTCACCCTCGTGTCTTTCTACAATCTTGCGGCAAATGGTCAGGCCCATCCCGCTGCCATCATACTGGCTTCTGCCTACCAGGCGTTGGAAGGGCTGGAAGATCTTCTCCGCATGCTGTTCTTCGAAACCGATGCCATTATCCTCTACAAAGATATTCAATACTTCTTCGCCGGTCTCCTGGTCTTGCACCACTTGCCCATGCACCTTGACAACCGGCTGCACGCCTTCGCGGTGATACTTGATCGCGTTTCCGATCAGGTTTTGGAACAATTGGCGCATCTGCACGGGATCCGCCTCCAATTCAGGCAGGTCATCCAGGACGACTTTCCCCTGAGTCTGGTCCAGGCTGATTTCGAGGTCTTGCACCACTCCGGCCAGGATTTCAGACAGGTCCACCGGTAAGAACGCCTGCTGCTGGGTGGAGACGCGTGAATAGAGGAGTAAGTCGTTCAGCAGTACCCGCATCCTGTAGGCGGCAGACTGCATACGCTCCACATAATCACGCTCTACCTCATTGCCCTGGAAAAGCTCAGACCTGGCAAGACGATCGCCAAAGGCAATGATTTTCCGCAGCGGTTCTTGCAAATCGTGCGAGGCGATGAAGGCGAAGTCTTCCAGATCCCGGTTGCTGCGTTCCAGGCGGCGGGCATAAAGCTGTGCTTCGGCCTCCACCCGCTTCCGTTCGCTCACCTCTCGCTGCAGTTCCTGGGTGCGTTCCTCGACCAACTCTTCCAGGCGCTCTTTGTACTCCTGCAGTTCAGTCTCCGTCTGGCGGTGTTCTTCGATCTCCGCCGATAGGGCCAGATTAGCTGCAATCACCTCGGCCGTCCGCTCCTGCACCCTCAGTTCCAACTCGTCGTGCGCCCGGCGCAAGTCTGCTTCTCGGGTTTTGAGGCTGCGGAACATCAAGTTGAATGGATCGACAAATCCGGTCACCACAATCGCCCGGAAGATCATGTAGTAAGCGGCGATCTTTAGCAGATGGCCGAGCAGGTTAGCGAAATCGAACACCCCCATATAGGCGGTGAATGTCAGCTCGGTCAAGATGCTCAACCCCAGCGAAACAGCGATCATCCTCAACACCCGGGGAGCGAATTCGCTCCGGTTGAGCCACAACAACCCCAGAGAGGCCGCCAGCAGAAGCGAAATGATGTACTCACTGGCGATTTTAAAGTTGGTCAGCCCGGATCCTTCGATATATGCGGTGGGGAAGATCTGCCAGCTAAAAATGCTGAGGAAGATCAGCCCCAGTATCGCACTGTACAGCACAAACACCCACTCCGGGCGCAAGGGCCGGCGCAGATAAACAAAGGCGAACAGGAAAGAGATGGCCTGCAGATAGCGGGCGGCGATCCACAATTGGGTGGGGAGATTGGCGCCACCGTTCTCGAACACACCCATCCCCTGGTAAGCCAGGGTGTGAATGAGATCGATCCCCCCGATGAAGGCATACGCGATCCCGATGAACAGCAGGAACCCATTGCTCAAAAACCGGCGGGCGTTCCAGGCCAGGGCAAAAATCGTCCCGGCGACCAGGACGCTGAACATCTCAGCCAGAGCGTGAAATAGCAGATAATTCACCCGGCTGAGCGCATACAGCCCGATGAAAACGATTATCAGCCGCAGGATGGCCGTATACCGGTTTGAGATCGTAATCGTATCCATAAATGAAGCGGATGAGCAGTGTGCAGGCAACCTGTAAGTAGTATTCGTTGAGTGGGCGGTGAAGTTGGGCGGCTCCACCGTCCACTCAACAAAAATTTATGCTGCTGGCAAGTTGTGCCTGCGTGCGGATGCGAAAGACCAGTTCCGATTAGTTATACCCGGTTTTACAGGTTTTTCAAAGGCTGGTGAGCAAGATGGTTGTGAGGTGGAGATATTTGTGCCAGCCTATGTTGGTTTAAAAAAATCGTGGGCGTTCCATGTAGACGCCCACTTGATTTCCATTCCCAGGCCGGTCTATAAGCCGCATTCTGTAAGCAGCAGTTGGAAGCTGCTGCCCGGCGATCATCTCTCTGGTCCGTGCGTCTCCACACGGCTCATGCAGCCTACCCGGAACGGTCCTCTTGCGAGAAGAGAGCGAGCAGCCCTCCAGGATGCCTCGTTGCTTGACCCGCTCACAAATTGGAACGCGCAAGGGCATCCACCCGTCCCTGCTTGGCCTTGCTCCTGGCGGCGGTTGCCTGGCCACGCGGATTACTCCGCGCGCCGGTGGTCTCTTACACCACCTTTTCACCCTTACCGGCTTTACCCGGCGGTATGTTTCTGTGGCCCGATCCGGCAGGTTTCCCCACCCCGGGATTTTCCCCGGCGCCATGCTCTATGGAGTGCGGACTTTCCTCGAGCGCCGCGCCTTCTGTGCTACAGGACACGCAGCGCCCGCGATCGCCCGACCAACCTGGGCAATATATGATACTACAACAAGGGGCGTAAGTCAATCCTTCGTTCGGCTATACGAAAACTCATCTACTCATAACACCGCCGTCAATCAACAACGTGTTCAAGCAAAGTGTTTTCAGTAGTGATTTTAGGGGTGCGTGAAGGCTGTACGGCCTTCACGCACCCCTAAAATAATATTTCTTTTCTGACAAGATGTGCCTGCGCATAAAAATCCATCTTTCCCCTGGACAAATTCACCCCCCTCATGTAAAATGATTTGCCGCCACCCAAGAGCGCCCCGTAAGGGGTTCTCTCTTCGCCTGTTGTTGGATTTCAAGTCTGGTTTTTGTATTTTGGAGGGATTTGCTTTGGCAAACATTAAGTCTCAAATCAAGCGCAACCGGCAGAATGAGAAACGCCGCCTGCGCAACCGCTATCATGCCGGTCGGGCCCGCACTTTCCTGAAAAAAGCTCGCGTTGCGATCGAAAGCGGCGAGGTTCAGGATGCGCGTGCGGCGACCATCCAGGCCATCAGCGCCCTGGATCGGGCTGCCGGGAAAGGCGTCATTCACCCGAACAACGCCGCCCGCCGGAAGAGCCGCTTGATGAAACGCCTGGCCGCGCTGGAAAACACAGCCGACTAGCCTTTCTCTTGATCCGCTGACACCCAACCGGGCGTAAAGCGTTTGGCCCCCTCTACCAGACGCTTTACGCCCGGTTTTTGTTGCTAGATGCCGATACACGTCCCTGGCGGGTAGGCCCTCATGGCTCCCTCGAGAATGGAGGTTGGGATGAGCACGGGTGGGCTGCATAGCCCACCCCCTGCATAGGCCACCCATCCCAACCTCTTATCGTTAAAAGCCTGGCTTACAACTTGGAGAAGGCATGGGTAGGTCCTCACCAGCCGTTTTCGCAAAGTCCGCCCATGTTATAATCATCACCGACTCGTCGACCGGTCAAATATCTAAAATGGGGACAGTCTCGCGGCTTCCCCATCTTTGTCTCAGGTGGAAAACTATGTTCAACGCCGAACAACAGGCCGTAGAAGCCCAGATACGCGCCTACTGCCGCCAGGCCGGCCTGCCAGAACCTGGCACTATCCAATGGACCCCCATCCCTTTTGCCGGTCAATGGGGGATCTCGACCTCGTTCTTCCAACTTGCCGCCCTTGAGGCGCGGACTAACCCGGAGGCCCGGCGTGTCCCCGTCCCCCAGCGGGCGCAAGAGATCGCCTCCGCCGTCGCCGAGTTTATCGGCCAGCCGGAGGGTTTCACCCGCCTCGAGCCCGTCAAAGGCTACCTCAACCTGTATTTCTCCCCGGCCGAGTTCGCCCGCCGGGTGGTTGACACCGTCCTCGAAGCCGGTCCGGACTTCGGCCGCGGGAAGCCCAAAGGCGAGCGTGTGATGGTCGAGTACGCTCAACCGAACACCCACCATTCATTCCACATCGGCCATTTCCGCAACGCCATCCTGGGCGAAGTTCTCTCCCGCCTGGTTGAGTTCGCCGGATTCGATACGATTCGCGCCTCCTACCCCGGAGACATCGGCCTGGGGGTGATTACCGTCGTCTGGATGTATCAAAAGTTTTACCAGGGGCAGGAACCGGAAGGGGTGCACGAGCGCGGCCAGTGGCTGCTCAAACTTTACGTTGAGGCCACTAAACTGCTCGAACCCAAAGAGGATGAGACCCCGGAGGAAAAAGTCCGGCGCGAGGCCTACGAAGCCGAGCGGCGTGAAATTTACCGCCGTTGGGATGCCGGCGATCCGGAGATACGCGAACTCTGGTACCGCACCCGCCAGTGGAGCCTGGATGAGCTGGAGGCAATCCTCGAACTGCTGGACATCCATATCGATGTCTGGTTCTACGAGAGTGAGGTGGACGAGCCTGCCAAGCAGATTGTCGAGGAACTCATCCAGCTCGGAATTGCCGATGACGAGCGCCCCGAGGGGCCGGTGATCGTCAAAATCGACGAAAAACTCGGCCTGAAAAAGGAAAAGTACCGCACCAATGTCATCCTCCGCAGCGATGGGACGACCCTTTACCTGACCAAAGACCTGGCCCTGGCAAAGGTCAAGTTCGAAGAGTACAAAGTCGATCGCTCGATTTACGTCGTCGACGTGCGCCAGAGCCTGCACCTGCAGCAAACCTTCAAAATCCTCGAATTGTGGGGCTTCAAACAGGCCGAAAAGGCCTATCACCTCGGTTACGGCTTCGTCAGCCTGCCGGAGGGCGCCATGTCGGCTCGCCGCGGGCGTTTGGTATTGTTCAAAGACGTGGCCGATGAAGCCGTGCGCCGGGTTCTGGCCGAGATCGCCGAGAAAAACCCCGATCTGCCGGAAGATCTGCGCCAGACTGTGGCCTGGCAGGTGGGGCTCGGCGCCCTCACCTACGCCATGCTCTCGGTGGACAACAACAAAGACATCGTTTTCGACATGGACTCGGCCCTGAACTTCGACGGCCGCACCGGTCCTTACATCCAAAACGCGCATGTACGCGCCAGCAGCATTCTCCGTAAATTCCAGGGCGACCTGCCGGCCCAAGCCAGCTTCAGCGATGAGCTCACCCCGCACGAAATCAACCTGATCGACCTGATCTCTCGCTTCCCCCAGACTGTGCAGATGGCGGCCCAGGAGTACCGCCCGCTGATCATCGCCACCTATGCCTACGATCTGGCCAACGCATTTCACAGTTTCTACCACGCAGTGCCCGTGCTCCAGGCTTCGTCCGAATCCCTGAAGCACAGCCGCCTACGCCTGGTGTCCGCCGCCCGGCAGACCATAGCCAACGCTTTACGCCTGCTGGATATCGCCGCGCCGGAGGTGATGTAACCCTAAATGCGCCGAACGTAATGGGCAAACCATTACAGTTTACGCATCACCGATCACGCAATCGAGGCTACAATTGCATCACAGCCTCAAGCTGGTATGATTGCAGTGCCCGAGCAGGGCTACCGTTAGCCTGGCAATAAAACAATCCTGAAGGAGAATCACTAACCCATGTCCCCAATCCGTACAATTATCATGGGCGCCGCAGGGCGCGACTTCCACAACTTCAACGTTTTTTATCGTGACAATCAGGATTACGAAGTGGTCGCTTTCACGGCCACACAGATCCCCGATATTGAAGGCCGCACTTACCCTGCCGAACTCGCCGGTTCACTCTACCCCCAGGGCATCCCTATCTACCCCGAATCCGACCTGGAAAAACTAATCGTCGAAAAGGATGTGGACCAGGTGGTCTTCGCCTACAGTGATGTGCCCCACGAGACCGTGATGCACAAAGCCTCGCTCGTCCTGGCTGCCGGGGCCGACTTCCGCCTCATGGGCACGAAGAATACGATGGTCAAGTCCACGAAACCGGTGATTGCGATTTGCGCCGTGCGCACCGGGTCGGGAAAGAGCCAGACTACCCGCCGGGTATCCCTGATCCTGCGCGACATGGGCTTCAAAGTGGCGGCAATCCGCCACCCAATGCCTTACGGTGACCTGGCGAAGCAGGCCGTGCAGCGTTTCGCCACTTACGATGACCTGGACAAACATGAGACTACGATCGAGGAGCGCGAGGAGTACGAACCTCATATCGATAATGGTGTCATCGTCTATGCCGGCGTCGATTACGAGAAGATCCTGCGCCAGGCCGAACAAGAAGTGGATATTGTCCTGTGGGACGGCGGGAACAACGATTTTTCCTTCTACGAGTCCGACCTGTATATTCTGGTCGCCGACCCGCACCGGCCCGGCCATGAAATCACTTACCATCCCGGCGAGACCAATACCCGCCTGGCCGATGTGGTGGTGATCAACAAAGTCGATACCGCCAGCCCGGATGCAGTCATCGCGGTGCGCGAGAATTTGCGCAAGTACAACCCCGAGGCAGTCATCATCGAAGGCGCCTCGCCGATCTTCGTTGACGACCCGGACGCCATCCGCGGCAAGCGGGTGCTGGTCGTCGAAGATGGCCCCACCCTCACCCATGGCGAGATGGCCTATGGCGCCGGCTGGGTGGCTGCCCGCCGCTTCGGCGCAGCAGAGATCGTCGATCCCCGGCCCTACGCCGTCGGCTCGATCAAAGCCACCTATGAGAAATACCCCACGACCGGCCAGGTGCTGCCGGCCATGGGTTATGGCGAGCAGCAGGTCCGCGAGCTCGAACAGACCATCAACAACGCCGACGTCGATCTGGTCGTGATCGGTACCCCCATCGACCTGAGCCGCCTGATGAAGATCAACAAACCCACCCAGCGCGTGCGCTACGAACTCCAGGAAATCGGCCAGCCCACCCTGGAGGAGATCTTAAAGGCGAAATTCGGAAAGTAGCTCGCGGTCGAAAGTAGACCGCCGGTCATCGCTGTTTACGATTGGCTTTCGGAGGCGAGCAACCGGAACCCAATCCTTTACGAACAGGCGCTTTCCATCCTGATGTGTAAGCACGGCCCTCCGGCCGCTGGATAAACCGTTGGGGGGAATTTTCCCGAAAATGTGGGAAAATTCCCCCGAACCCATTGGATGGAGGTAAAAAGATGGTCACTCCATTGGTACCCACTTTAACCACCCGTCGCTGGCCCTACGCTCACACTTTGCTGCGGGATCTCGCCCTGGTTGCCGGCGGCGCGCTGCTCGTCGCCGCCCTGGCTCAGGTCCGCCTCCCCCTACCCTTCACCCCCGTCCCTCTGACCGGGCAGACCTTTGGCGTCTTGCTGATCGGCGCCCTGCTCGGGTCCCGGTTGGGGGTCGCCAGCCTTGGCCTGTACCTGGCCCTCGGGTTGGCCGGGCTGCCGGTGTTCACCGGCGGGGGCTCCGGGCTGGCCCACCTCTTCGGTCCTACAGGCGGTTATCTGGTCGGCTTTGTGGCTGCGGCCTTTCTTACCGGCAGCCTGGCCGAGCGCGGTCTCGATCGCCGCTGGCGGACCTCCTTCGTGCCCTTTCTTCTGGGCGAAGCGGCCATCTACCTGTGCGCCTTACCCTGGTTGGCGCTCTTTGTCGGGCCTCAAAACACCCTGCAGGCCGGCTTCTGGCCTTTTATCGCCGGTGACCTGATCAAACTCGTCCTTGCGGCCCTTATCCTCCCTTCAGCCTGGCGGCTGATCCGGGCTCGCTAATGCCGGGAAGCCGGGTTGCCATCCTGAGACCTTGTCTGCATTCCTTCCTCATCGATCATCGATTCTTACACCAGTCTTCCCGATGCAGCCCGGCTTCGATTTTTATCTCCTGTCGCTCACGCTGACCGGTCCACGTTTCACTTCAACTGCCTGATCCTCCATGCCGATCCTTCACTGGCCATCAAAATCCTGTCCCGAACCCATCCCCGCTTCATTGAGGGAAGACAGCTTCATCTACCCTAAGGGTCAGGGCTATCCACAGGGAAAGCCCGTGAACCGGTTAGTCTACGGCGATAATCTGGCCGTCATGTCGGCCCTGCTTCCCGAGTATGAGGGGAGCATCAACCTGATCTACGCCGATCCGCCTTTCTTCACCAACCGCAGCTATCCGGCTCGGGTTGGGCGAGGCGAAGACTCGCGGCGCCCGCAGGAATGGCGCCTGGCAGAAGGCTATCCCGATGCCTGGCAGGACCTCAACGCCTACCTGGATATGCTCTACCCGCGCCTGCACCTGATGCACCGGCTGCTGGCCCCCGATGGGACCCTGTATCTGCATCTGGACTGGCACGCCAACGCCTACGCCCGGGTGCTGCTGGACGAGATCTTCGGCCCCGATCGCCTGATCAATGAGATTATCTGGGCGTATCACGGGCCATCTCCCATCCGCTCGGCCTTTAACCGCAAGCACGACACGATCCTGGCCTACAGCAAGGGTAAAGACTACACCTTTAACGTTGACGACGTGCGCCAACCCTACGACCAGAACACGGTCAAGACGTTCCAATCCTCTCCGAAAGCGGGTTTTGGCAAAGTGCCCGATCTGGAACGCGGCAAAGTGCCGGAAGATTGGTGGTACTTCCCGGTGGTCGCCCGCCTGCACAACGAGCGCACTGGTTATCCGACCCAGAAGCCAGAAGCCCTCCTGGAGCGTATCATCCGGGCCTCTTCCAACCCGGGAGACCTGGTCGCCGACTTCTTCTGCGGTTCTGGCACCACTCCGCTGGTCGCGGCTCGCCTGGAGCGGCGTTTCATCGCTTCGGATATTGCCTGGCGCGCTGTCCACACCACTCGCACCCGGCTGGCCGCCGAAAACTGCCCGCCGTTCTCGATCGAGACGGCGGATGGCCTGCCGCTGGAGCAGTTGGAAGAACCTGCCGGCCCGATTCTAGGGGCCGGCACCCTCTCGATCGATCTGGAGCGTCTTCCAGAATTGGATTATTGGGAGATCGATCCGGATTGGGACGGGGAAATATTCCACAGCGCCGCTCAGGCCCTGCGCCCCAAAAGACGAGGGACAATCCCCAGCCAGATCCCTATGCCCCACGGGGGCTTGGGCGCTAAGATCTGCCTCCGGCTGGTCGCCGTGACCGGCGAGCACTATCAATGGGTGGTCCCCAACCCGGCGAAGTAAAGGTCCCTTGCCCCCCAGGATGTATATTGCATAGGCAACTGTGCCCCCACATAAAACTGTGCCGTCAACGATCCCATTACGAACGGGACCCCCGCTGCCAGACAGCGGGGGGTCCCGTTCGCATCGAAAGAAGGCTTTTAAATATCCAGGCGGTAGCCTACACCGCGGATCGTCTTCAAGAACCGCGGCCGGCGCGGGTCCTCCTCCAGCGCTTGCCGCAGCCAACTGATATGCACATCCAGGGTGCGGGTATCGCCGGTGTATTCCGTACTCCACACTTCCTGGAAAAGCCGCTCCCGCTCCATGACTTCGCCACGATGAGCCATCAGGGTTTGCAGCAGGCAGGCCAAGCGGGGGGTGAGACGCGCCTCTCGCCCCTGGCAGCGCACTCGCCTGTGTTCGGTATCCAGGCGGATTGGGCCGACATGCAGCACCTTTCCCGCATCGCCGGGCAGCAGGGGAGTTATGCGGTTGACCAGCTTTCGGACGGTGAAAGGAAGCTTCAGTACAGCGTTCGCACAGGTTTCCCCAGACAGCGAATTTTCCCTGGTAGAAATGACCAGTATGGGCAGCCCGTTCATTTGCTGCCGTAATGACTGGCATATCCTGCGCCCGCTGGTACGCATCGAGGCCGCATTCAGCACGACCAGATCTGGATCCAGTTCCTCCAGGCGGGCGAGGGCCTCACTGCCCGTCGAAACCATTTCCACCGAAAATCCTTTTTTCCTGAGACCCGGGATGAAAGACGGGCTTTCAGCCCGTTTCCCTTCGATCCATAAAATCCTGGCTTTGCTCACCGATCACCTGTTCATTTCCACGGAGACGTCAGGTTCCCCCCGTGCGCTTATTAACTTCTGCACTTATGCAACTTCCCCGACAGAAGTTCGCCCTGGAGATTGCAGCCAGCATTGTCTGCCGCAGTCAATTCCGCCGTGGTGTGTCTAGCGTTACATCCTAAGCTCGTCGGGCATTATACCCTTGATCAGGAAAATTGAAAATAGAACAGAAGTACCGTTCTTTAACATTAAAACAGAGGCACTTTAACAATTTGCCCCACCGTCGAATAGAGAGCATCAGATTAGCAACACGTTGGTGAGTTGATAATGTTGCGCCAGGGACAGCCCCATGTTAGAATACATTGTAATGCAGGGTACACGCAACCGGCACCGCAAAAGGGGAAAATAGAGTACTCGCCTGCGTGTACTGACAGCGCGAGAAGGTACCAAAACGACGAACATGAACGATATTACCCGGCGGGGTTGTTAGGGAGGCACTTTATGTCTGATATGGTCGAAGTAGTTATCGACAGTATTCGCGTCAGCCTGATGTCACAACAACGAATCGTGATCTTACGCGAGAAACAGGCTGAGCGATACCTGCCAATCTGGATTGGTATCTACGAGGCAGAATCGATCACGATCGCCCTGCAGGAAGTCGAAGTGGCTCGCCCATTAACCCATGACTTGCTGAAAAATGTATTCAATGAATTCAGCGCCCGCATTGTACGAGTGGAAGTTGTTGCTCTGCGGGACGACACCTTCTATGGTAATATCGTAGCTGAGGTTAACGGCCGTACGCTCAACATCGACTCCCGCCCATCCGACGCTTTAGCAATCGCCGTGCGCTCGCACGTTCCGATCCTGGTGGCCCGCTCCGTTATGGATGCAGCCGGGATCGTTCCTGAGGAAGATCTGCAGGAAGGTGAAGAACCGCAGGGCGAGCCGGCTGATGAAGGCGAATCAGACGCGAGCGAAGAACGCCTCTCTGTTTTCCAGGAATTTCTTAATAACCTGGATCTCGAAGATACCGACGATGAAGAAAATAACGAAGAAGGGGAAGATTGACCTGCTGGATCGGCAAAACTCGCACCGGGGTATGCCGGCCCGCCGGTCGGCTCACCCCGGTTTTTATTAAACGCATCCTTCCTCAATCTGAATGAGCGATTTCTCTCCCCCCGAAACCACCACCTCCCCTGGCCCTCAAATTGTCCCTCACAGCCGGGAGGCTGAAGAAGCTGTCCTCGGTTCGGTCCTCATCAATCCCGAGGCTTACTACGACGTTGCCCAATTCCTCCAGGCAGGCGATTTCTACATCCACCGCCACCGCTTTATTTGGGAGGCGTTCAACCGCCTTCACGAGCGGCGTGTCCCCCTCGATTTCCTTACCGTCTCCGAAGAATTAGATCAGATGGGCCACCTGGCCGAAATTGGCGGGCCGGCATATCTCACCTCTCTGATCAACAACGTCCCCACCTCTCTCCACGCAGAAGCTTATGGCCGCCTGGTTGAAGAGACTTCCATCCGCCGCCGGATGCTGGAGGCCGCCAACGATATCGCCAAGCTGGCTTACCAGGAGGAGCTCGGCATCGACTCGGTGATGGATGAGGCCGAGAAGGCTGTCTTCGGCGTGAGCGAGCGCCGGATGACCCGCGACCTGGAGTCCATCCGGCAGGTGCTCTCCGACTACTATGACCGCATCGACCAGCTCTACCGCCGGGGGGACGACATCTATGGCGTGCCTACCGGGTTTATCGACCTGGACCGCATGCTCAACGGCCTTCAGCCCTCGGACCTGTTGATCGTCGCCGGGCGCCCGGGCATGGGTAAAACGGCCTTCATGCTCTCCATTGCCAAGAATGCAGCCCAGATCCACAAAAAACACGTGGCCATCTTCTCGCTCGAAATGTCCAACGAACAACTCGTCCAACGGTTGATCGCCCAGGAAACCGGGATCGACTCCCAGCGGCTGCGCACCGGGAAACTGAACGAAGAAGAATGGCCGAAGTTCACCCATGCGATTGAAGTCTTGAGTGATACGCACATCTTTCTCGACGACACGCCAGCCCTCACCCCTCTCCAACTGCGCACCAAGTGCCGCCGTATTCACCTCGAGTTCCAGCTCGATTTGATCGTGATCGACTACCTGCAGTTGATGAGCGGGGGGATACGCAGCGATAACCGGGTGCAGGAAGTGTCCCACATCTCTCGCAATCTAAAAATCCTGGCCCGGGAGTTGAACGTCCCCGTGTTGGCCGCCGCCCAGCTCTCCCGCGCCGTTGAGCAGCGGGCAGATAAAGAACCTCAGCTTTCCGACCTGCGCGAGAGCGGCAGCCTGGAGCAGGATGCAGATATCGTCATGTTCATCCACCGCCCGGAGATGTACGATAAGGACGCTGCGAAGCAAAACCTGGCCCAGATAAAGGTTGCAAAGCACCGCAATGGCCCGGTTGGCTCCATCGACCTGGTTTTCCGCAGCAACCTGGCCAAATTCGAAAACGCTGCCACCCGCCGGGTGGACCTGTCGCAGGTGTCGTAATATGTCTACCTTTCGCGGTTTTCCCGAAGGCCGGGTCCGCCTGACTCCGGTCCCCAACGATTTCTTCACCGAGCTACTCCCGCAGATCGACGACCTGGGTGAGCTCAAGTTGTTCCTGTATGTCCTCTGGCGTCTCGACCGGATGGAAGGCGCGTTCCGCTACCTGCGTAAGTCCGATTTCCTGGCGGATGAGCGCTTTATGAGCAGCCTGGACCCCGCGCCGGAATCGGCGCCTGCGGCCCTGGATCGAGCGCTCGACAATGCCCTCCGCCGGAAATCGCTGCTTGGCGCCGAGATCGACCTGGGACAGGGACCAGAAATGTTATACTTTTTAAACAGCCCGAAAGGCCGGGCCGCGGTTCGAGCGATCCAGCGCGGTGAATGGCGCCCGCAAGGCGCCCCCCATCTGCCGGTCGAGTTGGCCCTCGAGCCGCCCAACATCTTTCGCCTGTATGAGGAGAATATCGGCCCGTTGACCCCGTTGATCGCCGACGCGCTGCGTGACGCCGAAAATTCTTACCCTCTTCCGTGGATTGAAGAAGCCATCCGCATCGCCGTAGAGAACAATAAACGCAACTGGCGGTACATCACCGCGATTCTCGACCGGTGGCAGCAGGAAGGACGCGATGAGCGAACGAATAGACGAGACTCTGAAAAGGATCGCCAACGGTACTCCGAGTGGGGGAACTGAGCCAGGGAAGGAAAGCGACCCGCCCGGACCTCCACCCCACGATTTGCCGGGTGATCCCAACTGCCCGATCTGCCATGGGATCGGCTATCTGCGGCAAGATCTGCCTGTGGGCCACCCGGAATTCGGCCGGGTGCAGGTCTGTCCTTGCCGCTCGCAAGAGATCAATCAGGAGGTGCGCCGCCGCCTGTTCGCCCTGAGCAATTTGAGCGAACTGCAGCACCTGACCTTCGAGAATTTCCGCCCTCGCGGGCGGGTTGGTCTGTGGCCTCAGCAGGCCGATTCCCTGGAGCGGGCATATAACCACGCCCAGCAGTTCGCCCAATCGCTCAACGGCTGGCTGCTGTTTATCGGTAGCTACGGCTGCGGCAAAACCCATCTGGCTGCGGCCATCGCCAATTTTGCGGTCTCCCTGGGCGTCCCCACCCTGTTCATCACCGTGCCCGACCTGCTCGACTCGCTGCGTTTCTCCTATTCGAGCGCCGATACCCGCTTTGAAACCCGCTTCGAGGAGATCCGCACCGCCCCGCTGCTGATCCTGGACGATTTCGGCACTCAGAATGCCACCCCCTGGGCGCAGGAAAAGCTCTTCCAAATCCTCAATTACCGCTATATCAACCGCTTGCCTCTGGTGGTCACCACCAATCTAAGCCTGGATGATATGGAAGGGCGCATCCGGTCCCGCCTGGAGGACCCCGAATTGGTGTCCATTGTGCGGATCAATGCTCCCGACTACCGCCGTCCGGCAGGGGATATCGGCCACCACCCGCTCTCATCGCTCGACCTGCTGCACCAGCTCACTTTTGCCAATTTCGAGCTGCGTAAAGGTGAAGGGCTGAAGGCCGAAGAATTGAAAAGCCTGGAAACTGCCTTCACAGAGGCGCGTAAATTCGCCGCCACGCCCCAGGGTTGGCTCATTTTCAGCGGCACCCACGGCTGCGGCAAGACCCATCTGGCAGCGGCCATCGGTAACTTCCGGGCCGACCTGGGCGAACAGCCCATCTTCCTAAGCGTTATCGATCTGCTGGATCACCTGCGCGCTACTTTCAATCCCAACAGCACGATCACCCTGGACCGGAGGTTCGAAGAGATCCGTACCTGTCCGCTGCTGATCTTGGATGACCTCGGGGCCCAATCGGCCACCCCTTGGGCCCGCGAAAAGCTTTATCAGTTATTCGATTACCGTTATATCACCGCCCTGCCGACCATAATCACTACGGCCAACTACAAAGACGAGATGGACGCGCGCTTACGTAGCCGTATGGAAGATCGGCGCTTATGCACCCATCTCTTCATTACCGCCCCTTCTTATCGCGGCTCACCGCCGAAAGGCGGCAGATCCTCCCGAAAACCAAGATAATCCCGGAAATGGGAATTTCAAAAGGAGAAATTTATGCCAGAAAATGTCACCCGGTTGGTCGCCTGCCTGGAATGTGGGCGAACGAATAGTGAAGTCCCGCTGATCCCCCTGTTGTTCGGCGATCAGCAGGCGTATATCTGCCCTCAGCACCTCCCTATTCTTATTCACAAACCCTCCCAACTGGCCGGCAAACTGCCCGGCGCTGAAAACCTCGCCCCGCCCGACACCCACTAAACCCCAACGCAGTTCGAAAAGGAGAGTCTATGGGAACAAGGGTCAAGCTGCGCCAACTACCAACCCCCGGCTTCTTCGAAGCCAGCCGGGTTGGAGAGGTCTGGAAAGTACCCTATGAAGAACGGGCCAGGCAGGCGGCCGATTGGGCTGCGCAACACGCCATTCCCCCCGCTGCTGAGGACCAATTGAAAATCGTTCTGCTCGGCATCGACGTGCAGAACACCTTCTGCATCCCCGGCTACGAGCTGTTCGTCGGCGGGCGCTCGGGGAACGGCGCGGTGGAGGACAATATCCGCCTGGCGCAATTCATCTACACGAACCTCGTCCACCTGAGCGAGATCGCGCTGACGATGGATACGCACCAGCCGGTGCAGATCTTCCATGCTATCTTCCTGATTGACGAACGCGGCCGCCATCCAGACCCCCTCACCCTGGTGACGGCGGAGGATGTGGAACAGGGTCGCTGGCGGTTCAACCCGGCCGTCGCCCCCAGCCTGGGCATCAGCCCGGAATACGGGCAGGCACAACTCCAGCATTACACCCGCCAGCTTGCCAACCTGGGTAAATATGCCCTCACCATCTGGCCTTACCATGCGATGTTAGGCGGCATTGGCCATGCCCTGGTTCCGGCCATCGAAGAGGCGGTTTTCTTTCACGCCATCGCCCGCTGCAGCCAGCCGGATATGATCCTCAAGGGCAGCTACACACTCACCGAGAGCTATTCCGCCATTGGGCCTGAGGTGGTGGAAGGGCCGGATGGCGGCCAGATTGCCCAGCGCAGTGGAAGAATCCTGGACAAGCTGCTGAGGGCCGATATGCTCATCATCGCCGGACAGGCCAAGAGTCACTGCGTCGCCTGGACAATCGACGACCTGCTCAGTGATATCCGCCTCCACGACCCGGCCCTGGCCGGAAAAATCTACCTGTTGGAAGACTGCACCTCCCCGGTCGTCGTCCCCGGCGTGGTGGACTATACCGAAGAAGCCGCGGCGGCTTATGCCAGATTCGCCGAAGCGGGCATGCATCTGGTCCAATCCACCCAGCCGATGGACACCTGGCCCGGACTGAACCAGTAATCCGCACCGGTAACGGCAGCTTTTTGTTCGCCTGGCGGGGCTGTACGGATTAATATCGACTAACCTTATCGCTATTGACATTTCAATCCTTTTATAGGATACTACTTCCGTCGGTATGGCCCGAAAACTGGCCCCTCACTGCCGAACAGGGCTGATGCGAACACCGCCTCGCCCGCAGAACAACGCTATCCCACATACGAGGAGGTGTTGCCAATATGTACGATAGTAGTAACTTGTGCAGCGCTGCGGCATCCCTCCTCGATGTAAGCTAAAGGGATCCGCAGCGCGGCAGGAAGCCGTCCATCAGGGCGGCTTCTTGTTATTTAACCGTCCGCAAGGCCACTCCAGGCATATCTTCCAGCGCCTGACTTGAAAACAGCCGCCAGACCCAACGGGGGTATACTTTATAGCTGGCAAATTAAGGTGTCGAGCGCCGGTGTCGTCGGCAGTGCTGAAAGCCGGCCTTCGATGCAGTTAAAAACAACATAACAATCATAAATCGCGCATGAAAGTATCAAACGTACCTTTTATCGGACCTCGTCTGAGTTGGTTAGATCGCATTCAACCGAACCCAACCCTGATGCTTTCGTTGACCGCTTCGGTGGTTGGCCTGGTCAGCGGCGCAGGGGTATGGCTCTTCAAACAGCTCATCGAATGGGGGCATTGGTTTTTCTTCGATACGGTCGGTGCGGCCATTTCCGAGCTGGGCGCCTGGACGGTGACTGTCATTCCCGTTTTGGGCGGGCTCATCGTCGGCCTGATCGCCTATTTCTTCGTGGGCGTCGAACGGCATCATGGGGTTGCAGGGATTATGGAGGCTGTCGCCCTGGCCGGGAGCCGGCTGCGTTACCGGCGGCTCCCGGCAAAAGCGGTCGCCGCCGCCTTGAGCATCGGCAGCGGGGCCTCGGTCGGGCCGGAGGACCCTTCGGTGCAGATCGGTGCGAATATCGGATCTATGGTCGGCCAGCGACTGCGCCTCTCCGATGAACGCATGCGGGCCCTGGTCGCGGGCGGCGCCGCCGCCGGAGTGGCAGCCGCCTTCAACGCCCCCATCGCCGGTGTGTTCTTTGCCCTTGAGGTGGTGCTGGGGGAAATCAGCGGGAACGCCCTGGGCATCGTCGTCCTTGCCTCCGTGGTCTCCTCGGTGCTCACCCAGGCGATCTCCGGTCCACAGCCCGCCTTTCGGGTCCCCGCGTACGCCTTTCAGGGCCCGGCAGATCTGCCTTTTTACCTGCTCCTGGGGCTGCTCGCCGGGCCGGTTGCCGCCCTTTACGTGCGCTGCCTCTATTTTGCCCAGGACACTTTCCAATCCCTGGACCTGCCCCGCTGGATCAAACCGGCCATCGCCGGGCTGATCGTCGGCACTGCCGGTATCTTCCTCCCCCAGATATTCGGCGTCGGCTATGAGACCATCGAATCGATCCTGGCGGGTGAAGCGATCGCCACCGGGCTGCTGCTCATCCTGGTAGCCGCCAAGCTGGTGCTCACCGCGATCAGCATCGGGGGTGGCTTCATGGGCGGGGTGTTTGCGCCCTCTCTCTTCCTGGGCGCAGCGCTTGGAGCGGCGGTTGCCTCGATCGCTGGCCAGCTCTTCCCCGGGCTGCCGGTCGCCACGCCCGCTTTCGCCATGGTCGGCATGGCAGCCGTTCTGGCCGGGGCTGTGCACGCTCCCCTCACCGCCATCTTGCTCCTGTTCGAGATGACCAACGATTACCGCATCATCCTCCCCCTGATGTTGGCGGTGGTGGTCAGCCTGTTTATCTCCCAACACCTGCAGCGCGAATCGGTTTATACCCTGGGTTTGATGCGCAAAGGCATCCGCCTGGAGCGCGGCCGCGATGTCGACGTGCTCCAGGCGATCACGGTCGGGGAAGTCATGCGCACCGATCACCCCACCTTGCATGAGCAAGATTCTCTCTCCACCGCCTCCGATCTGCTCTTGAAAACTCGCCACCACGGGCTCCCCGTCCTGGACGGGCTAGACCGCTTGGTGGGGATTCTCACCGTCGAAGATATCGATACAGCCCGCCACCAGGACCGGCTGGACGCCACCGTGGGGGATATATGCACGCGAAATCTAATCATCGCTTACCCGGATGAGACCATCGGTGAAGTCTTGCGCCGGACGAGCACGCGCGACGTAGGCCGTCTGCCGGTCGTCTCCCGGGATGACCCCTATAAACTGCTCGGCCTGCTCCGCCGCTCGGATGTCATTCGCGCCTATAACCTCGCCCTGACTCGCCGTGCTGCGCTCAGGCATCGGGCTCATCAAGTCCGGCTGGGCGCCGTCAGCGGGGAGGACGTGAGCGTCACCGAACTGCTCGTCGAATCGGATGCCCCATGTTCCGGTAAACGGGTCAGTGAGATCCCCTGGCCGGAGGAGTGTGTCGTGGCCTCCCTGCGCCGCGGGCGCAAATTCCTGATCCCTCGCGGCGATACCGTCATCCAACCGGGTGATGTGCTGGTCACAGTAGCCGAAGGTAGAGCGCGCGATGATTTAATCTCGCTGTGCAAAAGCCCACAGGCACGGTATTAAAAGCGAAACAGGCCCGTAGGCCTGTTTCTTCGGAGACTACCAGTAAGAGAAGGTTACGACCTCGTATACCCAATCCACTTCTGCCAAGGAAAACGACAAAAATTGTCGTAACCTGCTTATAATATACATCGCAGCACATGTGGGTACAATGGGGATAGTTCCGACTATCAAGGTAGGGGTTTCCCTACCCTGGGTAGGGATAATGCATGGAAAAATCATGCAACCCTGCGGCCCTGGTCCGGGGTAAAATGATGCAGATACGCATAAAAACAATGGTCACCGCTCTGATGAGGGATTTGTGCAAGTCAAAAGAACAGAAGGAAAATAATGATGAATCAACGTGGCAATTCAATCGTGATCCTGATGGCGGAAGACGACCCAGATGACCGGCTGTTGAGCATGGAGGCGCTGGAGGAGGCCCATCTCGTTAACGAGTTGTACTTTGTCGAGGATGGTGAAGAATTGTTGGATTACCTGAACCGGCGAGGCAAATATCAAGATGAAAAGCAATCACCCCGCCCAGGCTTGATCCTCCTGGACCTTAACATGCCCCGCAAAGATGGCCGTGAAGCGTTGGAAGAGATCAAGGCAGATGCCAATCTGCGCACCATCCCCATCGTTGTGCTGACGACCTCAAAAGCTGAGGAGGATATTCTCCGCTCCTACGATTTAGGGGTCAGTGGGTATATCACCAAACCGGTCAGTTTTGATGACTTGATCGGCGTCATGAAGACTTTGGGCAAGTATTGGTTCGAAATTGTCGAGCTTCCGCGTTCGTAGCGATCATGTTTCGGTCCGGCGCCTGTCGCAGCCGCCTTTTGGAAAGGTCATTAGAAAAAAACAAATGGCAAAACGTCTGAAAGTCCTCTTGATCGATGATGACGAGGATGAATTTATCCTGACGCAGGACCTGTTAGCCGACCGCTCTTATCTTAGCCAGGGGGAAGAGGAGGTCCGTTTTGAGCTCGATTGGGTGCCGACCTATGCAGATGCCCTGCGAGCCTTCGAAAAAGATGAGTACGACGTTTACCTGGTTGATTACCTGCTCGGATCACGCGATGGGCTGGAGCTGCTTCGCGAGCCGGTGGTAAAACGATCCGGCGCTCCCATCATCCTGATGACCGGACAGGGCAGCTATGCAGTGGACGTGGAAGCCATGAAGGCGGGTGCGACCGACTACCTGGTGAAGAGTGATGTCACCGCGGTCCTTCTCGAGCGGACCATCCGCTATGCCATCGACCGGAAGCGCTCCGAGCGAGAGTTGATCGCCACCGCTAATGAGATTGCCCGCCTGTACGCGGCGGAAGCGCGCCGGGCGCGAGAGCTGGACGCCCTACACCGGGCCACTACGGCTCTCCTTTCAACGATCGATCTGGATGCCCTGCTGGGCTACATACTGGATGCCGCGCAAAGCGCAGTGCCAGCCGCCGAGAAGGGCATGCTCCACCTGGTGGCGCCGGATACAGGCCAGCTCCAAATCCGGGCTACCTCCGGCTTTTCCGATCCCCGAATCGTCAAGTTCAGCCTGATGAAAAGCCAGGATTTCACCGCCAAGGCAGCCCGCGAACGGCGGCCACTGTTGATCCGTGACGCCCTGAACCGCTCCGATGTGCCCGATTCGATGAAGGCAGAACGTGAGGGCGATAGCACCGTCCTGCGCTCGGTGATCGTTGCCCCTCTAATCCTCAACGAGCGCGTCCTGGGTGTGCTCTCACTCAGCGCCTTTCGCCCCGCGGCTTTTACCGAGGCCGATCTCCGCCTTCTGGAAAGCTTCGCCGCAACCACCACTGCTGCGCTCCAGAATGCCATGTTACACGCTGAAGTTCAAAAACTGGCGCTCACCGACCCACTGACCGAGGTTTATAACCGGCGCGGGCTGTTTGAGTTCGGACAGCGTGAGATCGAGCGCGCGCACCGCTTCGGACGCCCGCTATCTGTAATTCTCGTCGATGTCGATCATCTCAAACTGATCAATGATACCTATGGCCACGCGGCCGGTGACCAGGTGCTGCGCATTGTCGCAGACCGTTTCCGCACGTCCATCCGGGAAGTAGATATCCTCGGCCGCTATGGAGGAGACGAGTTTGTGATCCTCCTCCCGGAAACAGATCTGTTCACCGCCTGTTCGGTGGCTGAACGCATCCGCCAGCGCGTCACAGAACCGATCCGTTTACCTTTGATGGAAGATCCTGGCGATCCGGTGGTGTTGACCGCCAGCCTGGGGGTTGCCAACGCTCTTTCCGACACCTCTGGGCTCGAACAATTGATCAAACGCGCCGATGGCGCCGCATACCAGGCCAAAAGTAAGGGCCGGGATCGGGTTGAAGTTGGATGAACGAGTACCCCGACCATGATTGTCATTCGTACGAAATAGCATCACCGGAGAGAGTGCATGGCCAGAAGACCCGGTAGACCAATCACCATCCTGGTGGCGGAAGATGACCCGGACGATCGCCTGTTGATCCAGGATGCCCTGAATGAGGCCCTGATCGTCAACGATTTGCACTTCGTTGAAGACGGCGAACACCTGTTAAATTACCTGCACCATCGCGACAAGTACAGCGAACCACATGCAGCCCCGCGGCCAGGTTTGATTTTGCTCGACTTGAATATGCCTCGCAAGGATGGCCGTGAAGCCTTGAAGGAGATCAAGACAGACCCCGATTTGCGCTTGATTCCGGTGGTCATTCTGACCACCTCCAAGGCAGAGGAAGACATCCTCCGCTCTTATGATCTCGGCGTCAGCGGGTACGTGACCAAACCTGTGCGCTTCGATCACCTGGTGGAAGTGATGAAAGTCCTGGGGACTTACTGGTTTGAAATCGTAGAGCTTCCGCCGGTTTGCTAACTGCAAAGGCGAGATATGGACAATCGGCCCTGGAAAATTCTACTCATTGAGGATGACGAAGACGACTATCTTCTCACCCGCCTGCTCCTCGCCGAGGCGCGCGGCAGCCAGTTCGAGCTGGATTGGAAGCCGGATTATGATTCCGGGCTGGCCGCGCTGTTGGAAGATGAGCCAGATGCCGCTCTGGTGGATTACAGGTTGGGGATGCGCAATGGGCTGGATTTAATCCGTGAGGCGCAGGCCAGGGGTTGCAGCGCCCCGATGATCTTGCTAACCGGCCAGGGCAGTTACTCCGTCGATCTAGAGGCGATGAGAGCCGGGGCGACCGATTACCTGGCCAAGGACGAAGTATCAGCCCCGCTGCTGGAGCGCACGATCCGCTACACCATCGAGCGCCACCAGGCCAAAATGGCCCTGATCCGGGCCCAAGAAGGGCTCGAAGCCCGGGTTCAGGCTCGCACCGAAGAACTGCGCCTGGCCAATGAGCAGTTGGCTGAAGCTAACGCTGCCATCGACGTCGAACGGCGGCGCCTGTTCGCCCTGCTGGATGAGCTGCCCGCCTTCGTCTACCTTCAGGGGATGGATCATATCATCCGTTTTGCCAACCGCCAGGCCCGCTCCCGTTTTGGCGATCTGTGCGGTCGCAGATGCTTCGAAGCCTTCTTCCAGCTAAGCGAGGCTTGCCCCGAATGCCCCACGCTGGGAGTCTGGAAAGACCGCCGTTCGATCGAATGGGAAGTAACCCTCCCCGACGATCGCAGCTACCAGATGTACGATTACCCCTTCGCCGATATCGATGGCTCGCAGTTGATCCTGAAAGTGGCAATCGATATCACCGCCCGGAAGAAAGTCGAAGCCGAGCTGGAGCGGAATAACCAGGAACTGCTGGAAGTGAGCACCGCCGAACGGATCCAGCGCCAACTGGCGGAAGCCCTGGTGCAGACTACGATCGCTCTGAATACCAGCCTGAATCTGGATGATGTGCTGGATCACATTCTGGCCCAGACCCAAACCGTGATCTCTTCCTGCGCCATCGCCGTGATGCTCATCGAGGATGGGATGGTCAGAACCGTCCGCCACCGGGGTTTTGAAGACCACCCCGAGTCCTGGCGAACCCTGGGAGTCACTTTTCCGGTCGATGTTCTCCCACCCATCAAGCAAATGTGCGTGGATTTACGCCCGGTGTTGGGCATGGATACCAGCAGCGATCCCATATGGCGCGGAATCCCAGGCCTCGGCTGGGTTCATTCTTACGCTGCGATCCCCCTGCAGGTCGACGGGGAGATCATCGGTTTCCTCGCCATCATGAGCCCGGTGCCGAACTTCTTCGGCGAAGAGATTCCCGGCCGGTTGACCGCCTTTGCCGCCCATGCCGCGGTGGCCATCCATAACGCTAACCTGTATAAAGAGATCGAAAGCGCCCTCAACAAAGAACAGGCGATGCGCGACCAACTCATCCGGGCCGAAAAATTCGCCGCAATGGGCCGGATGGTCGGTTCGGTTGCTCATGAGCTAAACAATCCGCTCCAAACGATTAAAAACTGCCTGTACCTCACCCAGCAAGAGATTCCGCCCGATTCGCCAACGCAGGAGTTCCTGCAGATGGCCTATTCCGAGACACAGCGGCTTTCGAAATTGGTCACGCAGCTTCGCGAGCTGTACCGGCCCGGCCTGCAGGCGCCTCACTATGAGCTGGATCTGCGCCATATTCTGAAACAGATCCACGCACTGCTCATGCCCCAGCTCAACCAGAATAAGGTGACCTGGCAGTTTACCCCCGGTGACGCTCCGCTGTTGGTTCAGGGCAGCGAGGACCAGTTAAAACAGGTCTTTCTCAATATCTGCACCAACGGGATCGAAGCCATGCAGCCGGGCGGAGGCGTACTTTCCCTGGAGATCAGCCTGGATCAGGCAGGCAGATGGGTTGGCACCTCGATTCGAGATACCGGACCGGGGATCGATCAGGAGAAAATCGACCGCTTATTCGAACCTTTCTTTACCACCAAACCGAACGGCTTGGGCCTCGGCCTATCGATTTGTTTTGAAATCATCAACCAGCATGGAGGGCGGATCACCGTTGAAAGCGTTAAGAACCATGGAGCAACTTTCACGGTCTGGCTGCCCCTGGCATCGCAATAAGGAGAATGGCTTTGGTTAGCCCTCGTTGGAGAATCCTACTTATTGAGGATGACGAAGACGACTATATCCTGACCCGAGATCTGCTTTCGGAAGTGAAACCGGGACAGTTCGAACTCGAGTGGGTATCCACTTTTGATGAAGCCTTGGATCTCTGCCGGCGCCAGATTCACGATGTGTATCTGGTGGATTACCGCCTTGGCGCCCGCGACGGGCTATCCCTGGTGAAAGAGGCGCTGGCCGAAGGCTGCCAGGCCCCCTTTATCGTCATGACCGGGCAGGGCAGCTACGCGGTGGATGTCGAAGCGATGAAAGCCGGGGCCACCGACTACCTGTCGAAGGGTGAGATCACTCCGGCCCTGCTCGAGCGCACAATCCGCTATGCGCTCGAACGCAAGCAGGCCGAGCGGGCGCTCAGCGAAGCGAACACCGCCCTCCAGCAAGCGCGCGATGAGCTGGAGATGCGCGTACAGGCCCGCACCGAAGAGCTGCACCAGACAAACCAACGGTTGGCAGCCGCCAACCAGGAGTTGATGGCGGAAATCACGGAGCGCAAACGCGCCCAGGAGGCGTTGAGCGAGAGCGAGGCTCGCTTCCGGAAACTGGCCGAGACCACCTCTTCCGCCATCTTTATCGTCCAGGACTTTAAGATCAGCTATGCCAACCCGGCAGCCAAGCTGATCACCGGTTACTCACAAGAGGAACTGGCTTCCATGCACTTTTGGGAGCTGGCCCACCCCGCTTACCAGGACGTCCTCAAGCAGCGGGGGGTAGCCAACCAGTGGTCAAACCCCTGGGCCGATCAATTGGCCTCCCAGATCCCCACCCGCTATGAGCTCAAACTGCTGACCAAAAACAAGCAGGAGCGCTGGGTAGATATCACCGCCGGGCAGATCGATTATGACGGAAAACCCGCCCTGGTGGTGACCGCCTTCGATATTACCGAACGAGACCTGGCCGAACAGGCGTTGAGCGAGGCCAACGCGGCCCTGCGCCAGGCAAAGGCTGAATTGGAAGAGCGGGTGGCTGAGCGGACCGCGGAGCTGCGAGAGGCCAACGAGCGACTGGAGTTCGAGCTTCAGGAGAGGCGCCGGGCGGCGGAAGAGCGCGAACGCCTGCTGGCCCAGATTGCCAACGAGCAGGCTCGCTTGAAGACCATCATCGCCAACGCGCCGGAAGGGATTATCGTTACCGACCCTGACTGCCGGATCGTTCTCACCAACCCGGCGGCCGAACGCATTTTCGCCAGCCCAATCCCCATCGGCAAACCGGTAAGTTCCGCCGATGGGATAAAGTTCTACCATGCCAGCGGAGAGATCTACTATCCGGAAGATCTGCCCCTGATCCGCTCGGCCCGGATGGGCGAAACACATTCCAATATCGAAATGAGCGTGCTCTGGCCCGATGGGCAGCGCCGCCAACTGCTGATGAATACCACTCCGATCCTGGACCAGGAAGGGGAGGTCAGCGGGGCGATCGCCATATTCCAGGACATTACCTCCCGCAAGCTGGAAGAGGAGGAACGGCGCAACAACCTGGCCCGTATCGAAGTCCAAAAACGGCTCATGGAACACCGCGAGAAAGAACGCTTGATGATCGCCCAGGAGCTGCACGATGGCCCGCTTCAGGAGCTGATCGGGATCACCTTTATGTTGAACAGCGCCCTGGACCAGGTGCAGGACACGGACCTTCACCTGAAGCTCTTGAACGTACAATCCGCCATCCAAAAGCAAATCCGCGAACTGCGCGCCTTCTCCAGCGAGCTGCGGCCTCCAACCCTCACGCCCTTTGGGCTGGAGAAAGCAATCCGCTCCCATGTCGAAAGCGTTCAGAGGAAGAACCCAGACCTGAACTTCATCCTGAACCTGTACAACGACGGGAAGCAGCTCCCTGAGGATGTCCGCCTGGCGTTGTTCCGTATTTACCAGGAAGCGCTGAACAACGTGCTCCGCCATGCGAATGCCAGGAACGTGGAGGTGCAGTTCGAGATCGAAAACGGAACCGCCTGGCTGGAGGTGCGGGATGACGGCGAAGGTTTCGACCTGCCCGAGGATTGGATCGAAACGGCGCGCGCCGGCCACTTCGGTCTGGTAGGGGCACGCGAGCGCACCGAGGCGGTCGGCGGGCAGATCTCGATCCAATCCCGCGCGGGTGAAGGTACAAGGCTTCGAGTATCAGTCCCCATACGGCCTAATTAATTGGCGCCGGTTCAATCCTGGGTATCTGCCCGTTCCATCCAGAAATCGTCGATCTGCTCGTAGATCCGCTCCGGAAATTCTAACTCGCTGTATACGTTACAACCGCGCGGGTCGTCGGGATCCGGACAGATCATGAAATCCTGCTGCTCCTGCCATTCCAGGATCCGGTTGCGGTTTGGCGGGTTGTAATCCCGCTCGTTCACCTGCAGCACCAGCGCCCACGCCTCCTGCTCTTCCATATCCGGCTGATTTGAAAGCAAACGCACCAGCTCGTCTTCGGGCATGAAGAAGCGCGCCACCATCGCGAACGTCAAACGTCCATAATGGCCGATATCCTCTCCTCTTTCCAGCGCCTCCAACAGGTGGGCCATCATCTTTGAGTCGCGCAGGTTTGTTCTCCGCACGGCCCTTTGGTTCTCCCCATTGTGTTCCTGATCGTTCCGGTTACCGTTCATCGTATCACTCCTTTTCCGAAGTATATTTGCCGGCATTTTTATCGCCCACAAATAGATCATATGTTCTATTTTCCTACATCAAAACTATACTTCTGAACCGCATCGAGGGCAATAGGGGATATTCCTGAGTAAATTAGGGGATTCCCCCACCAGAGGGGCGTTCCGGTAGAAGGCCTTCATACGCCGCCCGATCAGTCTTGCTGGAATGAGACTTGCAAAATAAACAGCCGAATAATATCAAAAATCCTATATAATTCAGGTGGAGCGAAGAACCTACCGGTGAAAAGAGAAGAACCATCATCCCAACCGCCCGAGCATGGCGGCACACTCTCCTCGTGCCTGGAGAAGGTGATCATGACCTTCATCCTGCTGTTGACGACCATCACCCTGATCGGTGCGGGTCTCTCATCCGGCGGGAACGACACAGGCGAGTGTGCGGTCAGCGATCGCTTTCCCCGCGAGGTGCTCCGCTGGTGCGGGCTGATCACCGCCAACGCCCGGGAGACGGGCCTGCCCCCAGATTTGATTGCCGCCCTTATCTGGCAGGAGAGTGGTGGGAATCCGCGCGCCTACTCGCACAGCGGTGCTGTGGGTTTGATGCAGGTCATGCCTCGCGACGGGCTGGCCGAGAAATTCGTTTGCCCGGAGGGACCTTGTTTTCAGGACCGTCCTTATATGCATGAGCTGCGCGACCCCGAGTTCAATATCCGTTATGGGACTCGCATGCTCAAGTCGCTGGTCGATAAACACGGGGGAAATATGCGCGAGGCGCTCAAGTATTATGGCCCGATCGATGTGGGATATCACTACGCCGACACGGTCATCGCTCTCTACCAGCGATACGGTAAACAATAACCCATTTGTGAAATTTTTCATTGAAGCGACTTCAACAAAAGCCAACAAACTCCAACAGTAGCTCTCCCTCCCTGTTTATACAATAATTAAGAATTGGGCGCTCCGTCGTTGTAACGGACCAAAACAATCGACGTTCTGATTGAACCGGCGGGAGAGACTCTATCTACGCGATCATCCCATGATCTCCCTCAGCTCTTCCCGCCGCCACTGCCGGGATAGCAGCTTCTTTCATCGCAACAACCATTTTCTTCAAGCTGTCCTTATTACGGTGCTTATCTGGATTGCTCCATCCAGAATAAGTTAATTTCCTTTCGCAACAAGTCAAACGACTTGTTACCCCGTCGCTGCCCATCAAGTGAGCTCCCAATTTGGATCCCACTGATTTGGAGGTTTCCATGGCCGGATTGGACCGGGAAACGCGCGACTTTATCCTATCGACTTTAAAAAAGTACATCCAACGCCGGTTGACGCCGGAATATCTCCTGGAGCTGGATGATAAAGATGAGTTCCCCCACGAGGTGCTCCAGGAGCTGTACAACCCGGATCAGATTGGCCTGCACCTGCTCTTTATCCCCGAAGAGTATGGCGGCCTGGGAGGCGGGGCCTATGATGTGTACCGCATTTCCGAGATCATGGCCGCCGCCGATTTAGGTGTTGCCACCGGAGTGCTGGCGACCTTCCTGGGAAGCGACCCGGTAAAAGTCGGCGGCACGGAGGAGCAGAAGGCGTTCTGGATGGGGAAGGTGGCCGAGGAGGCGCTCCTGATGGCCTACGGGGCCACAGAACCCCAGGCCGGGAGCGATTTGGCCGCCCTTACCACCCGGGCTGAGCCCGTGTACGAGAACGGGGCGGTCAGCGGGTACAGGCTCAGCGGGCGCAAACAGTGGATCAGCAACGGGGGCATCGCCAACCTGTATTCGATCCTGGCCCTGGCGCCCGGCGGCCCATCCTGGTTCATCGTCGAGCAAGGGACCCCCGGCTTTTCCACCGGAAAGCCCGAGGACAAACACGGCATCCGCCTCAGCAATACCGCCGCCCTGTATCTGGACGAAGTTTTCGTCCCGGCGGACAGGTTGGTGGGGGGTGTAGAAGGCCAGGGGATGGCTCAGGCCCAGGCGGTCTTCGGTTACACCCGCCTGATGGTGGGAGCGTTTGGCCTGGGCGCCGGGTGGGAAGCGCTGCGCCGGGCCATCCAATACTCCCAACAGCGGGTACAGGCCGGCTCTCCACTGAGCCAGAAGCAGGGCTATACCCACAAGCTCATCGTCCCCAATGCCGCTCGCCTGGAAGCCGCCCGCGCCTACATCGAATGGGTGGCGGAACGCCTGGATCAAGGCGAGGAAGGCCTGGCGACCGAAGGCGCGGTGGCCAAGTATCTGGCTACAGAGGCCGGCAACCGCGCCGCGGAGGATGCGATCCAGGCCCTTGGTGGCTATGGGTACACCCGGGAATACCTGGTGGAGAAGATTAAACGCGATGTGCGCATTACCACCATTTATGAAGGCACCTCCGAAATCATGGAGTGGACCATCGCCCGTGACCGCTGGCAGGCGCACCTCAAAACTCGCGGGACCTACTACCAGGACTGGGCCGAACGGCTAGACCGGCTCCAGCCGGGTCAGCCGGAAAACGGTGCGGCTGTCGCCGCGCTGGGCCTGCGCGCCCTGTCCGCCGTCCTGGAGCGCAGCCGGCTGGATCGCCTGACCCGCAGCCAGCACCTGCTCTTCCGCCTGGGCGAGTTGATCGCGCATGCGGAAGGGGCCGCCATCTTCTCGGAGCGCGTTGCCAGCTTCCCCTCCGAAGCCAGCCCGCTGAACCTGGAAGCCCGGCAGGCCCTGGCCCGCATCTACGCCCGCCAGGCGGCGCTCAAAGTGGCCGCAGAGGGCCTGCAGTGGGCGGTCGGCGCCGGGCAAACGGACCCCGATTTCCAGGCTGCGCTCGGGCTCCCGGCCATCTACGCAGCCCAGGCCGGTCTGCTGGCCGATATGGATTGTGCGGCCGGGCTGTTGAATCAGACGTTTTCAATCTAGGGGATTGGAGGTAGCAATGGAATCACCTGGCAGTCGTGCGGTTGCCATTGTTGGCCTGGGTGCTATTCTTCCGGATGCCATGTCTCCCCAGGCGTTTTGGGAGAATCTGCTCGAGAAGCGGTACAGCATCACTGAAACCCCACGCGACCGCTGGAGCATTGACCATTACTACGATCCCGATCCTCTGGCGCCCGACAAAACCTATTCAATAATCGGTGGTTGGGTGAAGGGGTTCGAGTTCGATTGGAAGCGTTTTCGCATCCCGCCGAAAGTGGCCGGGGCGATGGATCAGGCCCAGCAGTGGGCAGTGACCATCGCCGACCAGGCCCTCACCGACTACGGCTACCCCACCCGCCCGCTGAACACCGAGCGCACCGGGGTGATCCTGGGGACGGCCATGGGCGGCGAACTGCACTATCTCACCCACCTGCGGATCGCCTTCCCCGAATACGCGCAAGCCCTCAAATCCGTCACCGAATTCTCCTCCCTGCCCCCTGAGGCTCAGGCCAGGATCCTCGCCGGCTGGCATGACCTCATCGGCCGCCAGTTCCCCAACATCACCGAAGACTCGATGCCAGGCGAACTGCCCAATGTCGTGTCCGGGCGCGTCGCCAACGTGCTAAACCTGCGGGGGGGCAACTTTATTACCGATGCTGCCTGTGCAGCCAGTTTTGCCGCCGTGAGTGCGGCCATCGAACTGCTTTACAAAGGCGAGGTGGATGCGGTCATCACCGGCGGAGTGGACCGCAATATGGGCGCCTCGACTTTCGTCAAATTCTGCAAGATTGGGGCCCTGAGCGCCACCGGCACCCGGCCATTCGGCGAAGGGGCGGATGGCTTTGTGATGGGCGAGGGCGCTGCAGCCTTTCTCCTCAAACGCCTCGAGGATGCCGAACGGGACGGCGACCGCATCTACGCCGTCCTGCGCGGGGCCGGCGGGGCGAGCGATGGAAAAGGCAAGGGCATCACCGCGCCCAACCCCTATGGCCAACAGCTCGCCGTGCGCCGCGCCTGGGATTGCGCCGGTCTGGATCCCACGACCGCCGGGATGATCGAAGCCCACGGGACCAGCACCCGAGTCGGCGACCTTGCCGAAGCGGAGGGCCTGACTGCCGTTTTCGGCAAAGCCGCCTCCAGTAGTATCGCCCTCGGTTCGGTGAAGTCCAACATCGGGCACTTGAAAGCCGGCGCAGGGGCTGCCGGGCTGCTCAAAGCTGTGCTGTCCATCTACCACGGGGTGATCCCCCCAACTCTGAACGCTGATCCCCCCAACCCGAATATCCCCTTCGATGAGACCCCCTTCTACCTGAATCACGAGGCCCGTGAGTGGCCGGCCTCAGGCAGCAGCCCCCGGCGCTGTGGGGTGAGCGCGTTCGGCTTCGGCGGCACGAACTTCCACCTTGTCCTGGAGGAGCATATCCCCGGCGCCCTGACTTCCAGGCCTCGCCGGTTCGCCTCTGCTGCAGTAAAAACCGGGGGTTTAGTCCTTCAAGACCCCGAACCGACCAGAGGGCCGACCTCTCAGGCGGTTGTCTCGCCCACCATGAGCCCGCATCCTGGCAGCCCTACCCCGTTCCGCGGCATTTTTGCTCTGGGCGCCGCAACCCCGGCCGAGCTGCAGGCGAAGCTCGCCGGCTCTCTCCAGCAGGTGCAGGCAGGGAGCAACCTGGATCCGGTCCTCCCCTCACCGGAGACCATCTCTTCTCCCGCACGCCTGGTGATCGATTACAAAAACCGCCCAGACCTGTTGGAGAAACTGCACAAGGCCGCCAAAGCCATGGCGACGGATAACCCCCAGGCCTGGAAAGCCCTACAGCCTCAGGGCATCTTCCGCGGACAGGGCCCCTGCCCGGGCAAGCTGGTCTTCCTATTCCCCGGCCAGGGCAGCCAATACCTGAACATGGGGAGGGAGCTCAGAAAGGTTAGCCCGGTGGTCGCCCGGGTGTTCGCCGAGGCCGACCGGGTGATGGAACCCATCCTGGGAAAGCCCCTGTCCGCCTATTTTCTGTTGGAGGCGGATGATCCGGAGGTGATCAAACAGGCTGAGCACGAGCTGAAACAGACCGCCATCACCCAACCGGCGATGCTCACCCTGGATATCGCCATCCATCAACTGCTGGAATCCTTCGGCTACCGCCCGGAGATGGTGATGGGCCACTCGCTCGGCGAGTACGCGGCCCTGGTCGTCGCCGGAGTGCTCCCCTTCGCCCAGGCCCTGGAAGCAGCCGCCGCCCGCGGCAGCGAGATGAGCAAAGTCAGGGTGGATGACACCGGCTGGATGGCGGCGATCATGGCCCCCCTGGATACCGTGGAACAGACCCTTCGATCGATCGACGGTTATGTGGTCATCGCCAACCTGAACAGCTACAACCAGTGTGTGATCGGCGGGGAGAGCAAAGCCGTGGAACAGGCCATCCAGGTGTTCCAGGACCAGGGTTTCAACGCCGTCCGCCTGCCCGTCAGCCATGCCTTCCATACTCGCATCGTCGCCCCGGCCAGCGCTCCGCTCCGCCAGGTACTGGATCGCTTCGACATCAAGCCGCCACGCCTGCCTTTGGTGGCGAATGTGACCGGCGAGTTTTACCCACTGTCAGTCGAGGAGATCAAAGACATCCTGCAGCAGCAGATCGCTTCTCCGGTCCAGTGGGTCAAAGGTCTGGAGACGCTCTACGCCGCCGGCGCTCGCCTCTTTGTCGAAGCCGGCCCCAAGAAGGCCCTCAAAGGCATGGTAGATGACGTGCTCGGCGCGAAACCCGAGGTGACCTCGATCTTCACCAACCATCCCAAAACCGGTGAGCTTGCCAGTTTCAACCATGCCCTGTGTGGCCTGCTCGCCGCCGGGCATCTCCCGGCCCTGGCCACAGCGGGAACGCCGGTCGAGATCCGTCCGATCCAGGAGGCCGCAGGCGCCCCGGCGCCTGCTCCCCTCCCTGAAACCGTAAAGGATGTGGCTATGTCTACAGGAAAGAATGGCTCCTCGTCCCCCACGCTCGAATCGCTCGTCCAACTGCTCGCCCAGGCGATTCAGCAGCCTCATCCCGGCCAGGCGAACCTGATATATAACCGTTACGACCCGCCAGTCGGTTCGGTGGTCATCACCGGCCTGGGCCTTGGCCTGCCCGGCGCAGAAAAGCAAGTCATGGACCCGGATAACGCCGTGCGCATCCTGCGCGGGGAACAGTTTATCGACCTGATCCCCGACCGGTTCCGCAAACGGATGGTCGCCAAGCGCGTGACCCGCGTGGTGAAAGCCGAACATGGAGGGGGGAGTTTCCAGACCATTGAGGACCCGGATGAAGTTATCCGCCTGGCCGGCCGCCCGGGTCAGTTCGACCTGGAACATGAATACGGCGTATCCGCCAAAATCGTTGAATCCCTGGACATCACCACGCAGTTAGCAATGGCAGCCGGGTTCGACGCCTTGCGAGAAGCTGGTATCCCCCTGGTTCAGACCTACCGCACAGCCACCACGGGAAAGCTTCTCCCCGACCGCTGGCTGCTACCCGAATCCCTGCGGGATGAGACCGGCGTGATCTTTGCCAGCGCATTTCCCGGCGGAGATCGGTTCGCCGACGAATTCCGCCGCTATTTCACCTGGCAGAACCGCATCGATATGATCCAGGCCCTGGAAGACCTGCGCCGGTGCACGTCCGACCCGCAGACCCTGGCCGAGATCCACCATCGCCTCAGCGAGCTTCGCGAGCAGATCGAGCAGGAGCCTTATACTTTCGACCGGCGCTTCCTTTTCCGGGTGCTGGCGATGGGTCACAGCCAGTTTGCCGAGTACATCGGCGCACGCGGGCCCAACACCCAGGTGAACGCCGCCTGCGCCAGCACGACTCAGGCGATCGCCATCGCCGAGGACTGGATCCGCAGCGGCCGCTGCCGGCGGGTGATCGTCATCGCCGCCGATGCGGTCACCAGCGATAACCTGATGGAATGGGTGGGAGCCGGCTTCCTGGCGGTGGGCGCTGCGGCCACCGACGATCGGGTGGACGAAGCAGCCATCCCCTTCGACCGGCGACGGCATGGCACCCTGATGGGCATGGGCGCCTGTGCCCTGGTCATAGAAAGCGAAGACGCCGTTCGCGAGCGTGGCATGCGCGGCATCGTCGAACTGCTCTCCAGCGAGACTTACAACAGCGCCTTCCACGGCACCCGCCTGGATGTCGCCCATATCGCCCAGGTGATGGAGAAGCTGGTGGCCGGCGCCGAGCGCCGGTTCGGGCTCAACCGCTACGCCATCGCTCCCTACACCGTCTTCATGTCCCACGAGACCTACACCCCGGCCAGAGGCGGGAGCGCTTCGGCCGAGGTCGTCGCTCTGCGCCATGCTTTCGGTGAAGCGGCCAACCAAATTATCGTCTCCAACACCAAGGGCTTCACCGGTCACCCGATGGGGGTGGGCATCGAGGATGTGATCGCCGCCAAAATCCTGGAGTATGGGATCGTCCCCCCTGTACCGAACTTCAAAGAGGTCGATCCAGACCTCGGGCCGCTCAATCTCAGCCGGGGCGGGCGTTACCCGGTGCAGTACGCCATCCACCTGGCGGCCGGCTTCGGCTCACAGATCGCCATGACCTTCACCCGGCGCATCCCGGGCGGGCTCGACCGGGTGGACGATAAAGTCCGCTACCGCCACTGGCTCAGCCAGGTCAGCGGGTGGGACCGGCCGGAGACCGAGGTCGTCAAGCGCGTCCTCCGTCTCAAGGCCCTCACGCCACCCAACCGGCCGCCGGCCCCCAGCGCCTGGCAGCCCGGCACCGAACCGCAGGTCCGCACCGCTGTTCACGCCGCCATCCCCGGTGGAAACGGGTACCACCCTCCGCTGCCGGTGGAGGCCTCTCCTGCGGTCGAGGGAAGGACCCCTGCTGCAATTCCTCCGCTCGCCGAGCCGCCCCTGCCATCCCCGCAAGCAGAACCTCAGCCGCAGGCACAGCAGCCTGCTGCCCAGCAGGCTGTGCCGGTCACGGCCGAAACCCGTCCGGTCGAACCCCCGGCATCCATCGCCGGCCGGGTGCTGGCCATCGTGGCCGAAAAGATCGGCTACCCGACCGATATGCTCGACCTCGATCTGGATCTGGAGGCCGACCTGGGTGTGGATACGGTCAAACAGGCGGAGACCTTTGCCGCCATCCGCGAGGAGTTCTGCATCCCCAGGCAGGAAAACCTGCGCCTGCGGGATTACCCCACCCTGGGCCACGTCATCCGCTTCGTGGAGCAGATGACTGAGGCGCCCGCAGAACCGCAGCCGGGCACGCAGCTTATCGAAACCCCGCCCGCCTCACCAGACATCCAATCCCGCGTGCTGGCCATCGTAGCCGAGAAGACCGGCTATCCGACTGATATGCTGGACCTCGATCTGGATCTGGAGGCCGACCTGGGTGTGGATACGGTCAAACAGGCGGAGACCTTTGCCGCCATCCGCGCCGAGTTCGATATCCCCAGGCAGGAGGACCTGCGTCTGCGGGACTATCCCACTCTGGCCCACGTCATCCGGTTCGTGGAGCAGATGGTCCCCGCACCAGTTGAAACGCCCACGCCGGTAGAGCGGCAGCCGGATATGCCACCCGCCGGTGCCCAACCCGAGGAAACCCGGCCCACTTCAGACATCCAATCCCGCGTGCTGGCGATCGTATCCGAGAAGACCGGTTACCCGCCGGAGATGCTGGAGCTTGACCTGGACCTGGAAGCCGACCTGGGCGTGGATACGGTCAAGCAAGCCGAGACCTTCGCCGCCATCCGCGCCGAGTTCGATATCCCCAGGCAGGAGGACCTGCGTCTGCGGGACTATCCCACTCTGGCCCACGTCATCCGGTTCGTGGAGCAGATGGTCCCCGCACCAGTTGAAACGCCCACGCCGGTAGAGCGGCAGCCGGATATGCCACCCGCCGGTGCCCAACCCGAGGAAACCCGGCCCACTTCAGACATCCAATCCCGCGTGCTGGCGATCGTATCCGAGAAGACCGGTTACCCGCCGGAGATGCTGGAGCTTGACCTGGACCTGGAAGCCGACCTGGGCGTGGATACGGTCAAGCAAGCCGAGACCTTCGCCGCCATCCGCGCCGAGTTTGACATCCCCAGGCAGGAGGACCTCAAGCTGCGGGACTACCCCACCCTGGCCCACGTCATCCGGTTTGTAGAGCGGATGATGGCCCCGATCGAGCCTGCTGCACCGCCTGAACCCCAGGCCTCCGCTCCCCCGGTCGAGGTCCGAACCGCAGAAGCCGCGGCGGATGAAACCGGGACGGCGCACGGGATCAAGTTCTCGGTCCCCTTGCCCGTGCTGCGCCCGCCCATCGAGCTGTGCAAGCCGACCGGCGCCAGCATCGGACCTGGGACGCGCCTGATCGTCGCCGGAGAGGGGACCGGGGTAGCTGCGGCCCTCACAGCCCGCCTGGAAGAGCTGGGGGCGCAGGTCCTGGCCCTGGACGTTCAGGCCGGGGCGGCGGAGATCGAGACCCAGGTCAAAGCCTGGCTGGAGGAACAGCCGGTAGCCGGTGTCTACTGGCTGGCGGGGCTGGAGCCGGAGCCGGGCTGGGAGGAGCTGGATCTTAAAGCCTGGAAGGAGCTGAACCGCCAACAGGTAAAGAATCTCTTCCTGCTCATGCACCTGCTCGCCGAAGGTGCTCCGTCCTCGCCGGCCTTCCTGGTCAGCGCCACCCGCCTGGGCGGACTGCACGGCTACCCCCCGCAGCCGGCCCCCGGCGCCCTGGGCGGCGCGGTCACCGGCTTCACCAAAGCTTACAAGCGCGAGATGCCTCAGGCCACGGTGAAGGCAGTTGATTTTGCGCCGGGCGAATCCCCGGCGGTCATCGCCGAGGCGCTGGTCCAGGAAACGCTGTGGGACCCGGGGGTGGTCGAGGTCGGCTACTGGGATGGCGGGCGCTATACAATCGCCCTGCAGGAGCAGCCATCCTTCGAGACCGGCGCTGAAATTCCGGTCGATCAGGGAGCGGTGATCGTGGTGACCGGGGCTGCGGGCAGCATCACCAGCCTCATCGTCGCCGACCTGGCGCGACGCTGCCCGGGCACCTATTATCTCCTGGATCTCGCCTCTTGCCCCGAGGCGGACAGTCCGGAAATCGCCATCTTCCGCCAGGGCCGCGAAGACTTGAAAAAGCACCTGGTGAAGCAGGCCAAGGATGCCGGTGAACGGACCACTCCGGCCAAGATCGACCGGCGCATCCTGGAGATCGAACGCCTGGCCTCCGCCCTGAGCGCGATCGAGGCCGTCACTCAGGCCGGAGGCCAGGCCCGATACCACAGCCTGGATCTGCTCGACCCCGGGGCGGTATCCGCCGTGATCGACGAAATCCGGGGAGCCAGCGGCAAAATCGACCTGTTGGTGCACGCGGCCGGGATCGAAATCTCTCGTCCGCTGGCCGATAAAGACCCGGCGCAGTTCGCAAAAGTGTACGACGTCAAGACCGAGAGCCTGTTCAACCTGCTGAAAGCGGCCGCCGGTCTCCCGCTGGGGACCGTGCTCTCCTTCAGCTCGGTCGCCGGGCGGTTCGGCAACGCCGGGCAGACGGATTACAGCGCCGCCAACGATCTGTTGTGCAAACTCACCAGCGCCCTGCCCGCCTGGCGCACGGAAACCCGGGGCATTACCATCGACTGGACGGCCTGGGGGGAGATCGGGATGGCTACCCGGGGATCCATCCCCAAGATCATGGAGATGGCCGGGATCGACCTGCTCCCGCCTGCAGTGGGAGTTCCCCTGCCAGGGGACTTGCTCGCCGCCGGTTTCAGCGGGGAACTGGTGGTCGCCGGCAGCCTGGGTCTCTTCTCCCAGGAGTGGGACGACACAGGCGGGCTCGACCCGGACAAAGCCAATGCCTGGTTGGAAAGCTGCCCGCCCCACAGGCTGATGGCCGGGCGCATTACCGCCGCCCCTGGCTCGGGGACCATCCAACTCGAAGCTGCACTCGATCCCCAGGAACAGCCCTTCCTCTTCGACCACCAGATCGAAGATATCCCGGTGCTGCCGGGGGTGATGGGGGTCGAAGCTTTCGCCCAGGTGAGCAGTTTGTTCGCCCCCGGGTATGAAGTGGAGGCGGTCGAAGGGGTCGCGTTCGAGCAGCCGTTCAAGTTCTACCGCATGCAGACCCAGACCCTGCGCTACGATCTCCGCCTGGCGCCCACTGCCCGCGGAGCGCTGCTGGCCCACCTGGTGCTGCGCTCGATCACACCCCCTGCCCGACCGGAACTGCTTCCTGTGGTCAGAACGCACTTCACCGGCCAGGTGCTGTTAGTCCGCAGCCGGGAGCAGGCGCCACAGCTCGACCACTTCGTCCCCGAGGGGGACTGGTGCACCTTCACAGCCGGTGAAATTTACCAGACCTACTTCCACGGCCCGGCTTACCGGGTGTTGGATTGCGCTCGGGTGCAGGGAGACATCGCGCTGGGCATGTTCGCTCCCGACCTGCCGCCTGCAACTCATCCGGCGGATGCCCCATTGTGGATGGCGCCTCGCCTGGTCGAGCTCTGCTTGCAAACAGCCGGCCTCTGGGCCATCCACCACCAACGCGGCCTGGCCTTGCCGTACCAGATCGGCTCGGTCAGGGTCTACCGCCAGGAGGAAGAGGCCGCCGGCAAAGATCTGTTTGCCTGGATCCAGACCGGGGACGACGGCGCTACCTTCGATGGGCACGTCTTCGATAGCGAGGGCGCCTTCTATCTCACCCTCACCGGGTACCGCACGGTGCAAATCCCGGTGTAAACCACAATTGCCGGGGAGTATGCGAGTCCCTGCGCGAACTCGCACACTCCCGAATCGTGAGGCGTATGATACGCTGGCTGACCCAAACCTTATCCGATCTGCCGGAGGCCTTCTCCGGCGACCCGCCTCCAGGCCTGTTGAGCCCGGCTGAGACGGCCCGGTTTCTCGGCCTGCAGGTCCCCAAGCGCAGGCAGGACTGGCTCTTAGGCCGCTGGACATCGAAGCGGCTGCTTCAGGCCATCGTCCGCCAGGATATGGGGGAATTTGTCCCGCTGGAGGACCTCACCGTCCTCCCCGGTCCGGATGGGGCTCCCTACGCCACATGGGAGAACCGCTTGGGGGAGCTGCCGATCTCGCTGTCCATCAGCCATTCGGGCGACCGGGCATTCTGCGCCGCGTTCGGCCTGGTCTCCGGCGGGCAGATGACCTGCGGCTTGCTGGGCGCGGATATCGAAAAGGTTGAACCGCGTTCTGACCTCTTCATCCAGGATTTTTTCACCGAAACCGAGAACGCCCTGTTCGCCTCCCGGCCGGCCCGCGATATCCTCGTCACCGCCACCTGGAGCGCAAAAGAGGCCAGCCTGAAGGCCCTGCACCTGGGGTTGGTCGTCGACACCCGCAGTGTGACTTGCCTGATCGAACCCGTTCTGGACCCGCCCGATGCCTGGACCCCTTTCTCGATCGAATGGGACGTGCGCAGGCTCTATCGCCGGCCTACAGTTGGACCGCCGCCTCTCGGCGGTTGGTGGCGCATCCAGGACGACTATGTGCTCACCCTGGCCGGGCCTCCCCACCGGGGGCCAGACGAAACCCCGGCCAGGATGGCCTGATCAGTGCGCCTCCTTTCTGCCGCGATGGGGTTATGTCTAATGGCTCAGGGCATTCGATTTCCAGAGTGGGGCCGGAGGGCGAGCGGTTCCATCGCCCATCTCCTCGCGCTCTGGTAGCACCGAGGAGTATCGTCCGGACCGTAAACTGGATAGCTTTTGAAAGGTAAACCCTGATAAGAATACTCCGGTAAGGAGAGCTTATGACCTACGACATGGAATGGTATCTCGAAAAGCTGCACGAACGAAAACAGGCAGCCAAGAATACCCCCAAAGAAATCGAAACCCAACACAGCAAAGGCCGGCTGACGGCCCAGGAACGCCTGGATTTGCTCTTTGATCCCGGAACCTTCACCGAGATCGACACCCTGGTGATGCCTCGCTACGAGACCTATTTGGGCGGCAAGTGCTCCCGCTATGGTGATGGCGTCATCACCGGCTACGGGCTGGTCAACGGGCGACACGTGGTCGCAGCCGCCCAGGATATGAGCGTGATGGGCGGATCTCTGGGGGAGATGCACGCCAACAAAATCGTCAAGGCCATGCAGATGGCCTTGAAATACGGCTTCCCCTTCATCGCCATGAACGACTCGGGCGGGGCCCGGATCCAGGAAGGGGTGGACAGCCTGGCCGGGTACGCCCGCATTTTCGACGCCAACTGTGAGGCCTCCGGTGTCATCCCCCAGATTTCGCTTATCATGGGGCCCTGCGCGGGCGGGGCCGTATATTCCCCCGCCCTGACCGATTTCGTCTTCATGACTCAGAACAGTTATATGTTCATCACCGGCCCGGATGTGGTCCGGGCGGTGATGGGCGAAGAGGTCAGCCAGGAAGAATTGGGCGGCGGCCTGGTCCACGCCCAGGAGAGCGGCGTTTGCCATTTCCTGACCCAGGATGACCGCGAATGCCTGGCAGCGGTGCGCCGCCTGCTTACCTACCTGCCATCCAACAGCCGCGAAGACCCGCCCTATGTGCCCCCGGTCGATTCTCCCGATCGCCTGTGCCCCGAATTGGAGACCCTGGTCCCGACCGACCCCAACCGGCCTTACGACGTCCACCAGGTCATCCAGAGCATCGTGGACGAAGGGCGTTTCATGGAAGTCCACGCCCTGTGGGCGGAAAACCTGGTGGTGGGATTCGCCCGGCTCAACGGTTGGGTGGTTGGCCTGGTCGCCAACCAGCCCATGTACCTGGCCGGCTGCATCGACATCAATGCCTCGGTCAAGGCCGCCCACTTCATCCGCGTGTGCGACGCCTACAATATCCCGATCATCACCCTCCAGGATATCCCCGGCTTCCTGCCCGGCAAAGACCAGGAGTACGGCGGGATCATCCGCAACGGCGCCCGCATGATTTACGCATACAGCGAGGCCACCGTGCCCAAGTTGATGGTGATCCTGCGGAAAAGCTACGGCGGCGCCTACTGTACCATGAGCAGCAAAGGCCTGCGCGGCGACCTACTCTTCGCCTGGCCCAACGCCGAGATCGCCGTAATGGGCGCGGAGGGCGCGGTCAATATCCTGTTCCGCAACGAATTGAAGGGCGCCGAAAACCCGGACGAGCGCCGCCAGCAGTTGGTGGCGGATTACCAGGCGCGGTTCAACAACCCCTACGTGACCGCAGCCCGCGGTCTGATCGACGATGTCATCGAGCCGGCGGAGACCCGCCGGGTGCTGATCAAGGCCCTGGAGCTGACCCTCTCCAAGCGCGAGCGGCACGTGCCAAAAAAACACGGCATTTCCCCCATGTGAGCGCGGGGAGCGAACCAGGAGAGATGCCTATGTTCAAGAAGATATTAATCGCCAACCGGGGTGAGATCGCAGTCCGCGTGCTGCGCGCCTGCCGCGAGCTGGGCATTCCCAGCCTGGCCCTCTACGAAGCGCCCGACACCGATTCGCTCCACACCCGCCTGGCGGATGAGTGCGTGCTGCTCGAGTCGCCGGACGGCTTCATGGATACCGAGGCGATCCTGGATATCGCCCGCGCCAAAGGGGCGGACGCCATCCACCCGGGCTACGGTTTCCACGCCGAAGAGGACGAGTTCGCCCGGCGCTGCGCCCAGGCCGGCATCACCTTCATCGGGCCGCCCCCCGAGGTGCTGGCGCTCACCCGCCACAAGGTAGACGCGCTGGACCTGGTGCGGCAGGCGGGCTTCCAAACCGTGGAACATTCCTCGGCCTGCTATAACCTGGACGACTGCTGCTGCGGCCCCGAGGAGCGCGAGGACGGCCTGACGGCCGAAGCCGGACGCCTGGGTTACCCGGTGCTGGTGAAGTCCTGCGTGGGTGGACGCGGTCGCGGCGAGCGCCTGGCCAAGAACCCGGAGCAGTTGGCCAGCGCCGCGCAGCGCTCCTCGTCCGAAGCGGAGGCCCTGTATGGGGACCCCAGGATCTATCTTGAAAAAGCCATCCCCAACGCCTGGCGCGTGGGGGTGCAGATCATCGCCGACCGCCAGGGGAATATTATCCATCTGGGCGAGCGCCAGGGTTTGGTGCTGCATGGCAACCAGAAAGTGATCGAGAGCGCGCCGGCCTCCTGCCTTTCCCCGGATCAGCGCCAGGCGCTGTGGGAGACGGCGCTGGAGATCGCCCGCCTGTTCAAGTATGAGAACGTCGGCACGGTCGAGTTCGTGGTGGATGACGAGGGCAATTTCTACTTCTCCGAGCTCAAGGCCCGCATCCAGATCGAACACCCGCTGACGGAGATGGTCACCCGAGTCGATCTGGTCCACGAGCAAATCCGCATCGCCGCCGGGCAGCCGCTCAGCCTGTCGCAGTCCGCCGTGCACCTGCAGGGGTGGGCGATGCAGGCTCGCATCAACGCCGGCGACCCATGGAAGCAGTTCATCCCCGACTCCGAGCCGGTACAGCAGTTCCGGCTGCCGAGCGGCCCCGAGGTGCGGGTGGACACCTACATCTATACCGGCTGCGAGATCCCTGCCCACTACGACCCGCTGATCGCCAAGGTGGCGGTATGGGCCCCAGACCGGGGCACCTGCTTGCAGCGCCTGCAGCGTTCGCTGGAGGAGTTCCAGATCCTTGGCCCGCAGACCAATTTGCAGTTGCTGCAGTGCATCATCAGCGCTCCGGAGTTCCAGGATGGCCGTTTGTCTGGCAGCCTGTTCTCCCGATCACTCAACGGAGAGCCGCTGCCTGAGGAGCGCCTGCGCGACCTGGCTGTGGCCGCAGCCATCCTGTACGCGCGCCACAGCCAGACCTTCCACCCGGTAATGCCCGCCCGGTTGATGTCGGCCTGGCACCGGGAAAGCCGGCAGCCTTAGAGGTGGTCCATGCAAAAACTCGCAGTCACCATTGAAGGACGGACCTTCGAAATCGAGATCGAGACCCGGCGGGATCACAGCCCCACGATGGTGGTGAAGGTGGACGGGGAGCCGGTGCGGGTGGTCCTGCCCGAACTCGACGGCTCCACCGGGGATATGGAGTGGATCGTCATCGACGACCGCCCCTATGAGATCAACTTCGACCGCCAGCAGCGCCGCATCCGCGATCACCGCGGTTCCTACAGCGTTGAGCTGCGCGAGCTGGATATGCCCATCGGTCGCCCCCGCCTGGGCAGCGGCCCGGTCAAAGCCCCGATCCCCGGGCAGATCACCCGGGTGATGGTGCAGGAAGGCCAGCGGGTGGAGGCGGGCCAGCCCCTGCTGATCCTGGAAGCGATGAAGATGGCGAACGAGATCCGCGCCCCCCACGCCGGGGTGGTGAAATCCGTGCACGTCGCCCCGCGCGACAAAGTGAAGCGGGATACGCTGCTGGTCGAAATCGAATAAATTATTTTTTGGGAGTGTGTGCGGCTTTACCGTACACACTCCCAAAGCAATACCGTATTGGGGTTGCTTGCGCCTAAGCCTGGCGGCTTAGGCGCAAGCAACCCCAATAATCATTAAGCTGACTGCGGCTGATCGCGTGTTAAAATAAAAGCGACCAGATATGAGGTTCGATAACTTGTTTTCCCGGCTGCGACGGGCTCCCGCCTCCCCGCCTGAGGAGCCTGAAACCATCATCCGTACCGGCTGCCCGGCGCACAACTGCGGCGGGCGCTGCCTGCTGGTGGCGCATGTGCGCGGCGGGCGGATCGTGCGCCTGAGCGCCGACGACCGCCAGTCCGACTCGCCGGCCGCCCCCCGGCTGGTAGCCTGCCCCCGTGGCCGGGCGTATCTGCGCCGCCAGTACCACCCCGACCGCCTCACAGTCCCCCTGATCCGTACCGGGCCGCGTGGCTCGGGCCAGTTCGCCTCCATCTCCTGGGATGAAGCCCTGGACCGGGTCGCGGCCGAGATGCAGCGGGTGAAGGACAAGTACGGCAACAGCGCTCTTTTCGTTCCCTACGGCACCGGCAGCTACAACCAGACGAACGGCTCCCAGGTGGCGCGCCGCCTGATGAACGTCTTCGGCGGCTGCCTGGGGATCTGGAACAGCTATAGTTGGGGGGCGATCAACGTCGCCACGCCCACCGTGTACGGCACGCTGCTGACCGGCAACCAGCGCCAGGACTGGCTGAACTCGCGCCTGATCCTGATGTGGGGCTGGAACCCATCGGAGATGCGGGACGGCACCAACAGCGAGTATTTCGTCAAGCTGGCCCGCCGCCGCGGGGCGCGGGTGGTGTGCATCGACCCGCGGCTGACCCCCAGCGCCGTGGCCCTGGCGGACGAGTGGGTGCCCATCCGCCCCGGCACCGACGCCGCCCTGATGAGCGCTATGGCCTATGTCATCCTCAGCGAGCGCCTGGAGGACGCCGCCTTCATCCGCAGCCACTGCTCCGGCTTCGACGCGGAACAAATGCCTCCCGGCGCCGAGGGGGCAGAGAGCTACCGCGACTATATCTTCGGCTGGGTCGATGGGACCCCCAAAACGCCGGAATGGGCGGAAGCGATCACCGCGGTCCCCCGGGAGACGATCGCCCGCCTGGCCCGCGAGTACGCCACCTGCAAGCCGGCCGTGCTCTACCAGGGTTACGGCATGCAGCGCCGGGCCTATGGCGAGCAGGTGGTGCGCGCCGGCTGCGCCCTGGCAGCCATCACCGGCAATGTGGGCATCTCCGGCGGTTGGGCCAGCGGCCTGGGCCTGCAGGCCCCCGATGGCGGTCCCTTATGGAACAGCTTCCCCACCGGCGAAAACCCGGTCAGAGCCAGCATCCCCTGCTTCCTATGGACCGAAGCGGTGCTGCGTGGGCCGGAGCTGACCGCCGCCGACGGCGTGATCGGGGTCGAACGCCTGGACAACCCGGTCAGGCTGATTTACGCTGTCGCCACCAATGCCCTGATCAACCAGCACGCCAACGTAAACCGCACGGCGCAGATCCTGCGCGATGAGCGCCTGGTGGAGTGCCTCATCGTCCAGGACCAATTCCTGACCCCCACGGCGCGCTTCGCCGATATCATCCTGCCTGCCTGCACCCAATTCGAGACCTGGGGCTGTGAAGACGGCTGGAAGTACGGCGATGAAGTGCTCTACATGCCCAAACTGGTCGATCCGCCGGGCCAGGCCCGCAGCGACTACAGCATCTGCGCCGCCCTGGCGGACCGCCTGGGGGTCGGAGAAGCGTTCACCGAGGGACGGGACGAGCAAGGCTGGGTCACCTATGTGTGGGACCGCTACCGCCAGACCCGCTTCCCCGACCTCCCACCGTTGGACGAGTTCGCCGCCTCCAATCAGGGAGTCTATGCTCTCCCGGTGGAAAAGCCCGCCGTCGCCTTTGAGGACTTCCGCCGGGATCCGGAGGCGCATCCCTTGTCCACTCCCACAGGGAAGATCGAATTGTTCTCAAAAGCCCTGTACGATTTACACGACCCCGAGATCCCCCCGGTGTCAAAATACATCCAGGAGTGGGAAAGCCCCTTCGGCCCGGAAGCACAGGAGTTCCCGCTTCAAGCCATTGGCCATCACACCCTGCACCGCGTGCACTCCACGCACGACAACAACGACTGGCTGGAGGAGGCCTTCCCCCAGCGAGTGTTCATCAACCCCCTCGATGCACAGGTCCGCGGGTTGAAGGATGGGGACTGGGTGAAGGTGTACAACGACCGGGGGGTGACCATCCTCCGCTGCCGCGTGACCCTGCGCATCCTCCCCGGGGTGGTGGATATCCCCCAGGGCGCCTGGTGGACCCCGGACGAGGAAGGCGTCGACCGCGGGGGTTGTGTCAACGTCCTCACCTCCGAGCGCTGGACGCCCCTGGCGAAGGGCACCGCCCAGCACACGATGATGGTCCAGGTCGAGAAAGTCGAAGGGTGAGCCGCAGCCGATGAAACGTTACGCGTTTTACTTCGATTCATCGAGCTGTTCCGGCTGTAAGGCCTGCCAGGTAGCTTGTAAAGACAAGAACGGGCTGCCGGAGGGCGTGTTGTGGCGGCGGGTCTACGAGGTGACCGGCGGCGGCTGGAGGCAGGCTGGCCCGGCCTGGGTGGCTGACGTCTTCGCTTACAACCTGTCGATCTCCTGCAACCACTGCGAGAAGCCGCTCTGCCTGCAGGTATGCCCGGCGCGCGCCTACACCCAACGCTCGGATGGGATCGTGCTGCTCGATTCGGAGAAATGTATGGGCTGCGGCTACTGCGCCTGGGCCTGCCCGTATGGCGCTCCGCAGATGGATGAACGGGCCGGGCGGATGACCAAGTGCAACTTCTGCGTCGATCAGGTGGATGCCGGACGCCCGCCCGAGTGCGTCCTCGCCTGCCCGCTGCGCGCCCTCGACTTCGGCGACCGTCGCGAACTGGAGGCCCGGTATGCCTCCCGGCTCGCTTGCGGAGGTCTGCCAGCCGCAGCGCCTTTGCCCGACCCGTTGATCACCCACCCTTCGCTGCTGCTGACCCCGCATCCGGCGGCCCAAAGTTCAGGGAGCGTGGCCAACCGGGAGGAGGTGTGAGGTGAAAGAGAAGTCTCTGGTCGCTTATACTCTGCTGGCGCAAACGGCCGTTGGCGGCTTCATCTTCTTGGAATTGCTCACCTTCGCCTGGCGGCACTACGCGGGAGAAGGCTACGCCCTCGGGCTGCGCCTGCACCTCCTGGCGGGCCTGATGCCCCTCATCGGGCTGGCCCTGCTGGCTTCGCTCTTCCACCTGGGCAGCCCGGAGAACGCCTGGCGGGCAGTTAGCAACCTGCGAGCCTCCTGGCTGAGCCGGGAAGTGCTGTTCACCCTGCTGTTCGCGCTGGGTGAAACGCTGCTGTTCTGGCTGTGCTGGCAGCGGGGAGTGGCCTCGCAGCCGGTCGCCCGCCCGGCCATCAACCTGCTGGCCGCCTTCACTGCTATCTCAGGCCTGGGACTCCTGTACTCGATGTCCCGCCTGTACATGCTTCCGACCATCCCCGCCTGGAACACCTGGGCGACGCCTGCCGCTTTCCTGGCAACTTCCGGGCTGTTGGGAGCATTGGCGCTGGCGGCGCTGCTCATCAACGACCCGGCCGCCGCCCTGCTGCCATCCATCCCGGCGATGTCTCCAGATGGATTGACCCTTTTGGACTTCTCGTTCCGTGAGCTGTTCTCATTCGCGCTTATCTTCTGGTTGGTGGAGTTCGCGCTGCTGCCGCTGATGGCCAGGCGTTCCCCCTTCGCCAGGGCGCTGCGGCCACGGCTGATCCTCGCCGGGGCTGCAGCTTTTCTGATGCTGCTCTTCCAGGCGCTGCCGGCGGGAGCTGCGCTGCCGGCGGGAGCTTCGC
>CAYMLG010000006.1:0-124878 GCA_964391195.1 uncultured Anaerolineaceae bacterium | reverse complement strand
GGTTCCAGCGACGCCTCCACACCGGAGGCGGTTTGGGGTCGAGCAGGGGTCGTGATCCCCTGCTTCTGGAGTGGGGCGTGCTGCCGAAGCAGCCACCCTGCCACTCCCTAGAAAGGAGGTGATCCAGGCGCACCTTCCGGTACACCTACCTTGTTACGACTTCGTCCCAGTCACCAGCCCCACCTTCGACGGCTCGCTCCTTGCGGTTGCGATACCGGCTTCAGGTGTTGCCAGCTCCCATGACGTGACGGGCGGTGTGTACAAGGCCCGGGAACGTATTCACCGCAGTATGGCTGACCTGCGGTTACTAGCAACTCCGACTTCATGCAGGCGGGTTGCAGCCTGCAATCCGAACTGAGACCAGCTTTGGGGATTGGCTCCACCTTGCGGTTTTGCAACCCATTGTACTGGCCATTGTAGCGTGTGTGTCGCCCCGGACATCAAGGCCATGCTGACTTGACGTCATCCCCACCTTCCTCCGGCTTGATACCGGCAGTCCCGTATGACACATGTAACATACAGCAGGGGTTGCGCTCGTTACCGGACTTAACCGGACATCTCACGACACGAGCTGACGACAGCCATGCAGCACCTGTGCCAGCTCCCCGAAGGGTCGTTCACCTTTCGCTTCACTACCACTGGCATGTCAAGCCCGGGTAAGGTTCTTCGTGTAGCATCGAATTAAACCACACGCTCCGCTGCTTGTGCGGGCCCCCGTCAATTCCTTTGAGTTTTAACCTTGCGGCCGTAGTCCCCAGGCGGTAGACTTAGCGCGTTAGCTGTGGCACCGCTGGCTTTTACCCCACCGACACCTAGTCTACATCGTTTACGGCTAGGACTACCGGGGTTTCTAATCCCGTTCGCTCCCCTAGCTTTCGCGTCTGAGCGTCAGGAACGGCCCAGGAGGCCGCCTTCGCCACTGGTGTTCCTCCCGATATCTACGCATTTCACCACTACACCGGGAATTCCACCTCCCTCTACCGTCCTCGAGCCGAACAGTCTTGAACGTCCGCTCCCAGTTGAGCCGGGAGATTTCACATCCAACTTACTCGGCCGCCTGCACGCGCTTTACGCCCAGTGAATTCGGATAACGCTCGGATCCTACGTTTTACCGCGGCTGCTGGCACGTAGTTAGCCGATCCTTCTTCCGGGGATACTGTCCTTGCTCCTCTCCCCGAAAAGCCCTTTACAACCCGAAGGCCTTCATCGAGCACGCGGCGTTGCTGCATCAGACTTGCGTCCATTGTGCAATATTCCCTACTGCTGCCACCCGTAGGTGTCTGGCCCGTGTTTCAGTGCCAGTGTGGGGGGTCACCCTCTCAGGCCCCCTACCCGTCGTCGCCTTGGTAGGCCGTTACCCTACCAACTAGCTGATGGGACGCAGGCCCCTCCCGAAGCGAACCCGAAGGTCCTTTGCTTGGGGGGTCTCTAAGCCCCCCGAGCTCATGCGGTATTAGCAGCCCTTTCGAGCTGTTATCCCCCACTTCGGGGCAGGTCACCTACGCGTTACTCACCCGTTCGCCACTGAAAGCTAAACCGAAATCTAGCTCTCCGTTCGACTTGCATGTATTAGGCACGCCGCCAGCGTTCATCCTGAGCCAGGATCAAACTCTCCGCAAAAAACTTTTCTCTCACGGTTGCCCGTGAGTTGGAAGTCTTCACTGCGCTGGTCTTGACAGGTTCCTGTGGTTGGCAATTCCTTGCCAACCACTGTCTTTCCAATCACTCTTCAGTTGTTAAGGTCCAAAGCTGCCCGATAGAGCAACTTACCTCCGGCGGAAAACCAGCCCGGCTGCACAGCCGGGCCAGTCGCCATACGTTGTTTTCGTTTTTCATCCGACCGCTTTCGCAAGTCGTTTTCTAACAAGCGGGCTGGATTGTACCCGCCCTAACGCCTCTTGTCAAGGGCTTTTGCAAAACTCGCCAGAGACGAATATGCCGATGTCCTCGAGCAACCGAAATGGATCGATGTGATCCAAAGCGCTTGCTCAACATCGGCCTGCCTGACCGTTTGGTGTTGCCAGCCGCACGATGGAATGACGAATCTACTCTAGCAGCTTTTCCACCCCTGGTTCTTGACACGGGAGGCGTCAACGTATGATCGACTGTTTTATTTTTATTGATCTGCCCTCGCAGGCGAGACCTACCACCAAAAGTGCGCTATCTATTATACGCCAAATCATTCCAATGTCAAGAACCAATTCGGACAAATCGTTCCAAATATCACTAATCCCTCGACCGGTACAGCAGATCGATATACCGGCGCAATAGGTCTGTCACCACCCCTTTGAGAGGCATGCTGGCGGCCATTCCATACACGGGGGCCATGCCGTCCTGCTTTTGCGGATGGGCTTTGACTTCCGCAACGGCTGCGCGCAGGTCGGCGATGAACCGCTCGGCGACTCCCGGCTGGGTGTGGCGTAAGGTCAGGGCGATGTGCACCGCGGGTGGGTGATGCAGGCCGTTCAGGCTCCAGCCTCTCCAGCTCATGGCATCCAGCACCTGGTAGATGTTCACCACATCGGAGGTAAAAGCGATCACCCACAAGGGATCACCCAGGAGGCGCAGTTCGGGGATTGTGCGCAGCCCAGCCTTGATGGTCTCGGCGGTGTCCAGGATACACCGCGCCGCTTCCCGGTAGCCCTCCTCGCCAATGCTCACGAGAGCGGCCCAGCAGGCGGCGCTGAGCGCCCCCGGCCGGCTGCCGGCAAATGTGGGCGAATAATACAGCCCGCCTGGCCAGTCGGCGGCCGCGTAATACTGGAAGCGGCGCAAATCCGCCCCCCGGTAGAGGATGACCGAAGTGCCTTTGGCCGCGTAGCCGTACTTGTGCGTGTCGGCAGAAATGGAGGTCACCCCCGGGAGGTTGAAATCGAAGCCCGGAACCGGATACCCAAGTTCACGCGCCCAGGGGAGAATGAACCCGCCCAGACAGGCATCGGTGTGGAAGCCGATGCCCCGGGTCGCTGCCAGTTCGGACAGTTCTTCGATCGGATCGATGACCCCGTGAGGGAAAGATGGGGCCGAGCCAACGATAACCACCGTGCGGCGGGTGATCGCCCGTTTCACCGCGTCCACATCCGCCCGGTACTCACGGTTGACGGGGACACGCACCAGCTTGATGCGGAAGTAGTGCGCGGCCTTTTCGAACGCGGCGTGAGCGGTGACCGGTACGATCATCTCGGGGCGCTTGATCCCTCGCCGCTCCGCCGCCCAATCACGGTAGGTTTTCATCGCCAGTAGAATGCTCTCCGTCCCGCCGGAGGTCACCGTCCCGCAAATCTCCTGCTCGGGATCGGCCAGCGCCCGGCATGGCTGCTTCGCCCCCAACATGGCAGCGGTCATCGCCACAATCTCCGCTTCGAACTTCGTCGTGCTGGGCCAGATATCGGCATGCAGCGGGTTGCTCTGAGAGTGCAGGGCATAGACCCGGTTCAAGAAACGGATATGGGCCTCATCTCCGTGGTACACCGCCCCCGAGACCAACCCTTCGCTCCAACGCTGTTCCTCGCGCTCCTTCAACTGCTCCAGCTCATCCAGGATGTCTTCCCGTCGCCGGCCTTTGACCGGGAGATGGGTGATCGCCGGGAAGTCGTCCTGGTAAGGGTGAAGCGCTCCGTCCAGGCCATCCAGCAGACGGTCATACTCTTGTTGAATCTGCCGGTCAACGGCCGGAATTCGACGCAGAAGTTTTTCGACTCTGGCCACCCAACGTGGATCCAGGCGTGACAGCCAGTCCAAGATCCAATCTAAACGCTGCATAGAGGCTCCTGAAGACTCCCTCATCCGGGCAGCCGGTTCTTACGAGGACAGCACCCCCTCCACCTGCATTTGGGCCAGAAAGCGGCTCATGCGGCGGTAAAAACCCCGGTTGCGGACATAAATGCGGACGAATTCCTTGAACATATGGTTGTACAGGCGCTGATTCTTCCGGTCTGGGGTATACGTATGTGCAATTTCGGTCCGCCGGGAGAGTTCCGAATATGGCATCGAGCCCAGGATCGAGGCTGCCAGATAGGCTGCGCCACGAGTGTTCACCTGCAGCGGATCCTTGACCTGGCGCACGGTCCGTCCGAGGATGTCGGCATGGATCTGGCACCAGATATCGGCCTGCCCCCCGCCGCCGACGATGTGGATCGGATCGAGCCGCCGCCCGACAAACTTCTCTACGTAACCCAGCAGCCAGCGGGCATTGAAGGCCACTCCCTCAAAGACCGCCCGGATCAGGTGAGCGCGGGTGGTGTCCAGCGACTGGTAGAAAAACCCGGAGCGCACATCCCGGTCGCCGAGCGGAGTGCGCTCCCCGTATAGCCAGGGGGTAAAGATCACCCCGCCGCTGCCCGGTGGGGCGCTCTCCGCCATCGTGTCGAATACCTCCAGCGCCTTGCTCCGGTCTTCACTGCTTTTCAACTCCTCCGGTGCGAAGAGTAGGTTGTCGCGGAGATAGGTCAGGCAAGCGCCGGCCGTCTGCTGCTCGTTGGAAACCAGATAACGCCCAGGGATGGCCGAGGGCAGCGAGGCGATGTTGTGGAGAACATCAGTCTTTTTGAATGGGACGTGGCAGCCGATCCAGGCGGAGGTGCCGATGTATAGATGGGCTGTGTAGTCGTCCACCGCGCCCGACCCCAGGGCCGCGGACTGCAGGTCGGGCGTACCGACCATCACCTGAGCCCGGGTCGTCAGTCCCAGGGCCGCCGCCGCTTCGGCAGTCAATTCCCCGAGGATCCCATTCGGGGGGCGGAGTTCGGGCAGCTTATCCGGGTCTATGGTGGACAGTTCAACCAGGCGCGGGTCGTAATCCACCCGGTCCAGGTCGCGGATGTCGGTGAGCCAGTGGAGGGTGATCGAGTCGAAGGAGGCCGTGAATTTCCCGGTCAGCCGCAGGTTGAGATAGTCTTTGGGTTCGAGGAATTTGTACGTCTGATCGTAGATTTCAGGGTGGGCGGCTTTGATGTAAAGAATATGGGCGATGGGGTCTTTCCCGGCATGTCCGGGGATGCCACCGGTAGGGGGCAGCCAGGTGAGCAGTTTATCCACACCGTAACCGGCAATACGCACCGGGCCGCCTGTAATCTGCCGGACGTAGGGAGCGCCGCGGGAGTCCATCCAGATAATGGCATTCATCAGAGGGCGGCCTTCGCGGTCGACCGCCACTGTGCCCGACCATTGAGACGTACAACAGACCGCCCCGACAGATTCGGGCGTGGAACCCGTGCGGGCCATCAGATCGCGCACCGCTTTGATAATCGCCTGCCACCAAACATGTGGGTCTTGTTCTGCACCTCCCCCAGGGATGAGGATCAAAGGCACGGGCTCAAAACCATAACCGATCACCTCCCCCTGCGCTGAAAACAGGCCGACCTTGGGACCCGAGGTACCCAGGTCGATCGACAGAATCTGCTCTCCCCCCGCCTCTGCCATTTTGTCTCCTCCCTATTCGCCTGATTAATGACCGGGCCGTATCGAACAAGGTTTACGATCAGGTGTGATATTCAACAATATGCTCGATAGCGTCCACCTCCGCCTCCACGCGAGTATCGGCCTCGAAATGAGGTGATTCCCAAAATTCGCCCGACTCGTTGGTGCCCGAAAGATACCAGGTCAGGCTCTCATCATCCCAGTTGAAATCGATATTGTACTGTTCGAGAAGATCGGATAATCTGGGCTCTGTCATGGTTCCTCCTTAAAGCAATACTGTTCGGAACCGGCAGTCCGGCCAATGCCACGGAATAGCCGCTGCTCCCCCTGAACGATCGAGGACGCGTCTACATCATCTTAATCATACCGGAAAAATGAGATTGTGTGCACGCACAACTTGTCAACAGAGAAGAATTGTTGTTTTGAGGTTCGAGCGGCGAAATCGCTCGAACCTCAAAACAACATTACCTACGAATAGGTTGCCTGCACACAATGAGATTATCAGTTATGAGAAAGAAATATCCACGCCCGGGCGAATATAAGCCGGATACCCGTTGATCACCGTAGCCTGCACCCGCAGCCTGTCATCCAGGAGGGTGAGGTCGGCGGGGTAGCCCGGGCGCAGATGCCCCATCTGGCCGGCGCGCCCCAGGGCGAGGGCCGGGGTAGCGGTTGCCATCTGCAGCGCCTCCTCGGGCGAGCACCCGGTGAACGCGATCATATTCCGCACGGCTTCATCCAGGCTGAGGATGCTGCCCGCCAGCGTGCCATCCTCCAGCCGCGCGCTAACCCCATCTACGATCACTTTCTGAGCGCCGATGACATAATCGCCGGGGGGCATGCCCATGGCTGCCATGGCGTCTGTCACCAGCACCACCCGGCCCGGTCCCAGGCAGCGGTAGGCGACTTTTACCATCTGCGGGTGAACGTGTATGCCATCCACGATCAGGCCGCAGAAGACGCCGTCCATCGCTAACAACGACCCGACCAGACCGGGATCACGATGGGCCATCCCTGTCATCGCGTTGTACAGGTGCGTAGCGCAGGTAGCTCCGGCCTCGATTGCGGCCTGGGCTTCGCGCATCCCGGCCGCACTGTGACCTATGGAGACCACAACCCCCTGCTTGCGCAGCCAGCGGATCGCCTCAACGCCGCCATTCCGTTCTGGGGCCAGGGTTAGCAGGCTTACCGCTTCGATTGGGCGCAGTTGAGCCAGGGCTTCCTGGGTAGGATCGCAGAACCATTCCTCCCGGTGGGCGCCTTTCTTCGCCGGGCTGAGAAACGGCCCTTCCACATGGGCGCCAATGATCCTGGCGCCTCCTGCCTGACCCGTTGCCTGAGCATGCCGGGCCGAGGCTGTCGCCTCGAGCATGCCGGCATAGGCCTCGATCGGGCTGGTGATAAAAGTTGGCTGGAACGCGACTACGCCCGTCTTCGGCAGCCGCTGGGCGACTTCTAATATCGTGTGCGGATCCTGGGTAAAGTCATGACCATATCCGCCGTTGAATTGGATGTCGATCAATCCCGGGGAGGCTGTCAGGCCATGGCCATCAATTACCGGGATGCCTTGCACCGGTGGAGCGCCTGCAGCAGGCCCGGCATACACGACGACGCCTCGCTCCACAATCAGCATGGCATCCGGGGTCTTTTTTCCATCATCGATCAGGTTGACGTGGGTGAGTGCAAAGGATGATGTCATCTTACCTCTCAATTTTGCATGGGATCTTACCGGTCGCGCTGGAAGCAGCCCGGCGCCGGGCTGCCCGATATCTTAGCGCCTGCTCTCCGGAAGCAGAATGAAGACCATTTTCGAATTGAATGGCTGTAAGGGAGATTTTACCTCGGAACCATAAGTTCGACGAAAAACCGGCCAGCCGGGCGAGTTTTCACGTTGTGGAAGTAAAATATAAGGAGTAATGACTTCCAAGCCCGCTTAGACGGGGGACTAACCCTTAGGACAATCTATAACCTGGTGGCCTTGTGCTGCTCACAAAGGAGACCTCCGATGACCGAGCCCAAGCTAAAGTCCTTCAACTACGCCATCGGCATGTTCGGCACCTCGATCCCGATCAATATGCTGAAGACCTATGCTGCCATCTACTATGTCGACAGCCTTGGCCTGACCACCGTCCAGTTTTCTCTTATCCTGCTCGTATACACCTTCATCGATGCGGTGGATAACCCGGTGTATGGCTTCCTCTCCGACCGCACCCGGACGCGGTGGGGGCGCAGGCGCCCGTGGCTGGTCATTGGCACCCCACTGCTGGTATTGTGCTTTATTCTCTTTTACAGCCCGCCAACGCTGCCGGCTGGGAACTTCCTCTTGGGCTACGCCATGCTGTTCTACATCCTGACCGGAACGCTCGACTCGGTGATCAACGCCAATTACGGGGCCCTTTTCCCGGAACTCTTCCGCACCGATGCCAGCCGGGCGGCTACCAATGCGCTGCGGCAGGCGTTCCAACTGGTGGCGATGATCATCAGCATCGCCCTAACCCCGGTAGTTACCGGCGTCCTTGGCTACCGGCTGACAGCCATCATCTATGGTCTGCTCGGCGGCGCCGTAATCCTCTATATGGCCATGACCAGCCGCGAGGTGAAAGTCTCGATCGATGAGCAGAAACCTCGCCTGTTGGACAGCCTACTGGCCCTGGCGAAGAACCGCAAGTTCTGGGTGGCGGGCTTCGCCAACGCTTTTTACAGCGCGGCCATGTCGCTGGTGCTGGCGTCCATGCCGTTTTTCGTGAAGTACACGCTGCAAATTCCCGACAGCCAGGCGACCTTCCTGTTCGCTGCGGTGCTGCTGATTGCGATCGGCTGTGTCGCCATTTGGTCCAGGTTGGTGCGCAAATACACCCTGATGCCTGTCTGGCGGGGTGCGCTGGCAACGCTGGCGGTGGCATTCGTGCCGCTGTTCTTCGCCAATTCACTCCCTACTGCACTTGTCAGCAGCGCCCTGGTGGGTTTTGGCTTCGCCGGTGTGATCACCACGATGGATCTCATCGGCGCCAGAATTATGGATGAAGATACCCGGAAGTACAACCTGCGCCGGGAAGGGATCATTTCTAACGCCCTGGGCTTCATGAACCGGCTCAACGGCCTGTTCACCAGCGCTGCCTTTTTCCTGGTCTACCAGCTGTTCGGTTTCGAAAGCGGCAATAACCCCGGCCCGCAGCCGGACAACGCCGCCCGCTTTCTTCTCACCGTCTTCCCGCTGGTCCTCATGCTGATCAGCTTCGGCTTCTCTTTCTTCATCAATTTTGCTTCTGAGAAAGCTCCCGCGGTCCCTGAAACAGCCTAGAACAGGAGGGTTCTCATGGCCCTGATCCGGATCGAGCACGTCCCTGAAACCGTCAAAGTCAACCTGCCGCTGAACATCGTCCTGCCCGATCCGGGGCCGATGGGCGAGGTACCGGTGCGAGAGCGCAAAGTCCTCTACCTGTTGCATGGCCTCAGCGACGATGCCGGCGCCTGGCAGCGATATTCAACGATTGAACCTCTGGCCACAGCCTACGGGCTGGTGGTGGTGATGCCCTCCGCCGGACGCAGCTTCTACACCGATCTGCCCAACGGACAGCAATACTTCACTTACCTGGTGGAAGAACTCCCCCAATACCTGGCAGACGTCTTTGGTTTGGCGCCCCGCCGCGAGGACACCTTAATTGCGGGGAATTCGATGGGCGGTTATGGCGCCTTTAAGGCTGCTTTTCTGCATCCGGAGCGTTTTACCGCTGCCGCCAGTTTTTCCGGGCTCTTATCGCTCGAGTTTCTCCGCCTTAACCCCCACGACCCGCGGCGGCCGGAGTTCACCCAGGTTTTCGGCGACCTCGACCAGCTTCCAGGCAGCGAGCACGATCCGGCGGTTTGGTTCCAGCGGGCGGCTGCCAATCGTCCGGCATCGATCGATGTCCTGCCGCGGCTGTTCATGTCTTGTGGGCGGCAGGACGACCTATACCCGATCAACCGTCTCGTTCACGCGGCTTTCCAAAAACTGGGCATTCCGGTGGACTACGATGAAGAGGACGCCAGGCATGACTGGTTCTTCTGGGATGGGCAGATCCGCCGCTTCCTGGCGGCTGTGCTCGGCCCGCTGCCGTAACTGGTCAGAGCGTCCCAGTCCAAACGCTCTCTCAATCAGGAGATAACGAAATTCAATATGAGCACCCAGGAAAACCAGAAGGAAATCAGGCTTGAACTTACGATCGATCCTGCCCGGCAAGGCACGTACTTTACTTTGCCCTTCACCATGCCCGCAGGCACTGAGGCGATGACCCTGCGCTATCATTACCAGCGGCATCGCACGGGCGAGAACACCCAGGCGGGCTTCCAATCGCGCCAGGAGGTCAATATCATTGATCTGGGCCTGCTCGCCCCCGACGGGACCCAGGTGGGGGCCTCGGGCTCAGACAAGACCGAAATTTATCTGAGCGAGAGATGGGCCACACCCGGATACACTCCCTGCCCCCTGGCCCCCGGCGAGTGGCAGATCCTGGTCGGCGCGTATAAGGTCGCTCCGGAAGGGGTGACCGTCACCTACGAGCTGTCGTTTACCCCCAAATCCCGCCGCCTGCTGATCGGGGATTTGCACACTCACACCATCGCTTCCGATGGAGCCCTGACTGTGGAGGAATTGGGCTGGCGGGCGCGGCGGCACGGGTTAGATTTTTTGGCGATTACTGACCACAACCAGATGGTCTCGCGCACAGCCTTGCCCGAGATACCCGGCCTGACTCTGATCCCAGGGGTGGAATGGACGCATTACCGGGGCCATGCCAATTTCCTGGGGGTGGACCGCCCCTATGAGGGCACCTTCGCCGCGAACACTTTCGAAGAGGTGTACGCTCGCTTCGACTCGGCCCGCCGGCGCGGCGCCCTGATCACCATCAACCATCCATTCGAGGAGTGCTGCGAATTCCGGTTCGACCTGGACCAACTGCCTTTCGACTGCCTGGAAGTGTGGAACGGGCCGATGCGCGAGTCGAATTTACGGGCGGTGGGTTTATGGCAAAGCCTGTTGGCGGCGGGGAAGAAAATCCCGATCTGCGGAGGGAGCGATTACCACCGGGACACCCCGTTCATCTTTCTCGGCGGGCCGTCCACTGGCGTGTATGCCGAATCCACCGGCCAGAGCGACATCCTGGCCGCCCTGCGCCAGGGGCATGCTTACCTCACCTTCGCCCCCAACGGACCTTCCCTGGCGCTGAGCGCAGGAGAAGCGATTATGGGTGACAGTGTAGACTGGTCTGAGATCAAAGAACTGCACATCGAGGCGGATGGCCTGCAAGCCGGGGATGTGGTCCGGGTGGTCACCGCAGCCGGGAACGAGGTGCTGGTGCAGGCCCCTTCCTCCGGGAGCTTCTGCACGGACTACAAAATGCCGGCCCCGGGTTTTGCCCGCATCGAAATCCTCCGCTCCTTCCTCCCGGGGATTCCCATGCTGCCCGCCTTGATCTCTAATCCGGTATATTTCCAGGGATAATCTTCTTTCGAATGATTGGTTTGCCAGAGAACACCGTTCAATGGCACACATTGGAGAAATGAACTTATGAGTTTATTGGATGGAAAAACAGCCGTAATCACCGGCGGTACCCGCGGGTTGGGCCTGAGCATCGCCCGGGCATTTGCCCAGAATGGAGCGGCCGTTATTGTGGCTTCCCGCTCGCCGAATGCAGTGGAAGAAGCCGTGCAGTCGATCCGCCTCGAAGGAGGCCGGGCCAGCGGCCTCGCCGTGGATGTAGCCAACCTGGAGCAAGTAGAGCGCCTGGCCGAACATGCAGTGGATCAATTTGGCAGATTGGATATCTGGGTCAACAATGCCGGGGTTTCCGGCCCTTATGGGCCGACGATTGGCTACACACCACAGGATTTTTACCAGATCGTGCAGACGAATGTGATCGGTGTGTACAACGGCTCGCGCACAGCCCTGGGATATTTTCTCCCGCAGCGTTCGGGAAAGCTGATCAACATCCTCGGTCGCGGCTACAACCGGCCGGTGGCCTGGCAAAATGCATATAGCTCGGCTAAGGCCTGGGTGCGCTCATTCACCAAAGCCCTGGCAGATGAGACGAAGGACAGTGGGGTCGAGGTCATCGCCTTTAACCCGGGCCTGGTGCTGACCGACCTGCTCACCGATGTGAGGGTGATCGAGGGCGCGGAGAATCGGTTGAAGGTGTTCCCTGCGGTCGTGCGGATGTGGGCGAAGCCGCCCGAAATCCCCGCCCAGAAAATGGTCTGGCTGGCTTCTGCGGCGACGGATGGCAAGACCGGCATGTTGGTCAGCCTGACTTCCCCGTGGTCGATGCTGGGAGGCGCGCTGAAAGAAGGAATGCGCATCCTTCTGAGGCGGCCCGCAGCGGATACGGAGATCCGGATTGAGACCGTACCAGCTTACGACAAGGGACGTACCAGATCCACCGGTCAAAGCTAGTCGAACAGGCGGGGCTGGAGTTCGGGTAATTCAGGCAGGGGTGCGACGATGATGACGGTCATGCGAAGGTTATTCCGTGCCTCCTTAATCGGCCTTGGCCTGCTGGTCGCTTTCATCCTGCTGGCTGCAATCACCTTCTTGATCGCCAACCGCACCAACGGCTCATTGGTCTCATCTGGCGAAGAGCGTAAGTACCTGCTGTACGTGCCGGAGAGCTACGATCCGGCCACGCCCACCCCATTGGTGATCAGCCTGCACGGTTTCGCCGAATGGCCCGCTCACCTGATGAACATCAGCGGTTGGAACGACCTGGCAGACCAGTATGGCTTCATCGTTGTATATCCATCCGGGGCAGGATTCCCCAAGCGCTGGCGGAGCGGCCCCGCCTCGGGCGGCGGCAGCGACCTGCCAATAGACGTGGCTTTCATCTCGGACCTGATCGACCATCTATCCGCCAGTTACAACATCGACCCGAGGCGGGTCTACGCCAACGGGTTGTCGAACGGGGGCGGCATGTCCTTTCTGCTGTCGTGCGAACTCTCGGACCGGATTGCGGCCATCGGTTCCGTCGCCGGAGCCTTCTCACTATCCTGGGAGGATTGCCATCCTTCCAGGCTGGTACCCACGATCATTTTCCACGGCACCGCAGACCCCATCGTACCCTTCCAGGGCGACCCTCCCCGCTCTTTCAACATCCCTTTACCGGAGCTCACCGCCTGGGTCGATACGCTGGCCGCCCGGAATGGCTGCGATCCGGACCCGGTCGAACTGCCGGCCCAGGGCGAGGCGCGCGGCGTTCAATACACAGGTTGCGATGCAGATGTAGCCTTCTACACCATCGATGGCGGCGGGCACACCTGGCCGGGCGGTGTGCCCATGCCTGCGATCGTCGTCGGCCATACCACCCAGGACATCGACGCCACCCGCTTGATGTGGACATTTTTTCAACAAAACCCACTGACCGAAAAGTAAATCGGAGTAGATTAGTAGTATATAATTGATCTATGTCTGAGCCGGTCCGGTACAGATCCTTTTATTCCCCCTTCTCGGCCTCAAGCAGTCTTCCACCTCGGCCAGTTCAGGTCGAGCACCGGTGGCTTCCCATAAACGGCGCCTGGCGGGCCTGCCCGCCCCGGTCGTCCAACCAGACCCACACATCATCGCCAGCCAACCCTCCCAGACCACAAGTCATCCCATCCCGCCGTAACCCCGATTTGCATAAATCGTCTTCATGACCAGGGTGGCGGATTGGGCAATGGTAGGTGGTCACCCGAGACCGTAAGCGCTCCCACCGCAGGTGTATAGGGGCGCGGCGGAACCGTAAACCCTCACGCCGTGCCCCCGTTTGACAATCGTTGCGTCCGTGGCCGGGGCACGGCTACACCATAAACTACCCAAAACCGTGAACCATCCCGCCGTGCTCCTGCGAACCCGCCGGCCGGGTCTGATAGCAGGTGAGTGGGTTTCCAGTCACGCAGGGTGGAGCTAGACTCATATCCTTCAGACTGGTTGCAAATGGCGTAACTCGCCCATTTTTGGAGAGGCTTATGAAAGCGATTCTCTACACAGAATATGGATCCCCGGATGTGCTGCGGCTCACAGAGGTCGAAAAACCCTTGCCTAAGGATAATGAAATCCTGGTACAGATCCATGCGGCTTCCGCCAACCCTTTGGATTGGCACTTTATGCGCGGCAAGCCCTATCTCATCCGCCCCACCAGCGGGCTGCGCAAACCGAAGGACCCTCGCCTGGGGGTCGATTTCGCCGGCCGGGTGGAAGCGGTTGGCAGCGGGGTGACGGCATTCCGGCCTGGGGATGAGGTCTTTGGCTCGAGACGGGGCGCCTTCGCCGAATATCTCTGCACGCAGGGGAAAGCAATGGCGCTGAAACCGGCCAACCTGACCTTCGAGCAGGCGGCAGCTATCCCTGTGGCAGCTACCACCGCCCTGCAAGGGCTGCGTGATAAAGCGGCCGTCCAGCCCGGACAAAGGGTTTTGATCAACGGAGCAGCGGGCGGTGTGGGCACGTTTGCCGTGCAGCTCGCCAAAGTTTTCGGCGCCGAGGTCACTGCGGTATGCAGCACGAGGAACGTGGATCTGGTGCGCTCGCTCGGCGCGGATCATGTGATCGATTACACGCAACAAAACTTTACGCAAAGCAGCCAGAAGTACGACCTGTTATACGATATTATCGGAAACCAGCCATTGACTGCCTGCTTACGCATCCTGAACGCCGAGGGAAAGATGATTCTGGCCGGAGGATCGGGCGGTCCCATACTTGGGCCAATCGGCCGGATGATCCGGGCGGCCCTGCTGTCTCGTTTCGTGAGCCAGAAGCTGGACTTCTATATCGCCGAAGACAGCGGTGAGGACCTGAATTTCATGAAGGAGCTCATCGAAGCGGAAAAAGTAAAACCGGTAATCGATCAATGCTACAAGTTGGAGGATGTCCCGGATGCAATCCATTACCTGGAGCAAGGACACGCCAGGGGGAAAGTGGTGATCACAATGGATGCGTAAGAAGCCCCGCTCCAGCCAATCCGCCAGCTTTACCTGCAGGCGGGGGGTATTCCAGAAGAGGCGGTTATGATGAAAGCCTTGATTTGGACGAAATACGGCTCCCCGGAAGTGCTGCAACTCAGGGAAATCGAGGCGCCTGTGCCTGAGGAGGGTGAAGTCCTGATTAAGGTATACGCAGCAACAGTCACTGCGGGTGACTGTGAACTCCGGAGTTTAAAGTTGCCCTTCTGGACACGGCTCCCATTGCGAATCTATGCCGGGTGGAGTAAACCGAGGAGAATTGCCATCCTGGGACAGGAACTGGCCGGGGTAGCTGAAGAAATCGGGGATCGCGTAACCCGGTTCAAACCAGGCGACCCGGTATTCGCCCCCACGTATATGCGGATGGGCGCTTACGCCGAGTATGTGTGCCTGCCTGAAGCGTACCCGCAGTTGAAACCGGCGAACCTGAGCTACGATGAGGCCGCTACCATCCCCACCGGGGGCATCAACGGCCTGCATCTGGTGAGGAAAGCGGATATTCAACCAGGACAAAGGGTGGTGATCAACGGTGCGGGAGGGAGCATCGGCACCTACGCGCTGCAGATTGCAAAAGCATTTGGGGCCGAAGTAACCTGCGTGGACAGCAAGGAAAAATTGGCCATGCTGCAGGCGATCGGGGCGGACCATGTTATTGATTACAAACGGGAAGATTTTACACGGACAGGCAAGACCTACGATGCCATCCTCGACGTGGTAGGCAAAAGCTCGTTTTCGGGCAGCTTACGCTCGCTGAACCCAAACGGGCGTTACATATTGGGGAATCCGAGTTTGAGCGGGATGATCCGGGGGTGGTGGATTTCAAGTACGACCGGAAAGAAAGTGATATCCGAATTGGCAAACTATCAGGCTGAAGATTTTGCGCTGCTTAACAAGCTGATCGAGGCCGGGAAGATCCGCCCGGTCATTGACCGGCGCTATCCCCTCGAACAGACCGCCGAGGCCCACCGGTATGTTGAGCAAGGACTCAAAAAGGGAAATGTCGTCATCACAGTCGGACGAGGCTCTGCTGGTTAATGTCTGAGAAGCTTGCGGGATAATGCCATTCCATTTGTATGCGTCGCCTGGCGTTTTTTTGGATGGGACAATCAGGCTTAGATGGTCTTGCGGCGGTAGGAGCGATATAAACAAAAAAGGCACAGGTGAAACTGTGCCTTCGGAGTGGTGCCCCCAGAGGGATTCGAACCCTCGTTTTAGCCTTGAAAGGGCTGCGTCCTAGTCCCCTAGACGATGGGGGCGAACAAGCGACGGGGATTGTACCATTACCATTTCTGAGGGTCAAGCCCTTTTTTCAAAAAGCATGGCCATTATCCCGCTTCAAACCGCCATTTTTGATAATTGATGGGGCAGGTGGATCGTTTCCACCTCCCCTGAGCGAGATACTATCGTGAGGCTGTGTGTTCATGGCCTCACGATAGTATCTTACTCTGTTGGCATGATTCAGGAAGCGGCTTCTGCCGGGAACGGGCCAGGTTACTTGACCGGGATAATGGTCACTTTCCGGCGCGGTTCGTCTCCAATGCTCTGAGTCTCGACATCCGGGTTCGAGCGCAGCTCGATGTGTATCACGCGCCGTTCGCTGGCCGGCATCGGTTCGAGCACCTGGCGGCGGCCGGTCTTGATCGCCTGATCCGCCATGCGGCGGGCGAGCTGGCGGAGCTGCTGCGCCCGGCGGGAGCGATACCCTTCCACATCCACCACCAGCGGCACCGAGCGGCCCAATTCCTTGCCCACGATCAGGGCGGAGATGTACTGCAGGGCGTTCAGCGTTTCGGCGCGCGGGCCGATCAAAATGCTCAGATCGTTGCCGCGCACATCGACCATCAGCGGCACCTTACTGTGGTCATCCTCCGCTTCGCCATACGAAGCGGTGACCGTCGCCCGCACTTTCATCTTCTCCAGCAGCTCGGCCACCGTCTCTCGAGCTACCCGCAGGGTGTGGTCGTCTTCCTCCGTCCCGGCCTCTACCACTGTGCCGGTTTCCACGGACCTCTGGGCCGCAGCAGGTTTCTCCGCCTGCCGTTCCGGACGCACGGTCTCCACCGGGTGGGAGGGGCTTCTTGGTTGCGGGGGCGCCTCCTCCACCTGGGAGGTGGCGGGGGGCGTCTCCACCGCTTCTTGCGAGGTCTCGGCCCGGGGCGCGCTCGCCGGAGCGATTTCGACCGGGGTGGGTGCACCCGCCTCCTTAATCTTCAGACGGATGCGCGCCTGCCTGGCCCCCAAACCAAACAGGCCCCGGCTGCCGGCGTCCAGGACTTCCACCTCAACCGCATCTTCTGTGAGACCCAGCTCCTCCAGGCCCTTGGCGACCGCTTCCTCCACCGAGGGAGCGATCACTTCCAGATTTGCACGTTTTTCACTCATTTTCGCCTCTTCGAAACCAAGGATAATAACTACTTGCCAGAAGATTCTCAATGAGTGCCATCGAAAGGACCGGTGAACGGCTCCCGGGTTTCACCGATCTATTGAGCAACGACACTCAATCAGGCTTTATTGCTCTTCTTCTCTTTGATCGGTTTTCTGCCCCCGGCGCGTTCGCTGTTCTTGACCGGCTCCTTCTCCTTCACCGGTTCCTGGGCTTTATTGCGGCCAGGGATCAGGTTGTTCCAATTCAATTTGCCCATCGCCGCGTATTGGGCAATCGTAACCAGGTTGCTGATGACGAAATAGAGCGCCAGGCCGGAAGCGAAAGTCAGCGCCAGATAGCCCATGAACAGCGGCATGTAGAGGTTCATCGCCTGGGTCATCTGCGCCCCTTGATCACCGGGCTGGGAAGCTGGGGTCATCAGCTTGGACTGCAGGTAGGTGGTAACGACCACAAAAATTGCCAGGATGGGTATGCCGAAGGGCAGGAAGCTCAGCTCAAGCCGTTCCGGCTGGCTGAGGTTCATCCACAAAAATTGGTTATCCAGTGGGATCAGGCTGGCTGCGTCGATGAAGGGGTAGATATGCCCGGACAAATTGATCAACTGAACCGGAGTCACCGCCAGAGCCTGGATGATCGCCTGGTATAAACCGATAATGATCGGGAACTGGATCAGCGTCGGCAGACAGGGCGCCAGGGGATTGATCCCCATCTCCTGATAGAGCTTCATCTGCTCCTGCTGCATTTTCTGTTTGTCGTCTTTATATTTCTTGGCCAGATCCTGCCATTCTTTGGATTTCTGCAAATCCTGGAGGGCCTGCTGTCCCTTAATTTGCTTAAGGTTCAGTGGATAGGTCAGCAGTCGCACGAGGATGGTGAAGAGGATGATTGCGATGCCGAAATCCCCCACCAGGCTGTAAATCCACAGCAGGGTATTTATCATGGGGTTGATAATCAGGGTATCCCACATATCGTTCGATTTCCAATCTTACCTGAGCATGATCCGCATCCTTTCGCCGGCCTGGGGTCAGGGGCCAACGAAAGAAAGGTTTCTAGTTTTCCGGTATAAATGACCAGACAGTATCGCCGTCTGGCTCCATCGCAATCAGCAGCGCGTCGGTCTCAAAAGACGGGAGCAAGACAAGTTCACCGGCCGCTTGCGGCCCTGCATATAGTTTACCACCCAGCTCTTTTTTCCAGCGATTATTGCCGGTGGCAGCATCGACAGCATAGAGAATACCACCTTCGGTGGAAAAGTAAACTGTATCGTCCAGGACCAGGGGCCGGTCTGATATCGAGACTTCTGGGCTCCCATCGCTATCCACTCGCCAGAGTTCGTCCCCGCTGGCAGCATCTACAGCGTAGAGCACACCGTCCAAATCACCGAAATACAGGGTGCCATCGACCAACGCGGGGCCGGCCCACACCCATCCCTCAGTGGGGAAGCGCCAGAGGATAGCGCCCGTTTCCACCTGAACGGCCAACATCTCCCCGGCAAACGTACCCACATAGAGCACATCTCCATTATCTCCCAGAGCCGGCTGGCCGACAATGGCGCCTCCCAGGTCTTCTGAGCTCCAGACCAAATCGCCGGTCTCTGGATCAATGGCGTAGAGGTGATGATCCATCGAAGGCTGGATGACATCTCCGCCGTTTACAATCGGGGTCGCCCAGAGCGGGCGCCCGGTGGGATAATCCCACAGGGGTTGGCCCGATGAACTAATGGCATACAGGCGCTGGTCAGCGTTCGGGGCGAAGATCACACCGTCCTTGGCCAGGGCGCTGCCCACAAAGCGATCGTCCGCCTGGTCGAAGACCCAATTTACCTGGCCGGTATCCGGGTTGAGGCTATACAGCTGGTTATTGTAGCTACCGACCAGCAGTTGGCCGTCTTCGGTCAGACCGGGAGCAGCGTAAAAGTTCACATTTCTTTCCGGCTCGGCGGGGAAGCGCCACCGTTCCTGGCCGTTGGACAGATTGATAGCGTAAACGTGCTGAGCGTACGCCACGTAAGCGGTTTCCCGCTCCAGATCCACGGTCAGGCCTGGCCAACTGGTGGCGATACCTGCGCCACCGGCACAGCCGGATAAGACGCCCGCTAGGAGGAGGAACGTGACAAGGAGGAAAAGGCGAGATTTTTTCATTGATTTGTTTCTATGGTATCCAGTCTGGTTTATTCCGATGATAGCTGAGCGGAACCGCCCCGCTTATGGTACAGGATCAATGCCACCCGGGTTAAAGGGGTTACAGCGCAGGACCCGCCAGGCAGCCAGCAGACCGCCCTTCAACGCCCCGTGTTTATAGATCGCCTGGTAACCGTAATGGGAACAGGTGGGATAAAAACGACACGTATTCGGAGGCAGCGCTTTCGATAAGGTCGCCTGGTAAATACGGATAGGGATAAGAAGCAGAAAACGCGGCAGGTTTCCCAGGGTTAAGGGCAAATCACGTAAAGGTGGATCGGGGGGAATGTCTACATCCACGTGGGTGCTGTGGAGGTGGGGTTCATGGTGAGCATGGTCGTGCTGCTCATCGATCGCCTTAGGACGGACCGGTTCCTGTCCCTCTGGAGCCGGAGAGTTATTATTTGGCATGATTTTCTTGCAACAAATGGGCCCTCTTCAACAAAGTGGCAAGAGCCGCTAAGGTATCCTGATAAGAAGCCTCTGCCAGGGGCCGGCGGGCCAGGATGATAACATCCCATCCGGCTGCCACCTGATCGAGAAAAGACTGCAGCCCGGCCCGGATCAGGCGTTTGGCCCGGTTTCGCTGAACTGCATTTCCGACCGAGCGTCCTGCGGCAACCCCAAATCTGGTTTGCTCACCGGAAGCATTTTGCAGTGCAATCAACACGACAAGCGGGTGGGCATAAGACTTTCCTTGCCGCCGCACCCGCTTGAAGTCGGTCGATTTGGTCAGGCGGAACTTGCGCTGCACGCTGAACCTGCCGGGTCTCCTTCGCGCCACCTGCCCATTGCCCCAAGAAGGGGGATAATGTACCAAGGCAGAATCTGCGAAAACGGTAGCTGCCGCGGGCAGGTCTATGCCTTCCAGTTGACCTTCTTGACGTGATTGTTCATGCTCACCGTCAAGCGGCGGCGGCCCTTTGCCCGCCGGGCCTTCAGTATTTTGCGTCCATCCGCGGTCGCCATGCGAGCACGGAAACCATGCACGCGCATCCGGCGGCGGATTTTGGGTTGGTACGTTCGTTTCGGCATGATACTTTCCCTATCTGGTAAATAGTGTTCGGAGCCCGGTGGGCTCAGGCAGACACATGAAACCGTCTACGACGAACATCGTAGACGAAACCTGATTATACCAAATGGCGGGCGTTTTTCAAAGTATCTTTTTCTTAGTTAAATCTTTTCCAATCAAAAACCGGGGCGATGGCCCCGGTTTTTGATGGTCCTTTTTAGGATTTCGCCGCGATTTTCGCTGCGGTCAACGTATTTTGCATCAACATCGCAATCGTCATCGGTCCCACACCGCCAGGCACCGGGGTAATGGCCGAGGCGACTTCCTTGACCTCATCGAAGCATACGTCACCAACCAGACGCGAGCCTTTTGGATGGCTGGGATCGTCAATGCGGTTCACGCCGACGTCGATCACCACCGCCCCCGGCTTTACCCAATCACCACGTACCATCTCAGGCCGGCCGACCGCGGCGATCAGCACGTCTGCCGAGCGAACGACGGAGGGCAGGTCGTGCGTGCGGGAGTGGCAGATCGTTACCGTAGCATTCTCGCGGACCAGCAGCAGTGCGACCGGCATACCCACGATATTCGAGCGACCCAACACAACCGCATTGGTCCCTTCCAATTTTGTCCCCACCGACCTCAGCAGCTCGATCACGCCCGCCGGCGTGCAGGGCGCGAACAGCGGTTCCCGGCCTTTCTGTGCCAGGCGGCCGATATTGATCGGATGGAACCCGTCTACATCCTTTTCGAGGCTGATCATGTTCAGCACCCGTTCCTCGTCCAGGCCTTTCGGCAGCGGGAGCTGCACCAGGATACCGTTGACTTTCGGGTCGTCGTTCAATTTCTTGACCAGATCTTCCACCTCTGCCTGGGTGGCATCCTTGGGCAGGTGGTAACCGTAGGATTCAATCCCCAACTCGGCGCAGGTCTTTTGCTTGGAGCCCACGTACACTTTAGAAGCCGGGTCCTCCCCCACCAGGACAGTCGCCAGACCCGGGCGAGGTTTTCCGGCAGCCACCATTTCGGCAACTTCAGCAGCGACGCGCTCGCGTACCTGTTTGGCAATGGCCTTGCCATCGATTATTTGTGCAGTCATCCTATTCTCCTTATATCTGGTTTGTTCGTCCGAACGTATTCCGTTCTTTGGCGGGTTTGGGCTGCGAATTGGCGCACATCCAATATTATCCTCCCCAATCTGCAAAATGACAATGGACAGATGTCATAAGCACTTGACAAAATCATCCCTCTTATTTATAATCATTCTAAATTTAGAATGATTATAAATAACGAGAGTGAATGCGGATGCAGAATTTAAACGTACTGACCCAAGCTTTACAAGATGCAGGACTGCGCCTGACCCCACAGCGCCTGGCCATCTGCCGGCTGCTGGCAGGCACAGACGAACACCCCACCGCGCAGACTATTCACGAACAACTGCGCCGCGAGTATCCATCTCTGAGCCTGGCAACGGTCTACAACACGCTGGAGGCGCTCGTCCGCCTGGGGGTTGTCAACAGCCTGGGGACGGCGGGGGACGATGCCGTCCATTACGACGCGGACACGACGCCACATGTGAACCTGGCCTGCACCAACTGCAACCGGGTGATTGACCTTCCCAGCCAGTATGTGCGTTCCCTAGAAAACGAAGTAGCCGCCAACTCTGGCTATAAAATCCTGGGAGCGCGAGTGCTCTATTATGGCCTCTGCCCCGACTGCCAGCGACAGTTGATCCGGGAGCAGTAGGGCCACCGGGGGACGGCCGGTCATAGAGCAGCAGGTGGAGGGGGAATTCAACGACTTACTTTTGAATGGAGGGCAAATTGAACATCGAGACCTTCGAAACAAGCGATGACAATCATGGATTACCGGAAGAAGGCACACGCTGTACAGACGTACTTAGCGATACGCTTCGGGGATATGCGGGCATTCACAATGCCGATTTCGACCTGCAGAACGGGCATCTCAGCATCAGCTATGACCCACAGGTAATCAGCCATGAACACGCCCTGCGCTTGGTGCGCCAGGCCGGCCAGCGAGCCTACGGGCGGGTGGCGCAGTGCTCCCAAAAGAGCGAGGCGATGTGCCGGGAATGTACGGCGGCAATGGCGCAGGAGCTATCCACCCATTACCAGCGCCTGGCCATCTCGCCAGAACCCATAACGACATACGAACACGGACATATGCGCATCCAGCTCGCCGGAGATGGGACCGCGGTCGCCGAGCTGCCGCAGGCCGAATCGGTCCCGGCTGTGGAAGCGCCCCTTCCTGTCGCCCTGCCGCGCGAGAAGCTAGAGATCGTGTTCACCGCGGTCAACGCCGTGGCGGCCCTATCCGCCTTCCTGGCGAGCCAGTTCGGTTTTCTGCCGGCGGCGGCCGTCTCTGCCCTGTATGTGCTGGCTTACCTCAGCGGCGGGTACTACGGCCTGATCGATGGGGTCAAAGAGGTGCTGCACGAGCGCCGCTTGAACGTTGACCTGCTGATGATCCTGGCGGCTTTGGGCGCGGCCTTTATTGGACAGCCGGCCGAAGGAGCCGCCCTGCTGTTCCTGTTCTCTCTGTCGAATACCCTGCAGTCCTTTGCCATGGACCGCAGCCGGAAAGCGATCGAGAAGCTGCTCGACTTGCGGCCCCCGACAGCCACCGTGCGTCGCGGCTCACGCCTGGTCACTTTACCCATCGAAAAACTCATCCTGGGCGATACAGTATTGGTCCGCCCCGGCGAGCGCTTCCCGATCGATGGAGAGGTGCTCGACGGCAGTTCGGCGGTAGACCAGGCGACGATCACCGGCGAATCGGTCCCGGTGGACAAAAAAGTGGGCGATACGGTATTTGCCGGCACGGTCAACGGAAACGGCGCCCTGGAAGTGCGAGTGACCCGCCTGGCCCAGGACACTACCCTGGCAAAGATCGTCAGGCTGGTGGAAGAGGCCCAGTCGAGCAAGGCGCGCACCCAGCGGATGTTGGACAACTTCGAACAGTTCTACGCCATCCTGGTCCTGGCAGGCGCGGTCTTGCTGACCGTGGTCCCCTACTTTATCCTTCATCACGATTTCTACCCCACCTTCTACCGGGCTATGACCTGGCTGGTGGTCGCCTCTCCCTGTGCGCTGGTGATCTCGACCCCGGCCAGCATTCTGTCGGCCATCGCCAACAGCGCCCGGCGGGGTATCCTCTTCAAGGGTGGGGTACACCTCGAACAAACCTCGACCCTGAAAGTGATCGCCTTCGATAAGACCGGCACCCTCACCACCGGCTCGCCCAGCCTGACCCTGGCCCGCCCGGTCCGCGGGGTGGGCGCAGACGGGCTGCTGCGCGTGGCAGCCGCCGCCGAATCCCGCTCCGAACACCCGCTGGCCAAGGCCATTGTGCGCGCTGCCGAAGAGCTCCAGATCCGGCTGCCGGAGGCAACTGGCTTCCAGGCCATCCCCGGGCAAGGGGTGAAGGCGACCGTCGAAGATCAGGAGGTGCTGATCGGCGGAGAGCGGTTGTTCTCTGAACAGCAAATCACCATCCCGCAGGACTTGTTGGACCAATTGCACGAACTGGAAGCCCAGGGACAGACGGTGATGGTGGTCTGGGCCGGGGGGCAGTGGCTGGGCTTGCTGGCCGTGGCCGACACCCTGCGCCCCGATGCGGCGCAGATCATCTCCGATCTCAAACGGCTGGGCATTCAACGGGTGGTGATGCTGACCGGTGATAACGAGCGGGTAGCCGCGGCGATTGCTGCCCGCACCGGGGTAGACGAGTTCCACGCCGGCCTGCTGCCAGAGGATAAGGTGCATGTGCTCAAGCAGGTACGCCAGAAATACGGCCCCACAGCCATGGTCGGCGATGGCGTGAACGATGCGCCCGCCCTGGCCGCCGCCGATGTGGGCATCGCGATGGGCGGCGCAGGCACCGATGTGGCCCTGGAAACCGCGGATGTGGTGCTGATGGCCGATGACCTGGCCCACCTGCCCTATGCCATCGGGCTTGCCCGCCAGGCGCGCAAGACGGTCTACCAGAATCTGGCCTTTGCGCTGGCGGTGATCGTGATGCTGGTCGCCGCCGCATTTGGGGCCGAGCTGCCTTTGCCTCTGGGGGTAGTCGGGCATGAGGGCAGCACGGTGGTCGTCGTGCTGAACGGCCTGCGCTTATTGGGGTATAAAGGCTGATCCGGTCCTTGGTGATGTAAACAGGCACGGGAGCCACCCGTGCCTGTTCTTTTCTACAGACTGGCGACCAGCCGCCGGAGGCGGTGATGCTCGCCAGGGATCTTCTCGAGCAAACGCGCAGCCGCCACCACCGGCATCCAGGCCTGCGCTTCCTCCCTAAACTGTGGAACCAGGCGGAAGTAGTGGTCCAGGTACAGGCGCCGGAAGCGACCCTGGAACAGAGCGATGAACCACCGTTCCCAGCGGGTTGCCCCGGGTGGAGGCGCACCGAATCCGAGGATAAGCGCTGTGCGGGCGACATCGGCCGCCGGGCTGCCGGAAGTGGCGTCCATCCAATCGATCACCAGCGGGCCCCGTCCCGTAAGCAGGATGTTATCCGGATGGAAGTCGTTATGGCATACCTGCTCCCCATCCGCCAGGCTCGCCAACCGGCTTTGCAGAGCCGATTTCTCCTCAGCGCTCAGCTCGGGGACCGCATCGATCCTGGCCCGGAAACGTTCGCGCTGGGACGGCAGGCCAGGAGCGCTGCGGCTGTGGATCTCGGCGTGCAGTTCCGCCATCAGGCGGGCGACCTCGTTCAACCGGAAAGGGTTCCGCCTGAGGAGTTCCAGAAGCGATTGTCCCTCCAGCCGTTCGAATAGAATCCCTTTCCGCCCTTCCACCTCGACCAGCTTTTCCATCCTCGGGCAAGGCACTCCAGCCGCCTGCACCGCGCGGTGGATACAGGCCTCCTGGCTCGCCATCTCAGGCGAGAATTCCGGGCGGTAGAGTTTGAGCACCTTATCCTGCCCCCAGGCGTAGATCTCCGCCGTCCGCCCGGATGCGATCGGCTGCTGTGAAGTGTTCACCGCTCAGTCCGTGGGCTGCCGGCTCGGGGGCGGCGCCTGCCGCCGCTGCATCAACCCCGCCTGGACTGCGATCCCGATGACCACCAGGATGATAAAGACCAGCGGGGTGAAGGACTGGGCCAGGTTGAGGTTCTGCACGATCAAAGCCGCCCCGATCAAGGCCGAGAGGACGATCAGCGCCCAATCGAACAGCGCCATCCCCAGAATCGCCGCAATGATTCCCACCGCGATGAAGGCCAGCCAGCGGTAATCGCCCAAATCCAATCCCAGGTAAGCGGCTCCGGTCATCGCCAGGTAGCCGCCGGCCAGAAACGCGGCCACCCCCGCAGCCAGCCGCTGCAGAAAGACTGCCAGGCCGGCGCCGATCAGTCCCACGATAACGGCGATAACGAAAATCAGGAGCTGCGCCTGCCCGGTGAGAAAATCGGTCGCCAGGTCGAACCCCACCAGAAAACCCAGGATGCCGACCAGCAGCCAGATCAGATTTCGCCCAAGCAGCAGCAGCGCAAATCCAAGCACGGTATTCACCACATTCATCTTGCCTCCCCAGAACTCACAACCGGCATCTCTATCCCTGCTGGGAATGGTATGGACCACCCACTGGTCTCCTTTGGTACAATAACGTCTCACTACGATGATACACCGGCCCAACAGGAACGAGAAATGCACAAGAGCGACATTCACCTATCATTTTACTTCTTGATTGTCATCGTCCTCGGCCTGCTGCTTACCGCCTGCAGCGGCCAAAGCAGCGAAGATGCTGCCGCACAGGCGGCCGAGGGCTATTTCCAGGCCCTGGTGGAGAAAGATTCAGCCCGCCTGGCGAACCTGTCCTGCGGTGTGTGGGAAGCCGAATCGGCCCGCGAGCTCAGCTCCTTCGGAGCGGTCACCGCCAGCCTGGACGGCCTGGCCTGTGAAGCCGCAGAGGAAAGCGGTGATTTCACCCGGGTGAACTGTGCAGGGGTGATCACCGCCAACTACGGCAATGAAGTGTTGGAAATCGATCTGGCCGAGCGGCCGGTATTGGTCGCCCTCGAAGATGGTGAGTGGCGGGTATGCGGGTACGAATAATCGCCCGTCTGTTGAGCCGTGAAAACCTGGCCGCGGTCCTGGTGTGCTTGATCTTGATCGCTCTGGTCATTCTCACCGCCGACCAGGCGCCGCAGTGGATTTACCAGGGATTTTAAATGACCCTGCTGCATGTGGCGGTCCTTACCGCTTTCGCCCTGCTCGTAGGCCAGGGGCTCCCCGCTCGCGTCCGCCTGTGGTTCTTGCTAGGGGGCAGTGTGGCAGCCCTCTATTGGCTCCAGCCGGCCCTGCCTATCCGTAACCTCGATTTCTGGCTGCCCACGACTGCGGTGGTGTTGACCGTCCTGGTTTGGGCCATCACCCAGGGTCGGGCGGGCTTGTTGGCCGAGGATCGGGGACGGCGCTCTGCTGCCGGCGCACTGGTGATCTTCGGGGTGATCGTCGCCATCGGCCTGACCCGCTATTTCGAGCCGCTGTGCTGCCTGACCCCAAGCCGCCCACCCGAAGCGCTGCGTCTGGCGCTGGCCCTTGCCCTGGGGAGCGTGGTTGCCGTGCTGCCGGCCCAGGCGCAGACCCGCAGCCGGTTCCTGCCGGCCGCTGCGATCCTTCTCCTGATTGCCCTATTCCTCATTTTAAAGAGCGAGCCACTGGCCCAGGCCGCCAGCGCCTGGCTGCGGTGGATCAACGGCCAACCGGCCGAATTGGCCTCCCATCTCGACCTGGCCTGGTTGGGGTTCTCCTATCTGGCGTTCCGCCTGCTGCACACCCTGCGAGACTACCAGACCGGCAGACTGCCCGCCCTCTCCCTGGGCGAATTTGCCACCTATGCTTTGTTCTTCCCCGCCTACACCGCCGGGCCGATCGACCGCGCCCAGCACTTTGCCGGCGAGCTGCGCCTCGCCACCGGCGCTGCCCCTGCCACAACCGAGGCAGCCGCCCAGGCCGCAGTGCGGGCCGAGAACCTGAACGCCGGCGCCTGGCGGATCCTGCTGGGGGTGTTTAAAAAATTCGTCCTGGCAGACAGCCTGGCTCTGATCTCGCTGAACGCGCAGAACGCCGCCCAGGTGCAGTCGGGGCTGTGGCTGTGGGTGCTGCTTTACGCGTATGCCTGGCGGCTGTACTTCGACTTCTCCGGCTACACCGACCTGGCCATCGGATTGGCGCGACTGTGTGGACTGCGCCTGCCGGAAAACTTTGAACGCCCTTATCTCAAGACCAACCTGACCGCCTTCTGGAATTCCTGGCACATCACCCTCGCCGTCTGGTTCCGGGCCTACTTCTTCAACCCGGTCACCCGCTACCTGCGCAGCCGTTCATCCCGGGGCGGGCAGCCGCTACCCGTCTGGACCATCATCCTGGCCGGACAGTTGGGCACCATGGCCCTCATCGGCCTATGGCACGGGATCACCTGGAATTTCGTCATATGGGGGATCTGGCACGGGCTAGGGCTGTTCATCCACAATCGATGGTCGGACTTCATCCGGCCTCGTCTGCCTGACCTGGCCGGCCGCCCGCACCTGCAGCGGGGTTTAGCCCTGGGCGGTTGGCTGCTGACTTATCACTATGTGGTCCTGGGTTGGGTGTGGTTCGTGCTCCCCAGCCCGAACCTGGCCCTGGAAACACTGGCAAAACTGTATGGCCTCAACTGATCCCGCCCGCTTCCTCCTTAGAGTTGTCGTCAAGGCCCTGGTCCTGTTTGCCCTGGTAAACCTGGCTTTTCCCCTGGGCAAGCCGGCGGCCGCGCTTGGGCGGATCTCGGCTTACAATATCCTTTTCCCCGGCCGGGAACGCCTGCCCTATGGGGATAACCCGGCCCGGGCATATAACCTCAGCCTGTTTCAGTTGGAGGCCATGTTCGCCAGCCACAAGCTGGCCGGCGGACCGAAACCGGCGGATGAGTTCCGGGTGATCGTGATCGGCGATTCGTCGGTCTGGGGTTTTCTGCTGGAGAACGAGCACACGCTCAGCGCTTATCTGAACCGGGCCGGGATCACGCTGCCATCTGGCCGCATCGTCCGCGCTTACAACCTGGGCTACCCGGTGATGTCGGTCACCAAAGATCTGCTCATTCTTGAGCAAGCCCTGAAATACCAGCCCGACCTGATCGTCTGGCCGCTTACTCTTGAATCGCTTCCCTACGATAAACAGCTTTTCCCACCCTTGCTCCAGCACAATGCCCCGGCCGTGCGCCGGCTGATCGCGGCCTACGACCTGAAACTGGACGGGCAAAGCCCGGACCTGATCCAGCCCTCGTTCTGGGAGAAAACGCTGATCGGCCAGCGGCGCGAACTGGCCGATGTGATCCGCCTGCAGTTGTACGGCGTGATGTGGGCGGCAACCGGCATCGACCAGGACATCCCCGAAGAGTACACTCTCCGGCAAGAAAATTTGCCTGCCGATGACAGCTTCCACGACTTTCGGCCCCCGCAGCTTCCCGCCGGCGACCTGGCCTACGATGTGCTCCGGGCCGGGACGCAGATGGCGGGAAAGACCCCGATCCTGTTCGTCAACGAACCGGTGTTTATCAGCCGGGGCGAGAACAGCCACATCCGTTACAATTTCTATTACCCGCGTTGGGCTTACGACGAATACCGTGAGCAGTTAGCGCAGCTCAGCCGCCAACATGGTTGGCATTACATCGACCTGTGGGACGCCGTGCCACCCGAAGAATTTACCAACACTGCCGTCCACCTCTCACCGCAGGGCGAGGCTCTGCTCGCCGCCAGGGTGGGCGAAGCGATCCTGGAGATCCTATCCGAATAATATCCGGTACCGTTATGGTCAGAAAATCTCTTACCTGGTTACAGCCCCTGCTCGTCCTGGCCCTGCTCGCCGGTTGTGGTGCGCCGGCCCTCGATTCCACGTCCAACCCGGCATCCGCCACGCCGCCGGTGGACACAAGCGTTATCGCGGCGAGCAGCCCGGCTGTGACACACCAACCGGTTGACATGGCGACCGCCGCTGCTCCCGCCCTCACCCCGACCGGGCCGCCGGACGGCGAGCAAGACGCCGAGCCAGGCGACCAGGCCTCCGAGCCCCAGGCAACCCAAGAGGCGGAACCTAGCTCACTCCCTCCCATGCCGGGCCCTGTGGATTGGCAGCAAATGCCGGTCGTCCCCGTGATCGACGAGGCGCAGCGCCTGCGGCTGCAGGAAATCTACCAGCGTGGCATCGCCCTGGGGAACAATCCCCACGCCTTCAGCAAAGTGGGCGATTGCGGCAGCACACCGTCCTGGTTCCTGGGCGACTTCGACCGCGGTCCCAGGTATTATCGCCTGGGAGAGCACACCTACCTGGAACCGGTGATCGCCTACTATCAGGGGTCTTTCGCCCGTACCAGCCTGGCGGCCAAAGCCGGGTTTACCACGGCTTCGGTACTGACCCCCCTGTGGGCCGACCGCAAACAGTGCGAGGCGAATGAATCCCCGCTGGCCTGCGAATATCGCCTGCACCGCCCCACCATCGCCCTGATCACCCTGGGCACCAACGACATCTGGCACGCGGATGAATTCGAACCCCAGCTCCGGGAGATCATCGAGTATTCGATCGAACAGGGTATCATCCCCGTCCTGTCCACCAAGGCAGATAACCTGGAAGGTGATGGCAGCCTCAACGCCACCATCCACCGCCTGGCCCAGGAATACCAGGTGCCGCTGTGGAACTACTGGCTGGCGGTGCAACCCCTGCCGGATCAAGGTTTGCAGGACGACGGGGCGCACATCACTTTTGCGGGCAATCGCTTCGACGATCCCAGTGCGATGGAAAAGGGATGGCCCTGGCGTAACCTGACCGCCCTGCAAGTCCTGGACGCCGTATGGCAATCTTTGGAAAATGAGGAGACATCCCCGTGATCGAACAATTGGAGCAGTACATCAAAACCGAAATCTTGAAACAGCCGCAGCGGCAGATTGCCCCGAATGAAGCCTTGATCTCCAGCGGGTTGGTCGACTCCTTCAGCCTGGTCGACCTGTCGCTGTTTATCGAAGACCGGTTTGGCGTGCACCTCGATGATACCGAACTGAACGCCGAGACCTTCGACACGCTGGAGCAGCTAACGACCCTGATCCGCAGCCGGCAATGAGCGATATGGGACCGAAAACGGGCGAGTACACCGCAACCGCGGCGGGGGTGCTGCTAAACCACTATCGCGAGCAGCCTGAGCACATCGTACTGCGCTTGCTGTACAGCCGCCGGGCAGAGGAAGCGATCACCTACCGTCGCCTGGTCGAAGGGGCAGCCGGGTATGCAGCCGGCCTGGCCCGGGCCGGGATTCAGCCGGGAGAGGTGTGCCTGCTGATCCTCGATCACGGTCCCGACCTGGTTCTGAGCTACTTTGCTGCAGTTCTGCGCGGGGCGATCCCGGCGATCATGCCCTTCCTGACGGAGAAACTGGCGCCCGACCAGTACCGGGCCAGCCTGGCGGCCCTGTTCGCCATCACCCGGCCGGCTGCCGTGATCACCTACCCCGAATTCGTGCCCGAGGTGCGCTCGGCGGTCATCGCCGCCTCAAGCGGCGGAGAGCCGGGTTCGGTGCGGCGGATCCTGGTCGCCGGCGAGGAGACGGTCAGCGGAGAGACGAGCGGCGTAGAAATCCAACGCCTGGTGGATGGCGGCGCCCTGTTTCTGGATGGCCCGCAGCCTCCGGAGGCGGAGACTCCGCTCCAGGGCCTGGCAGCTCATCCGGAAGATATTCTGCTCCTGCAGCACTCATCCGGGACCACCGGCTTGCAGAAAGGGGTGGCCCTCTCCCACCGGGCTGTGTTCAACCAACTGGAGAGTTACGCCCGGGCGCTCCGGCTCAACCAAGAGGATGTGATCGTCTCCTGGCTGCCCCTCTATCACGATATGGGGCTGATCGCCGGCTTCCTGCTCCCCATCCTATCGGGCGTCCCCCTGGTGCTGCTTTCGCCCTTCGATTGGGTGCGGGCCCCCTACCGCTTGCTGCAGGCCGTCTCCCAATACCGGGGCACCCTCACCTGGCTGCCTAATTTCGCCTATAACTTCTGCGCCCAGAAAATCCGTGACCGTGACCTGGAAGGGGTCGATCTGTCTTCCTGGCGGGCGGTAATCAACTGTTCCGAGCCGATGTACTGGAGCAGCCACCGGATGTTCGCTGAGCGCTTCCGCCCCTACGGCCTGCGCCCGGAAGCCCTGGCAACCTGCTATGCCATGGCCGAGAATGTGTTCGCCGTGACTCAGGGGGGCATCGACTCGCCGGTGACCGTCGATTGGGTTGACAGGCAGGCGCTGCTCAACCGGCAATCAGCCGAACCGGCGCAAGACCCGGAGAGCGCTCTGCCGATGCTATCCGCCGGCCGGCCGATTAGCGGCGTGGAGGTGAGAGTGCTCGACCCGCAGGGTCGTGACTTGCCCGAGCGCCAGGTGGGCGAGATCGCCCTACGCAGCCACTGTATGCTCTCCGGCTACTACCGCCGCCCGGATCTGACCGAAAAAGCCTTTTTGGATGGCTGGTATGTGACCGGGGATCTGGGTTATATGGCTGATGGGGAAGTGTACATCACCGGACGAAAAAAGGACCTGATTATCGTCGGCGGTAAGAATGTCTATCCGCAGGATCTGGAAAGGCTGGCGAGCGAGGTCCCTGGAGTCCACCCGGGAAGAGTCGCCGCCTTTGGCGTCGCCAACCAACAAACCGGAACGGAAGAGGTGGTGGTCGTTGCCGAGTCGGACGAGCCCCCGAAAGAGTTCGCCCGTATTGCGGATGAGGTGCGCCAACGGGTCACCCGCGGCTCCGACGTGGCCCTGCGCTACGTACTCATTGTGGAGCGCAACTGGCTGCTGAAAACCAGCAGCGGCAAGGTCGCCCGCGCGGCCAACCGGGAGAAATACTTATCCCAGGTCGCAAACGAGGGGTGAAATTTAAATCCTTAAACGAAACCCTTATTCAACCGGCGGCCGCCAGACAGCATCGAACTCGAAGGACAGCGGGCTGGCGATCAACTCGCGGCGTCCGGTGCCGTTCGAAAGCACCCCGAAGATGTCGTGGTTGCTCCCGCCGGGCCAGCTCTCGAAAGCGATCCAATATCCATCTGGCGAGTAACGACCTTCGCGCATGGGGATCTGGTCGGCGATGAGCGGGTACTCCCGGTAGTCATTCACATCACTCAGCGTGGCGGCGTACAGTTGAGGGATATCCCCCTTGCGGGCAATCTGATTGAACAGCACAGTTTGCCCGTCCGGAGACCAATCTGGGCTTGAATTGATCTTATCCCGGCTGGCAGAGAACAAACGCTGGTTCGATCCGTTAGCGTTCATGGTCCACAACTGGGAAGGCCCACGCCGGGTGGAAACAAACACGATCAGCCGCCCGTCAGCCGACCAGGCCGGCTGTAGGTCGCGGTTGTCACCCTCCGACAATTGTGTGGTGGTTTTCGTTTCCAAATCGTAGACGAAGATCTGCGGGCGTCCCTTATTGCGGATGGATGTGAAAGCGATTCTCTTCCCATCCGGTGACCATGCCGGATCGTAATCCCCACCCGGCACGCTAGGAATGGGCATCATCCCGCTGCCATCCACATTGATCGTAAACAGGGCTGCGCCTGGATACGACTCGTAATTGTCCTTACAAGGGGAAATGAACACCAATTGCTGCCCGTCCGGAGACCAGTCCGGCTGGCAGGCGCCCTCCGGCAGGTCGGTCACCTGCTGCCAGGGGCCCCCCTCGATATCGGCAACGTAAATCTGTATCACTCCGGATACATCGGAAGCGAAGGCTAATTCGCCCGACCCACCGCCGTGAGGTGTGGGTGAGGGTGTTGGCGTTACTGTAGGTGTGGACCTCGTTGCTTGCGGGTTCACGCGGGTGGGAAATGCCAGGGGATCGTCGGTGGGACTGGTGATGGCCGGCATCACTGTGGGAGAGGCTTGTACCGCCGGCGTCTCCGTGTGTGTGGGAGCCGGCGCTGCGTTGGTGGGTTCCGCGGTTGCAGTACGCAGCATCCCAGCCAGAGCGATCACCTGCGAGGGCAGGTTCGGAGCATAGAAATAGACGGCCAGGCTTGAGACGCCCACGATCAGCAGCGCCGAGAGGATGACGATTACACAGCCACGCAGCAGCCGGGATACCCGGGATTCTTTGCGGCGTTTGCGCGCCTTTGGCTGCGGCTCCTCGACCGGAGAAACCAGGAAAATTGGGGCGGGAGACTTCTCCGGGGCCGCCTCCAGGATCTGCTCGGGAGGCGGTGGGATTCTCTCTACTGGCGGCGGTGGATCCGGGACTTCCGGCGGGGGCGAGACCAGATACTCCCCATTCCGCCGCCGGCTGGCGGATCGAGCTGCGAGCAAGGCCTGCTTGAATTCCTCCGCCGTCTGGAAGCGGTCGTCGGGCTGCACTTCTAACGCCTTCTCAATGGCGGCCGCCAGGCGGCGGGACACTTTCGGATTGTGCTCCCTGATCGGCGTCAGATCGGCCTGCCCCATGGCGCGGGCCAGGGCATCCTCCGGTATCGACCCGGTGAGCGCCGCGTACAGGGTGGCCCCCAGGGAAAACACATCAGAGCGATGGTCGGTGCGGGCCGTACCGTACTGTTCAGGAGGGGAATAACCGGGCGTCATCGCCCGTGCTCCGGTGGTCGTGGCCTGCCCGCTCATCAAGATTTTCGCCAACCCGAAATCGACCAGATAAATCTGCCCCTGGGGAGTGATCTTCACGTTTCCGGGCTTGATATCCCGGTGAACGATCGCCGGGTTGCGCGTGCTCAGGTAGGTCAGCGCTTCACAAATCGCCGCACCGATGGTGATGACATCGTCTTCACTCAACAGGCCCAGCCGGTCCATCCGCTGGCGCAGGTCTTCCCCGTCGATGTAGTCCATCACCAGGTATTGACCTTGCCCATCGATTACGAAATGATCGGTCACCCGCGGCAGGTTGGGATGGCGCAGGTTGGCCAGAATCACCGCCTCCCGGCGGAATTGGCGGGCGTAATCGTCGGTGGTGAACAAATTGTCCTTGACCGCGACGTCTACACCCAGGTTCTCGTCCACGGCGCGATAAACCGACCCCATGCCTCCCTGGCCCAGGATCTCGACGATCCGGTAGCGGTTATTTAGCAGTGCACCGCGCTCTAACAGCATAAACCTAAAATTTACGAATAGATTCTTCTGAGCAGGCGGGCTTGCTCGCCCACTCAGCGCTCCGGGTAATTAAATCCGGGTGACCAGCCCGCAGTATTCACAGCGAAGCTCGCTTTGCCCGCGCAGTAAGGGGGCGGTGAAAACGGCTCCACAGGTCGGACACTGCTGGGGAGCGTTCCGGATTCGATCCAGTTCCTCAGGGGAAAGACCTGCGACTCGGTCGCGGGTGTAACCGCCGGTCTTCGCCCGGCCGACCATCGTGATCCAATCCTCGGCAACGGGCAGGACCAGTTCGAAACGCCCGGTATCCAGGACCGCGGGCGGTTGGAATTTAATCACCAGGCTCTCCTGCCCGCTCTGCTCATCCACTTCACAGTCAATATTGACGATGGTGTTCAGGGAGGCGTCCACTTTCAATTCGTAATCGCCCACCCGATCTTCCCACAACAAACGCCGGTCGGTCAGGAACAGGATACCGTTCTCGGGCTCCAGGTTGCCGAACTTGAACACAGCTTCGGTCGCCGCGATCCCACATTCATCTGCCATCAAGCTGAAAGACGCCGTAGCCAGCGCCTGAAGCATCCAATCCACCCAGTCCAGGTGGGCCGACAGGGCCTCCACCTCGTCGGCGTACTCATCGTATTGGGCCAGCACCGTAGCTTCGGCAGCTTCCGCCTGGGCCTCGGCCGAGGCGATCGCGGACTTCACCTGCATATATACCGGCCGGGCGGCCGCCAGGTTCGCAGATAGGCCTGCCAGTTGGGCGGCTTGTTTTTTTATCGCCGCCATCTGCTCGCCCAGCACCCGGGTCTGGTATTCCAGCGTGGCCTCTGCATTGGCTTTGACCCGGTCCCACTGCGCCGCCAGGACGGTTATCTCGGCTTCCAGGCCCCTTTCTACCTCGTAGCCCTTTGCCCGCACCTTGCTCAGCCTGCGTTCCAGCGAACGCACTTCATTCTCCAGGCTGCTCAATTCCTGGCGCGCTTCCGGCAGCATCATCTCGTCCTGTAAGTTGTTCACTTCGTTCTGCACGTCCAGGATGTGCGCCGCCGTCAACGGCCCGTTGAAATCGGAGACCGACAGACCACCGGCCGCATTTACCCGCTCGGACTCCAACTGTCCGCCGCGCGCCCGGTTTACCAACGTCTCCCAGGCCTTAGATTCCTGGCCATTGATGTGGAACGGGACACTGCCCAGATTCCCAGCGGAGAATTCCACCAGCAAGAAGTCCTGGTGGCCGAACAGGCCCTTGTTCTCCCCCTTTGCGCTGCGGATGCTCGCCAGGGGCTGATCGATCGCCACCTCCTGCACCAGCTCGGAAGCTGTGGTGATGAACAGGATCTTCTTCGTGGCGACCTTCTCTTTGCGCTCGAAGATCAGCCGCCGGTTGGTCAGGTAGAGCACGCCTTCGGGGTCTTCCTTGCCTTCTTTGTCCCACCGCGCCGGCACGGCCATGATCAGGTCTTCGCCCCTGGCTAAAGTGAACTTCGCCTCCTGAAGCTGGTCCATCGCCCAATGGATATTGTTCAAGCGGGTGTTCAGCTCGTTCACGCAGTTTTTAATCTGCGAATAACGGCTCTGCAAATCACGCTCGATCCTGTTGATCTGATCCATCACGTTGTTGACCTGCGACTGGGTGGTGCGCAGCAGCGGAGCGGCCGCTGTGGGCATGCGCAGGGTATTGTTCAGGCGCTGGATCTGCGGGTTCAGCAGGCCAAGCTGGCTTTGCAAAGTCTGCGCCTGCTGCTGCACAACGCTGACGACCTGCGGGCGGACGGTCTCCCAGCGGCCCATCATATCGTAGGCTTCTTTTTCTATGTCGCTCTGGTAACGGTAGCCCTTATCGCGGGCGCTTTCCAGCAAGTCCAGGACCCGGTTCAGCTGGTTGTCCAGAGCAGTTATGTCCCCGGTTATACCAGGGAATGCGCTGCGATCCTGAAGCGAAGACAAAGAGTATTCAAGCGAAGAGGCCTCGGTGGCGATATCGGGGTGCGCGTTTGAAGCATTGAGAGCGATCAACCCGAAGGCCGTCAGGGCTGGCGCCGCCGCGGCGGTAAAGCGATGTGGACGCCTCTCCACGGCCGCCGGCCTGCGCTCTACCTTCCCGCTCGCTGCAGTGGAAGGCAGTGGAACTTTGGGCATAATTTTTTGTGGAGGGGCCGCCGGGCGAACCACGGGGCGGGGCCGGCTCTGCGATACCTGTTGAGCAGTCTGGCGCTGTCCCTGCCGGCGCATCTCCCGCTGGGCCGCAATGACAGGGTTCACTGCCGGGCGGGCAGCAGGAGCGGCTGGTTTGCGGAGAGGCGGGCGGGAGGGGGCCGGAGGACCAGCCTTGGGCTTCGACTTTATAGGCAGGGCAGGTTTAACCGGCTTCGCCGGCTTTTCAACTGGCATAGATTCCTCCACGTCAGGTAAGGTGGTATCGCTGCAATGCGTTCCTCTTTAATGCTCCAACTTTACCCATTTCGTTTTTCGCAGCATCAACATCAGAGCCAATAAAAGCATTATAACCGGATTATGGGGGATTCTGCCTCAGTTGGCGGCTGCCCCTGAGAAAAGTTTCCCACCGCTGAAGTCGAGTCGCAGGCAGCGGCAAAGTACCTCCAACCCGCGAGGGCAGTCTCTTAAACGCGGCTATAATCTCAGTCGAAGGAGTGGATGCCCGGCACAGCGCTGCTCTATCCGGCATCGGGACCATCATTTCTAATGGAGGAGACGAATGCTAACCAACCAACAGTTGATCGACTCTTTTGCACTAAACCTGAGAGTGATCAAACTGCAGACCGAGGGCCTGACCCATGAGGCTAGCCTGATTCAGGCGCCCTACAATATCAACTGCTTGAACTGGGTCATCGGACATATCCTTGAAGGTCGCGACCGGCTGTTAATGACCCTGGGCGCTGAGCCATTGATGAGCGAGACTGAACGGAAGCGCTACGCCCGCGAGTCAGAGCCTGTGCGTGAGGACGGCCACGGCGTGATCCGCCTGGAGCGCATGCTGCAAATGCTCGAACAAGGCCAGGAGAGATTGGCCGCTGCGCTTGCATCCATCCCGCCCGAGGACTGGCAAAAAGACATCCAGATCGGGCAGCACCAGATGCCCCTCTCCCAGCGAGTCCACTTCATCTATTTCCATGACACCTATCATGTGGGGCAAACCGATATGCTCCGCCAGTTAGCGGGGAAGAATGATAAGGTGATTTGAGAGAAGGAAGCGGCGAGCAGGGGGCGGATCAAATTAAAAAGGCATCGCCCGACACGAATCGCCGGGCGATGCCAGACATTAGGGCACCTACAGTGATCAGCCGGCTGAAAACCGGCGAAGCCGCGTCCCTGATCTCCCTCCGCGTCCCACAAAAATCCCTGCTACACCATAAAATACGTTGCCGCCGTGGCGGCGTCGATCAAGAAGTGGACGACGGCCATGTAGGGCATCAGCCGCGGCCGCCAGCGGAGAATCGCGCCCACCAGAAAGGCAAAGGGGATAAACATCAGCAGCCGCCAGGTGAAAAAGCGCCAGTCGAACAGCAGCGGCACGGTAAAGTGCTGCACGCCGAGCGCCAGGGAGGCCAGGGCCAGGGCCAGCCCCGGCTGGCCGGTCTGCTCCTTGATGCGGGGCATGGCATATAGAAAATAAGTGGGCAGCTTCACCAGGCCCTGGGTGGCCGGGAAGATCACCAGGCTGGCCAGGGCCGCCCACAGCGGCAGCGGGCGGAAAAGCATCTCCACCGTGACCATCGGTTCGCCGAACAGCCAGGTGGCCAGCAGGATGTTCGGCAGGTAAGCGATCGGTCCGGCGATGAGCATGAACCCCAGCAGGGCCAGGACGTCGCCCTTGAGATGCTCTTTCTGGAGGCGGAAAATGCTCCAGAAGCTCCTTCCTTCGGCCCGGAACAGCCGGATGAGCAGGACCAGGCAGACCAGGTTGGTCAGGGTCACGCTGAACGGCCACCACGCCGCCGCACCCTCCCAGGCGGAGGCAGCGCCGCCAGCGGCCAGGATCAGGGCGAACAGGGCCTGGAAAGCAAAAAAGAGCAGGCTGCGGGCAGCCAGCATCAGCCAGGGCGCCCGGGTCGGGGCGGCCGTTTTCAGGGCGGCAGTTGTGTTCAATTTTTATGTTCCTCTTTAAAGGGGTTCGGGTAAACTGTTGAGAAGCTTATCACTTCTGCACGGTTTCTGCTATGCCCGTTTCTACTATGCCTGCGGCTCCGGCGGCCAGAATAGGACTCATAACCCCTAATGCAGCGGCGGGGATGAGGATCACGTTTTTCTTAGAATTCTGGATGAATGAAAAAGAAAGGCAGCGCCAAACTTTATGTGTCGGGCGCTGCCAAACATTATTAACCCAGTGCCAAACTTTACGCCAGGTATTGCCAAACCTTTAGAAATCCTACATACCAATAACCTAAATATCCAGGTTCCGGACTTCGCGCGCGTGTGTCTGGATAAAGCGTTTGCGCGGGGGGACGGCCGACCCCATCAGCATATCAAAGGTCCGGTCAGCTTCGGCCGCGTCGTCGACCGTCACCAGCAGCAGGGTGCGGGAAGCGGGGTCCATTGTCGTCTCCCACAGCTGCTCGGGGTTCATCTCACCCAGACCTTTGTAACGCTGGATATTGACCTTCCCATCTTCAGACACACCCAGCCGGCTCAGTAGCTGCTCTTTCTCGGCCTCGCTGTAGACGTAGCGGACATCTTTCTTGTGCTCGATGCGATAGAGCGGGGGCTGGGCGATGAACAGGTGCCCGGCCTCGATCAGCTTGGGCATATAGCGGAAGAAGAAGGTCAGCAGCAGGGTGCGGATATGGCTGCCGTCCACATCGGCATCGGTCATGATGATCACCCGCCCGTAGCGCAGGCCGCTCAGATCGAAACTCTCACCGATACCGGTGCCCAGGGCCGAGATCAGGGCCTTCACTTCGTTATTGGCCAGAATCTTATCCAGACGCGCCCGCTCGGTGTTGAGGATCTTACCCCGCAGTGGCAAGATCGCCTGGAAGTGCCGGTCGCGGCCTTGCTTGGCGCTGCCGCCTGCCGAGTCGCCCTCGACAATATACAGCTCTGCCCGGTTGGGGTCGCGCTCCGAGCAGTCTGCCAGCTTGCCGGGCAGGGTCAAACTTTCCAGGGCCGACTTGCGGATCACCAGGTCGCGAGCTTTACGGGCCGCATCCCGGGCGCGAGCAGAAGTCAAACACTTCGACACAATCGCCCGCCCGGCGGAGGGGTTCTCCTCCAGGAAGGTGGAGAAAGCTTCGCCCACCACCTGAGTCGCCAGCGTCTGCACCTCGGGGTTCATCAGCTTGACCTTCGTCTGGCTCTCGAACTGCGGATCCGGGTGCTTGATGGAAATGATCGCCGTCAAACCTTCCCGGGTATCGTCGCCGGTGAAGTTGGGGTCTGAATCTTTCAGCAAACCGCTGCGGCGAGCGTAGTCATTGATCGTCCGGGTTACTGCCGAGCGCAGCCCGGTGAGATGAGTCCCGCCGTCGATAGTGTTGATCGTATTGGCAAACGAATACACCGACTCAGCATACGCATCTGTGTACTGGATGGAAGCGTCGATGGTAATCCGGTCCACTTCCTTCTCAACGTGCACGACCGGATGGAGCACAGCCCGGTTACGGTTGAGGTAGCGCACGAAAGAGGTGATCCCGCCTTCGAAGTAGAAGGTCATCTCCCGGTTGGAGCGCTCGTCCTGCAGGCAGATGGTCACCCCGCGAGTGACGAAGGCCATCTCCCGGAAGCGCTGCACCAGGGTCTCGAAGCGGTACTCCACTTCCCCTTTGAAGATCTCGGGGTCAAATTTGAATGTGGTACGGGTGCCGGTTTCACTTTCCGGGACTTTACCGATCACTTCCACCGGGCCCTGGGGATAGCCGCGCTCGTAGCGTTGGGAGTGCACTTTGCCTTCTCGCCTGACTTCCACTTCGCACCACTCCGAGAGGGCATTCACCGCCGAGACGCCTACACCGTGTAAGCCTCCGGAAACCTTATAACCGCCCCCGCCGAATTTACCTCCGGCGTGCAGCACTGTCATCACCACTTCCAGCGCCGGCTTTTTGAGCTGCGGATGGATATCCACCGGAATCCCGCGCCCATTATCGCTGACAGTTACACTGCTGTCGGGATGAATGATGATCTCGATCCGGTCACATACACCGGCCAGCGCCTCGTCGATTGAATTATCGACCACCTCATACACCAGGTGATGCAGCGCTTTAATATCGGTACCGCCGACGTACATACCCGGGCGGCGGCGAACCGCTTCCAGACCCTCCAGAACCTGGATGTCTTTGGCTTCATAGGAGATGGTATTGTTACCCTTTAACACAGAACCTCCAACGATCTAGGACAATTATTGTCGATAAATTTACCCGGTTGGAATGGAGAGGTTTTTCCATCTTCAAAACCTGGAGCGAGCCTCCAGGTTTTGAAGATAAAAGAATCGCTCACCCGGACGAAAGAACTACGTAGACTTAAACTGGTTGCGTCTGAACACTTGCTGGACCCAGGCGTCGGCATCTCGATAATAGATGAAGCTGGCCGCCAACAGAGCCGTGGTGACAAACGCATGTCCGACAACCCCCACCAGTGATAGCCAGGACTGCTCCGGTGGAACTTTCCACAGCACTTCCAGGCCCTCACTCAAGACCAACAAGATCAGCAGGAACAGGCCGGTTGCCGGCAGCGTGAGCCGGATCAGCCGGATACTTTTCATCATCGACTCGAATACCCGTTTGCGGTATACGAAGATCCCATGCGGCGAGAATACCAGGGGGAGCATCAGCCACAGAAGCAAAACTCCCACCAACAGCAGCGAGACCTGCCCCAGGTTGAGCCCGGTCAGCATAAAGAAGGTCATCGCGCAACTAAAAGGAATGCTCAACACCAGCACCAAAAGAAAAATGAACAAGGCCAGCATGATCACCTGCCCGGAAATCCAGGGCAGATCACGGAGCAGCCGCGAGCCATCCCACTTTCCGGTTAACGACACCTGCGCCACAGAGGCAAAGTACAATCCACCGGCCAGCAGGCCCACCAGGTTGAGCACCAGCCACACCAGCAGTAACATGCCCAACGAAGTTACTTCCCAGGTGAAAGGCGCCCCCAATGGTCCGGCGGTTGGAGAGCGAGAGACCATCAAACTGGGCACCCCGACCGGGAAACCGCGCAGCAGACTGAAAAGGTTCAACTGGCCAGCCATCGCCAGCCAGGCCTCCTGGCTGGTGCGTATGAGTTCTGCGGTCTCGGGAGTGTTCATCTCCGGTATCCGCAGCACCTGATCGAACATGGCCTTCACCAGGCGCTCCAGTCGCAGCTGCGGCCCGAGCCAGAGCAGCAGGTCCAGGATAATGGGTAGAATGATCACCCCAAGATGATTGCTAACTGCGTCAAAACCGGCTAGAAGGGTCTTAATTAAGCTGGGCGGAGCAGGTAAAACCTGGTTTTTTGTCGTATCCATAAACTGTTAAATTTTACCATAAGCGGCCTGATTTTGCCCCCATCCACGATTTTGCCAGGGCAATCGCATATGGAAAGTTCTCTCCCACTTGAGGGTCATAAACAGTGTGTATTGTGGGCGGACATCCAAAATCTCCGCCTTAAAATGTGGCTTTTGCCCCACTTTGCTAAGAGATTGTGGTCATATGCGATTGCCCTGATTTTGCCCTACATTTAAAACGCCAAAGCTACACAGGCCGGCTTTATAGATGTGATAGGCTAAAGCCGGCTGCCTGGCACTGCCCGGCCGGGTGCTGATCGGGCTCGAGGGGAGCTCGTTTCCGCGCCAGGGCAGAGGTTAATTGTCGTTTTTATCACATATTTACCAAAATCGGGCTCGAAAGAGTTGACAGTTTTCAAAGTAATATGCTAGACTGTTCCTTGGATGAAGTTTTACTGGTGAAGGAGGCTGCCTGCTTCACCTTTTATGATTAACTTATCTGTACACTATTGACAAACAAGTACAAACTCACTATGATATGCAGAATCTCTGGCGTACCATAGTGATCCAGGCTCGCTGAGCCAAACCATCGACACCAGGGCTGTCCTAACCTCCGCCAAATTGGACAGCCAAAAGAATGCAATCACCTGGATTGCACACGATGGGCAAGGAAAATTGTGGTCTGCAGGGGATAGACTATAGACCACAGCATCCCGCTAAGTCGTCAAATCAATCCGCCTCATATCAGACGACTGGCCCTTCTCGACCGGCGCACACCGGTTTGAAAACTGAACGAATAGCCCGGCGTGAGCCGAGCGGTTGTGGCCCATGATTCGCATGGAGTCTGTACGTCAGCCGTAGACGCTGCTTATGGACCATACCTTTCCCCCAAAACCTGGCATTAACAATGGAATATATTGTGAGCGCGCGGCTTGAGCCAGGGGGAGGCCGAACCCGCGATCGTAATCGAAGGGATACCTTCGCAGTTCCTTCGAAGCGGTGACTCACAGCTCGAAACTCACAGAAAGGAGGTGGTTCAATCAGGCAATAATATAGTTTCATCCCTGCCGCTGCAAAGCGCATGATTTTCGATAAAACGCCATGTTTAAGGAGGAGTCCCAAATGAAGTTCCGCTATCTAATTACATTCTTGCTGGCCTTGAGCCTGCTGCTCGCTGCATGCGCTCAACCGGGCCAAGAGCCGGCTGCCACAGGTGAGGAACAGGCTGCCGGGGGTGCGGGCGAAGGCGAACCCCTGAAAATAGCCATCTTAGCCCCGCTCAGCGGCCCAGTCCCGACCTTCGGTGTTTCTACCCGGGATGGCGCCCTTCTGGCGATCAAGGAATGGAATGCTAATGGCGGTGTGCTTGGCCGTCAGATTGAGGCTGTAGTCGCCGACAGCCAATGCACTCCCGACCCTGCTGTGAATGCCGCCAACCAGGTGATCGACCAGGATGGCGTCCATTACATCGTCGGTGAGGTTTGCTCGAGCGCATCCATCCCTGTATCCGACGTCGCCGAGTCGAAGGGCGTGCTGCAAATCAGCCCCACTTCCACCAACCCGCAGGTGACCCTGACTCAGAGCGGTGAGACGAAGAACTTTGTCTTCCGCGCCTGCTTCATCGATCCCTTCCAGGGTACGGTTGGGGCTAAATTCGCCCTTGATAACCTCGGAGCTCAGACCGCCTTCATCCTCTACGACCAGGGGAATGACTACGTTCGCGGTCTGGCTGAATTCTTCGAAGCGGCCTTCACTGAAGGCGGTGGGCAGATCTTAGGCAAAGAGACCTATACTTCCCAGGACACTAACTTCTCTGCGATCCTGACCCAGGTTGCAGAAGCCAACCCTGATATCCTTTACGTTCCCGACTACTACAACATCATCAATCTGGTTGGCGCTCAGGCCAAGCAAATGGGCATCACCGCGGTGATGATGGGCGGTGATGGTTGGGACTCGGCCGACCTCGACCGCAGTGCGGCTGAAGGCGGCTACTACACCAACCACTACTCACCCGACGATCCTCGTGAAGAGGTAACCAACTGGGTGGCGAACTACTCCGCCGAATACGGTTCCGAGCCCGACGCGCTGGCTACCCTGGCTTACGATGCCATGAACCTGCTCCTGGCTGGCATCGAGAAGGCCGGTGTAGATGATGCAGCCCAGGTGGCCGATGCAATGGAGACCCTTGAATACAACGCGGTCTCCGGCACAATCACTTTCGACGAGCAGCACAACCCGATCAAGCCCGCCGTCATCCTCCAGGTTTCTGGCGGTGAGGTCAAGTACGTGGATACGGTTGCCCCGTAATCTGCAGAAAGTCAACCAGCTGAGAAGGGGGCGGCAACCGCTGCTTCCTTCTCAGCCATTTCATCCATCATAAGCTGCAGTTGGGGTTGTTCCGTTGCGGGCAGCCCCGACTGCCAGAAGCGCAGAGAGAGGTGTTCTTACCGCCTTCTCTGCCTGGTTAGGATAAGGCTTATGCAGCAAACCACAACTATCCGTACAACCACCACACCGTTCGAGCGAATCCTGCAAAAAGGCTGGATTGGCAAAGGGTTGCTGGTGTTAATTGCTGTTGTCGCCGTTCTGTTTATCGGCTCCCAGGCAATCCAATCGCCAAGTTTGTTCACCCGCCAGGTGATCAATGGCATTGAGCTTGGCTTCGTCTATGCCCTCATCGCCCTGGGATACACCATGGTGTACGGCATCGTCAAGTTGATCAACTTCGCTCACGGTGATGTGTTCATGGTGGGCGCATTTACCAGCTATTACGCCATCAGCCGCTTCCAGCTTCATGCCTGGCCGCTGGTCGTGTTCCCTGGCTTACCACAGGCGGTCTCCCTGCTGCTGGGTTCTATTTCGGTCATCTTGCTCTCGATGATCGTATGCGCCATACTGGCTGTGACCATCGAACGCGTCGCCTATAAGCCGCTTCGCAATGCGCCGCGCATTTCAGCACTTATCACCGCAATTGGTGTCTCATTTTTCCTGGAATACTTCGGCGCGCTGGATTTCGTCTTCTCCCCTAACTTTATCACTTATCCGCGGCCATTCAATGTCGTCACTTATTACGTTTTGGATGGTGTCCACCGTCTGGAAGCCGGCACCGCGCCTCCGCCGGGAGCGGTCTTATTTTCAAACATTCTGATCATCATCGTGGTCGCCTCCCTGCTCTTGCTGTTCGGCTTGCAATTTGTAGTTCAAAAAACCAAAATTGGGAAAGCTATGCGCGCGGTGGCGTACGATAAACCCACGGCGCGGCTCATGGGTATTAATGTTGACGCGACAATCTCAATCACCTTCGCCATTGGGGCGGCTCTGGCTGGGGCGGCGGGTGTGCTCTATGCTACAGCTTACCCGCAGGTCTATTTCGCCATGGGCATTATCCCCGGCCTGAAAGCCTTCGTGGCCGCCGTTCTGGGCGGTATCGGGAGCATTCCCGGCGCTCTGGTCGGCGCGCTGATCATGGGCCAGGCTGAAGTGCTCAGCGCAGCCTACATCTCCACCCCCATGCGCGATGCTGTTGCGTTCTCAATCCTGATTCTGGTTTTGTTGGTCCGTCCGACCGGCATTTTTGGGGAGCCAGAGCGGGAGAAGGCCTGATCTGGAGATGAAAAATGACTAGACGGTTAAATCGCGAAACGCTCCTCTTTTTTGGTGGAGCCATTCTCCTCTTTCTGGTGGTGCAGGGCCTGTTCTCGTTCAACCTGCTGACCTCCTTCTGGAATACGATCATCCGTCTCGGGGCGGTGATGGCGATCGTGAGCCTGGGCTTGAACCTGATTTACGGGTTCAACGGGCAGTTCTCGCTCGGCCAGTTCGCCTTCTACGCTATCGGCGCATACACTGCTGCGGATATCACCTTCCGCTGGCACGTGAACAAAAGCGCCGATGGGTTAGTGGTCATGTTCCTGGTAACCAGTCTGGCGGGCGTTGGGATTCTCCTGCTGCAGCGCGTTCTATCCCGCCTGCGGAAGGTGGACGCCCTTTCAGCCTTCACCCTATATATGATCGTAGTGCTCGCCCTGGCCTTTGTGGCGGTGCGAGTTGGGGTCATCCTCACCCCTGCCATCACCGGGCTGTTCGCCGTGCTCCCCGCCAGGGTGAGCTTGCAGATCATGTACCTCCTGGCGGTGCTGATCGGCGGCATCCTGGCGGCAGAGATCAGCTTTCTCTTTGGCCTGCCGGTGCTCACCCTCGGCTCCGACTACTTCGGGATCGCCACCCTGGGTTTGACCATTATCGTGAAGGTGCTCCTGGATAACTCGGATACGATGTTGGGTTTCGAGGAGATGAAAGGGGCCCGCGGGATGGTGGGTATCCCTTCCAACCTCACCACCTGGTTCTGGGTGTTCTTCTTCCTGCTGGGGGTCGTGGTAGTTATCCGCAACCTGCTGCACTCCAGCTACGGCCGGGCGATCGTCTCGGTACGGGAGGATGAAATCGCCGCCAAGGCGATGGGGATCGATGTCGGCCACTATAAGACCCTGACCTTCGTCCTGGGCTCTTTCTTCGCCGGCCTCGCCGGTGGCCTATATGCCCACATCAATGGGTTCCTGCATCCCAATACCTTCAACTTCATTAAATCCTTTGATCCGCTAATTATCGTCGTATTTGGCGGCCTTGGCAGTGTGACCGGCACCCTGGTGGCATCCTTTGCCTGGGCCCTGGTGCTGGAAGGTTTCCTACGCATCTGGCTGCCACAGGGGTTCGAGACCTGGCGCTTCGTCGTGTACCCTTTGCTCCTGCTGCTGTTGATGCTGTTGAGGCCATCGGGTCTGCTGGGCGGCTATGAGTTCCCCTTCTTACGCCAGATCCTCCCGGCCCTGCGGCCGACTGCTCCACAACGGCGCGAGGAGGATATCCCTTCGGCGGCCATCTACGCCAGCCTGGATGAACCCCCAGCCCCGCTGCAACCCGGCGACTCGCCGGCGCCACGGAAGGTGACGGAATGAGCGAACAAGCTGCTGTAACCCAAACGAAAGCCGTAACACCGCCCACCGGCGAGCCCATGCTGCAGGTCGCCAATCTGGTAAAGCAGTTTGGCGGGCTCCGGGCGGTGAATAACTTCGAGATCACCCTGTATCCGAACGACCTGGTGGGATTGATCGGGCCGAACGGGGCGGGCAAGACAACTGTGTTCAATATGATCACCGGCGTATACGTGCCCACTGCCGGGGAGATCTGTTTCAAGGGACAGAACATTACCGGCCTGAGTCCGTACGAGATCAACCATATGGGCATTGCCCGCACCTTCCAAAACATCCGCTTGTTCCCCAGCCTGACGGTGCTCGACAATGTGCGCATCGCCTACCATGCTCACGCCGGTTACAGCCTGGTAGACGGCATCACCCACAACCCCCGGTTTCTACGCAAAGAACAGGAGCTGACTGAGCGGGCACAGGAATTCCTCGGCGTTTTCGGGCTGGAGGACCGCCAGGGAGAAATCGCCCGGAATTTGCCCTATGGAGAACAGCGCCGCTTGGAGATCGCCCGGGCCCTGGCCGCCGAGCCAAAGCTTTTGCTCCTGGACGAACCGGCGGCCGGGATGAACCCGAACGAGTCGGTCGAGCTCATGGATCTGATCCACTTCATCCGTGAACGCTTCAAACTCACCATCCTGCTCATCGAGCACCAGATGCGGGTGGTGATGGGAATCTGCGAGCGGATCACAGTGATGGACTTCGGTGAAGTGATCGCCAGCGGCACGCCAGAAGAAATCCAAAGCAATTCGAAAGTGATCGAAGCTTACCTGGGGCCGGGAGCGGCAGCCCTCTCCGAGAAGTTCCGGCGCAATAGAAAAAATAACGGTTAATCCCATGTCTGAACGAATGCTGACCGTCAAAGACCTGAATGTGTACTACGGGGCGATCCACGCCCTGAAGGGGATCGATTTTCACCTGGACAAGGGAGAGATCGTGACCCTGATCGGAGCCAACGGGGCCGGCAAGACCACCACGCTTTCCACGATCACCGGGCTGCTGCGCGGCCGTTCGGGCCAGATCGAATTCTGCGGTGAGGAGATTTCTCAAATCCCCACCGAAGAGATCGTGCGCAGAGGCGTCGTCCAGGTGCCGGAGGGACGCAAGATTTTCGCCACCCTGACGGTAATGGAGAACCTGGAAATGGGAGCCTACACCCAGAAGGATAAGCTCCAAATACAGAAGGACCTGGAGGGTGTGTTCAAGCGCTTCCCCCGCCTGGCCGAACGACGAAACCAGCTCGGAGGCACACTCTCCGGCGGCGAGCAGCAGATGCTCGCCATCGCACGTGCGCTCATGTCGCACCCCTCGCTTCTACTTCTCGACGAACCATCCATGGGTCTGGCGCCGCTGCTGGTTGAGCAGATCTTCGAAATCATCCAGGATATTAACCGCCAGGGGACCAGTATCCTGCTGGTGGAGCAGAACGCCCAGATGGCCCTATCGATCGCCGACCGGGCCTATGTGCTGGAGACGGGGAAGATCGTGCTCGCCGGAGAAGGCCAGGAACTGCTGCATAACGACATGGTGGTCGAAGCTTACCTGGGTGGGCATTAGGAGACCAACATGAGCAACATTGAAAAGCTGTTCTTATTCGTCCTCCTCCCCGCGCTGGCGCCGGTGATTTATCCCCCGGCTACACTGCTGAATGGGCTTCCGGTGATTCTGCTCGCCATGCTGGTGCTCATGCTCATCGGTGTACTGACCTGGCGTGGCCACCGCCTGGCTCTGGCGTTGAACATCTTCCTGCAAGGCTTCAATGTGATCATCCGCCTGATGATGTTCTTCCCCCACGCTGTCAGCCGGGGCGGCGAGTATGATTTTGTGTATATCATCACTGCGTTGGCCAGCATCGGCCTGTCCTGGTATCTGCTGATGCGTCTCGATAAGACCGATGTGCGGATGCAGATGGTTACGTAAACGATCGGCGACCTCACTGCCCTTACATTTTTGTTTTATAATTCGGAGAGCATCGAACGAACCGGCGCTTTCCATCCAGTAGCTGTGATAGGAGTGGCTGCAAACCGGGAACCGGTCTGCAGCCACTCCTATCACTAAGGACTGATATACCCCCTCTTTGAAGGGTCCTGTGTGATATGCCTGCTGCCGAGATCATCACGATTGGAACGGAAATCCTGCTGGGCGAGATCCTGGACACCAACGCCCAAAGCATTGCCCGCAAACTGAGAGACGCCGGGATCGACCTATACCGGAAAACGACTGTGGGCGACAACGTTAGCCGGATCGCCCTGGCCATCCAACAGGCGCTCGAGCGGGCGGAGATCGTGATCACGACCGGCGGGTTGGGGCCAACGGTGGATGATCCCACTCGCCAGGCTGTTGCTTTGGCGGCCGGGGTTGAAATTGAATACCGTCCGGAGCTGTGGGAGCAGATCCAGGATCGCTTCCGCCGCTACGGTCGTTCTCCCACCGAGAACAACCGGCGCCAGGCCTACATCCCGGCCGGGGCTGTAGCCATCGAGAATCCGGTTGGCACCGCTCCGGCATTTATCATGGAGCAGGGGCAAGGGCTGGTCATCTCCCTGCCGGGTGTGCCCCGCGAGATGGAATTCCTGATGGATCAGGCCGTCCTCCCCTATCTACGCCGCCGCTTCGAATTGCAAGGGATCATTAAAGCCCGCATCCTGCACACTGCCGGAGTGGGCGAATCACAAATTGACGATGTAATTGAAGATCTTGAGCGCTTGAGCAACCCCACTGTCGGCCTGGCGGCCCATTCCGGCCAGGTGGATGTGCGCATAACTGCCAAAGCATCATCCGAGGAAGAAGCCGACCGCCTGATCGCCGAGGTGGAGCAAACCCTGCGCGACCGCCTGGGGACCTGGGTTTACGGCGCCGATGAACAAACCCTGGAAGCGATAGCCCTCGACCACCTGGGGCAAAAGGGCTGGCATCTGGCAGTGGTAGAAGCCGGTTTGAACGGTGAACTCATCCGCCGCCTGTCAACTGTGAACACCGTATTCCGGGGCGGGCAAACCCTGAGCGCTCCCCCTACCCCAGAAGAGCTACCGGACATCACCGAACGCTATCGCCAGGACTGCGGGGCCGAGGTCGGGTTGGGGGTAGTCATTCAGTCCGGCGCGGAAACCCAAACCGTGTATCTGTACCTCGTCTCCCCGGAGGGAAAGCAAGAACATCTCCGTCCTTATGGCGGCCCGCCGGAGTACGCTGCCCGTTGGGCCCTGCACCACAGCCTGGATATTTTGCGAAAACTATAACCGGAGGTTTCTCTTGACTAAATCTTGCGACCTGCTCCTCACCAATGCGATTGTTCTGACGATGGATGAGCAATTGAGGATCTACGAACCCGGCGCAGTCGCGGTTACCGGAGACCTGATCACCGAAGCTGGTCCGGACTCTGATCTGCGCGGGGAATACCAGGCATTGGAAGTGATCGATTGCCAGGGCCGGGTGTTGATGCCGGGATTAGTCAACGCGCACACGCACGTACCGATGACTTTGCTGCGCGGGCTGGCGGATGACCTGCGGCTGGATGTCTGGTTGTTGGGCTATATGATGCCCGTGGAGCGCGAATTCGTCTGTCCAGACTTCGTCCGCCTGGGCACCCAGTTAGCCTGCGTGGAGCTGATCCGCAGCGGGGTGACCAGCTTTGCGGATATGTACTATTTCGAAGAGGATGTTGCCTCTGCCACAGCCGGCGCCGGGCTGAGGGCTGTCTGCGCCCAAACGGTGATGAAGTTCCCTGCCCCCGACGCTCAATCCTTCGAAGAATCGCTGGCCGCGGCGCGTGAGTATATTGATCGCTGGAAGGGCCACCCCCTGATTGTGCCCGCCGTGGCTCCCCACGCCCCTTACACCTGCACTCCGGCGATCCTCCGGGCGACTGCAGAGCTGGCAGCAGAATTCGACGTCCCACTCCATACCCATCTGGCCGAGACCGCTATCGAGGTCGAAAACTCCCGCAAAGAGCACGGCCTGCAGGTGATCCCTTATGTAGAAAAGCACCGATTGTTCGACGCCAAAGTGATCTCCGCCCACTGCGTCCACGTGGACACAGACGAAATCCGCACCCTGAAGCGCTATGGCTCGGGTGTGGCCCACAATCCTTCCTCGAATCTCAAGCTGGCTTCCGGTTTCGCCCCGGTCAGCCAGATGCTAGAGGCCGGTCTGAATGTGGGCATTGGGACGGATGGCACCGCCTCGAACAACGATTTGGATATGTTTGAAGAAGTGCGCCTGGCCGCCTTCCTGGCCAAGGGGCACACCGCCGACCCGACTGCCCTCCCCGCCGTGACTGCCCTGACGATGGCCACCCGCCTTGGCGCGCAGGCGATCCACATCGGACACCTGACCGGGTCGCTGGAGGCGGGCAAGCTCGCCGACCTGATCCTGGTCGACCTTTCCCCGCTGCACAACTCGCCCCGCTTCCGCCGCGACCCGGCTGGGATTTACGCCCAGCTCGTGTACGCCGCCAAGTCTACCGATGTGAGCGATGTGATGGTCAATGGGCGCTGGTTGATGCGAGATCGCCGGCTGCTCACTCTGGACGAGGACGAACTGGTTCAACAGGCGGAAGAATATGCCCGCCGCATCGATACCTTCTTGATCGCCCGTGAGCAGTCCCTTTTATCCAAGCTGGTAGCCATCGGGTCCGGGGCCGAGGAAGCGGAAAGCTTTGAGGTCCAGGCTAAAATCCGTATTCTCGATCCGGCCCCCGTCCTGGAGGCGCTGAATAAGCCCGAGATTGAGATCTTACGGAAACGTCACTATCACGAGTTCGACACCTATTTCATTTTTACCGATCCCTCTCAGGGGTATCTACGTTACCGGGAAGACGAGTTTGTGGAGGAAAACGGACAGATCAGCAACGTGCGTTACCGGCTGACCCTGATCGGCCCGGCCCGAGAACACCAATTCCCCAGCGATGTGCTCCTGTCTCGCAGCCGCTACCTGGCCCCCGCCGTGCACAGTTTGCGGTTCTACCGGGAGTACTTCAAACCTTCCCACGAAATCTTCATCGAAAAAGACCGCCAGCGCTGGCGGATCCTTTTCCAGGGAACCGAGTTTTACATCAATCTTGACCGGGTGGATAAGCCTGCGCTTGGGTCTTTCCTGGAAGTAAAAAGCCGCACCTGGAGCCGCCGCGATGCCGAACACAAGGCACAGGTGGCCTCCAGCCTGATCCGCTTCTTAGGGGCCGACCCCGAAGACACAGTCACCGAGGATTACCTCAAGCTGGTCGAGGCGGGTTGAACGGGTTTTAATCGATTTCCCCCCCGAGCACTCGTGGGCCGGTCGGGCCGGGGCTCCCCCCGGCCGGCTCGACGGTGACCCCAAACTCCGGGTAGCTGGCCAACGGCTCAGCCGCGTGGACCCATACCGCCCCATAGCCATCGTCATCGACAGAGAATACCCCTCCGCTTTCACGCTCCTCATCCCGAATGAGCCATAACTGGTATTCCTGGTCCTCCCCTAATACCGGCAGGCGGTCAACGACCAGGGTTCCATGTTCGCCATCCATGCTGATCACAATAACCCCGGTTGCTCTCTGTGCGTACTCTGTACTCGATAATTCGATAACATCCAGAGCGGTCTCTTGCCTTACCGGCCGAAGCTCCCGGACCTGTTGCCACAGCAGCAGATTGCTGATCGCCAATCCGAGGACCAGCACCAGGCTGGCTGCCCACCAAACAGGCGACAGGCGCCGGAAGAAATCCGCCAGCGTCATCCTGCCCCCCATCGCCGGGCCAGCCTCATCGCCTGCCACGCGACTGGCTGAAGATCGTGGGAGGTTTGCCATCAGGCGCCTCTTGAGTTCTGGCGGCGGATAGGCTTCCGGCGCTCCTAAGGGAAGTTGCTCTACTACACGCAGGTAGCCTTCCAACTCCCGATGACAGGCCGGGCACCCGGTCAAATGCGCTTCGACTCGGAATATTTGCTCCTCTTCGAGAATATCCAGCGCATAGGCGGGCAGCAGTTCAGTAATGTGTTCCGTCTCTCCCATCAATCTTGCCTTCTAGTTTTCATTCTTTAATATTTTTTCGACTACAGCAAAGAACAAAACGGCTTCTTTCCTGCTGAAGTATACGCATCTCTGATCCGTTTAGATTTCCCGATCGCTGTACACGGTCATATTCTTTTCTAATGCCTCGCGCAGCTTGTGCATCGCCAGGCGGATGCGAGTCTTCACCGTGCCCAGGGGCTCTCCCAACTGCTCGGCGATTTCCCGGTGAGAAAGACCCTGAAAGAACGCCAGGGCCAGGGCCTGGCGCTGTTCGTTTGGCAGGGCAGAAATAGCGGTGAGCAAGCGGTGTTTCTCCAGCGCCAGTTCGGCCTGCGCTTCCGGGTCGCTGCTCGCCGCCGGCGTCTGGTTTGGAGTGAGATCTTCCCATTGAACGCTGTTCTGCTCAGGGCGCACTTGTCGCCGGCGGATGATATCGATCGCCCGGTAGCGGGTGATGCTCGTCAGCCAGGTGGTCACCTTTGCCTGCTCCACCCGGTAGGTGTACGCCTTTTCCCATACACGCACAAACACGTCTTGGGTGATCTCCTCTGCAACCGCGTAATCGCCAACCGCGTTCAACGCCAGGCTAAACACCAACCTTGAATAGCGGTCATACAGCTCGCTCAACGCTTCATGTCGAGATCGAGCGATCAAGCGCAAAAGGGCATCATCACTTAATTGGCTGTACTCCACAACTATCGCCCCTATCATCTTGTCGGATGGACCTGTACTTGGTTTCGATCCCCGGCAGCAGGTGAAGTCCAACTTTAGTGCTGCTCACCACCCTAATGAGATCGTATTCGCCCATTATACCGTTCTGGAGTGGATTTTAGGGTTATCTCTCGTTCTCCTTCATTTCATCCCTACACGAGAAAAATAAAACCAGATGCAGCAGATGGAAATCCTTTTGATAGTCTCACCTGCTGCATCTGGTTTCTTAACCAGAGATCGCCGCCAACTAACCTTTTGCGATTGGGATGGTCACCTCAAGTGTGCGCCCTTTGAACAAGACTTCCACAGCCGAGGCATCGATATCCTCAGGACGGATCCCTTCAAGGTCCGCCCTCAACACCATGTAATCATCTTCCTTTTCGGTGGTGGAAACTTGCCAGTCGATCTCTGCATCCTCCGGCCACCCGCTCAATTCGCGGTTCAGCCGCTCCTCGAAAAGAGGATCCAGCTCTCCTAACAAGGGTAATGTTTCCTGATGTTCCTTCCATTGTTTGAGTTCCATAGTCCCGTCTCCTTCGCCGGGTAAACTCAGGTGGACGACAGCGCTATGATAAAGAACCTCCTGGTCCCACCAAAACCGAGGAGAGAGATCATCCGTTTATGCGTATTTGAAGTACCCGACTGTCGCCGTAAAAATGGTATAAATTACAGCAATTATCCAACTTTTCCAGCCTTGGTCAATGGGGCGATTCCCTACTCTTTAAGACAGGTTTACCCCGACAGGAATTGCCTCCCACCCCGCAGCCCGGCCGCGGAATGCGGGATGCTTGCGTTTTTCCTTCGGTGATATACTCCACCTTATGGGAACAGAGATCAATTTCGCCATCGACCTCGCTCGCCAAACCGGACAGATGCTCCTCGACCAGTTTTGGCGAGGCGGTTTCAAGACTCAGAGAAAGGCCGATTCATCCCTGGTCACGGAAGCGGATGTTGCCGCCGACCGGCAAATCAGCCAGTCCATTCTGGAGAAGTATCCGCAGGACCTGCTGCTCAGTGAAGAACTCCAGCCGAAATATACAGGGCTGACGCAAACCACCCAGGACGGCGCCCGCAGCGCCACTTGGATCGTCGATCCGCTGGATGGGACGACGAACTTCAGCATGGGACTGCATTTCTGGGGCGTCCTCATCGCCCGGGTGATCGATGAATTCCCCGATCTGGGCGTCCTCTATTTCCCGGTAGTTGACGAAATGTACACCGCACAGCGGGGCATGGGCGCCTTCCTGAACGGGCAGCCGCTGCGCACACAGCCGCCAGAAGCGGGGAAGCCCACCGCCTTTTTCACCTGCTGCTCGCGCACCTACCGGCGCTACCAGGTGGATGTGCCCTACAAAACCCGCATCCTGGGGTCGGCTGCATATTCCCTGTGCAGCGTTGCGCGCGGGACCGCCGTTCTCGGGTTCGAGGCCACTCCCAAAATCTGGGATATTGCTGCTGCCTGGGTCCTGGTCGAAGAAGCCGGCGGCACGATCCAGACGCTGAATGGCGTTCCGCCTTTCCCGCTCAACCCGAAAATCGATTATGTGCGCCAGAGCTTCCCCACCATGGCGGCTGCCAATCGAGAACTCGCCGCTCAAGGCAGGCAGCAGATCCGGGCCAAACCTTGAGTAGATATCCACTGTGATAGTAATCCTGCAGCTTGCAGCCGATTAAAGCGCGTGATAAACTCGAGTTAACACCGTCGCGCTCCGGAGGATGGACTATGTCGAACTTGAAGCTCCTTGAACTGGTCGATATTTTCAGCGACCTCTCCCCCGAACAGCTCGGAGAAATAAACAAAATATGCGTTCAAGAAACCTACTTCCAGGGTGAGACCATTTTCGAGGAAAATTCCCCCAGCACCGGGTTCTTCGTGATCCTGGATGGCGAAATCGAAATCCTGATCAACCTCGATCCGGTGCCCGGAGCGAACGAAACGCGCCTCCCGGTTACCATCGCCACCCTGCGCAAGGGCCAGTCCTTCGGAGAGATAACCCTCGTGGACCAGGGAGTCCGCTCCGCTTCTGCCCGCTGCGCGACCATGACCTGTAAAGTGGTGAAAATTGACCGCGATGATTTTATGAACTTGCTGCGCAACGACCTCGACATGGGTTTCAAAGTGATGAGCAACCTGGCGGCCGATCTTTGCTTCCGGATCCGCCAGAGCAATATCAACCTGCGCCAGGCGCTGCTCAACAGTTCAAAGATCCAGCCGGTCTGATCGCAGCCATCAACTCAGGGAAATCCCGGCAGCGAAAGCCGTACCAAAAACCGTTTTTCCCAAGCCGGGTGTTTCTTGCCGCAAGACTAAAAAATCGTATTTCTTTATCAATGACCGTCCAATAAAAATAAACATCAAGGAGGCATAACAATATGGAATACCGGCGTCTCGGTAGTTCTGGCCTGAGATTATCTGCCCTATCGCTTGGAGCCTGGGTCACTTATGGTGGCCAGGTAGGTGAAGAGGTGGCCTTTGAGTGTATGACCGCGGCCTACGAAGCCGGCGTTAACTTTTTCGACAACGCCGAAGCCTATGCCAACGGCAACGCTGAGATCGTGATGGGCAATGTGATCCGTAAGGCCGGTTGGAAGCGCTCAGACCTGGTCATCTCGACGAAGATCTTCTGGGGCGGGAAGGGGCCAAACGACTCAGGTTTGTCATTTAAGCACGTGATCGAGGGTGTGAACGCTGCCCTGAAGCGTCTCCAGCTAGAGTATGTCGACCTGGTCTTCTGCCACCGGCCAGATATCACCACCCCCATCGAGGAAACGGTGTGGGCGATGAACCAGGTCATCCGGCAGGGAAAGGCCTTCTACTGGGGCACCAGCGAGTGGAGCGCCCAGCAGATCCAGGAGGCTTACGGGGTCGCCCGCCGCGAGCACCTGATCCCGCCGACCATGGAACAGCCCCAATACAATATGTTCCACCGGCAGCGGGTGGAGGTCGAATACGCTCCCCTCTACCGCCAGTTCGGGCTCGGCACCACCATTTGGAGCCCGTTAGCCAGCGGGCTGCTCAGCGGGAAGTACAACCAGGGCATCCCGGAGGGCTCTCGCCTGGACATGAAAGGCTTCGATTGGCTGCGTGAGAAGTATGAGAGCGAAGAAGGGCGCCGCAAGATCGAGAAGGTCTGCGAGCTTGCCGCGCTGGCCGCTGAGCTCGGAGTCACCACTGCCCAACTGGCAATTGCCTGGTGTTTAGTGAACCCGAACGTGAGCACGGTCATCACCGGGGCATCCAGAGTTGAGCAGGTGCGGGAAAATATGAAAGCGATGGACGTGGTCGCCCAACTCACTCCGGACGTTATGGCCAGGATCGAGGAGATCCTGCAAAACAGGCCCAACCCGGAGGAGACTTACCGCTAAAGCAAATCCTTTTATAACAACACCTTTTCCGATGAACGAATGGGGCTGGCAGTTACGCCAGCCCCGGTTGTTATCCAATCGATTGCAGTGCCCTCCAGGCTTGCTCTTCACAAGAGGCGATTTCTAGCAGCGGTCCTCTGACCTTGGAAAGGATCGCCCCCGGGTCTGCAGCCTCGGCCGCCTCCCGGCACATAGCAGCGACTGTCTGCCAGCGGTCGCCGATCAGCCGGAACTGCTCACCCACCTCCTCCATGCGCGCATCCCCTGTGATCGTGGCCGCTTCTAGCAAGAAACGCCCATACATATAACGGAAGATCCCCCCACCTGTACCGCCGGCTGCGTCGATAAAAATATAGGTGTTGAAACACGCGTACCGGACTTCGTCTGGGCTCATGACCTCAGGCCATTTGGGCATCCGGCTGGCCGCCTTCCGTATCCCGCTCACTCCGAGGTTAGTAATCGGTGGTTCCAACACCCCTCGCGCCGTCTCAGCAATCGCCAGGCGCACTTCTTCCGGCCCGGGCGACCGGAAGCCGGAGAAATCGAAGGTATACCAGGTGTGCCGTGGGGGGAAAGGCTGATAAGTCGAGCCACGAGCTCGGGCCAGATCATCCAATGACACCGGGTAGAAGGTCGTTTCCCGATCTGCGATCAACACCTGGCCTGATTGCGGATCGTACTCGGCTGCCACCACCACATGCCCCCCAAAGTGATATTCTTCGGGGAAGTTGAAGTAAGGCAGGAAACCCATATCGACCTGAAGCATCACCGGCTCGCCCGCAGCAATCAGTTCTAAAAGAGTCTTCTCAGCCTTCCTGGCGCTTCCGGTGCTATAAGCCTCCACACTGACGCCGGTGCGCTTCCCGGCCGTCTTTTCCAGGCCTTCCTCGCCGGGCCTTCCTGTGTTGGCCCTTCCGCCGATGAAAGGCGCCGCTCCTTTCATGTGCCAGTATACAAAGCCCACGCCACTACCCAAACCCAGCAGCAGTTCTTCACTTACCGGACAGTCGTGGAATTCATAGATGCGCCGCATTGACCCGGTGACACAGTGCAAAGTGGGGAACGGTTTCATTCGACTCGCGAGGGGAAAGGTTTCCATAAAACTCACGCAGCTCCTTTTTCGAGAGATTCGATAAACCCAACCAGCCAATCTCGTTCAGCCTGCAGCTTCGCCAGGCTGAGCTCGAACATCGCTTCCACATGGAAAGGCAGGCCGGGCTGCTCTTCCTTCCGGGATTTCACATGCTGCATCCGTTCTTCAAGGCCTACCTGGTATTGGCGCAGGGCAGCCAGCGCCTCCGCCGGGGGCAGCGCCGCCAGGTTTGAAAGCCCAAGCTGAAATGGGGTGAAACAGCGCTGAGGTTCTGCGAGCGCTTTGAGCGCTGCTTCCTTCCAGGCTTTGCGACCGGAGGCAGTGATCGAATACACTCTGCGAGCCGGTCCCCTGCCTGCAGCGCTCTCCAGCCGGCTCTCGATCCACCCACTCTGCTCTAGCTTTTTCAGCAGATAGTAAATCGAAGAAAAGCCGACTTCAGTCCATTCCCGCATCCCTCGCTCTTCGATGATCTGTTCGATCTCATAGCCATGGCAAGGCCGTTCTGCTATCAAACTCAAAATCGCTAGCTCTGGGTTCGTCATATCTATCCTATCCATCTAATATTATAGTATTAGAATATATATCTGTCAACAGGTTGCTAACATTTCCGTACAGCCTCTAGTACTATTAGAATAATGACAGGTTGTTGATTTTGTGATATACCAGAAGCGTACTGCCCAAATGCAGCAGTCCTCCAATCACATAGTCTGGATGAGCAGGCGCGCCGGTTCATTACAACCAGCGGCGACCTACGGTAGATTTGCAGAATCTGTCATTGCTGGCTATAATAGATTTTGCACACCCAAATACATCCTGAAAGGGTGAGTCTTGGATACACACCGTATTACCCAGGGGCTTGAGCCTGAGAACAACAAAGGGCATACACAGCAGCTTCAGTCTGGGACCACCCTGGTCGACCGGTATTTAATCCAGGGGGTAGTCGGGGTAGGCGGGATGGGCGCAGTTTATCGCGCCCGGGATCTTCATTTCCCAAATGTGACCAAACTGGTTGCAGTGAAAGAAATGGTCCATATGACCCTGGACCCGGTCGTGCGAAAGACAATCGTGCGCAACTTCGAGCGCGAAGCGAATATTTTGGCGACTCTGGACCACCGGGCAATCCCGCGTATCTACGATTACTTTTCGATCAATGAACGGTCCTACCTGGTCCTCGAATTCATCCATGGGAAGGACCTCGAAGCGATCATCAATGATAGCGATGATTTCCTGCCCGAGGACCGGGTGATTGCCTGGGCAATTGAACTGTGCGATGTGCTCCACTTCTTGCACACCCACAAGCCAGACCCGATCGTCTTCCGGGATATGAAGCCTTCGAATGTGATGATCAACAACCAGGGACATGTGGTGCTGGTCGATTTTGGCATCGCAAAGGTTTTCCAGGCGGGAGAGAAAGGCACCATGATCGGTACCGAGGGCTATTCTCCCCCCGAACAGTACCGGGGCGACGCCAGCCCCCTGGCGGATATTTACGCCCTGGGGGCAACCCTGCACCACACCCTCACCCGCCGTGATCCTCGCCTCGAACCGCCCTTTTCTTTTGGGGAGCGGCCCATCCGGAATTTAAACCCGAAAATCTCAGCTGAGCTGGATGCGGTTGTATGCACCGCCCTCCAGTACAACCCAGGCGACCGCTTCCCCAGCGCAGAGGCGATGAAAGAGGCCCTGTTGGGAGTGGCTCGCAAAACCGGATACCTGGACCGCATCACCACGCCGGCCGCGCGCCTGCCCCACGAGAGCGGGCGAATCAAACCGATGTGGGTGTTTGAATGTGAGGACGAAATCCGCGGCTCTCCAACCTGGGCGAACGGAATCGTCTATACGGGATCATACGATAACAACCTGTACGCCATTAATGCCGAGAACGGGCAGTTCATCTGGAAGTACGCAACTGATGGCGGGGTGGTCAGCCGCCCGGCAGTCCATGATGGGAATGTGTTTTTCGGTTCCGAGGATCAACGCCTGCATGTGGTATCCGCCCGGACAGGCAGCATCAACTGGACCTACTATACGGACGGGCCGATTCGCTCCTCGCCGCAGATCGCTGAAGGACATGTTTTCATCGGCTCGGATGATGGCTGCATCCACGCCATCAACGCTATCTCTGGCCGGCGAGCCTGGAGCATGGATGCCGGTTCGCCCGTTCGCTCAACGCCGCTTGTCAGCCACGAATACGTTTATTTTGGCACCGAACACGGAGACGTCTACTCCCTGGCTTTCAACGGCAATATCAAATGGCGATTCAATGCCAGGCGGGCTGTCACCTCTTCTCCCGTCTTGCACCAGGGGACGCTTTACTTCGGCTCGCTTGATTCTACTTTTTATGCGCTCGACGCCAGCACCGGGTGGGTAATCTGGCGCTACCGCTTACCGAAACCGACCATTTCCACGCCCTTCATTGTCGAGAACTTGATCTTCACCGGGGCAGCCGACGGTGCTATCTACTGCCTCAACCTCAACACTACAAAGGAAGTCTGGCGCTTTGAGACGGAGCACCAGGTTACCGGCTCGCCCATCATCTATAAAGATTCACTGTACTGTGGATCGGTTGACGGACACCTCTACTGTCTGGAGTACCGCACAGGTCGCTTGCGGTGGAAGTTTGAGACAGATGGGCCAATCACAGGCACACCGTGCGCTCACGACGATGTGATCTATATCGGCTCCACCGATCATCGCCTGTACGCCCTCATGGCCTGATCCAGGGCAGCCAGTCAGGAAAGGTCATTCCATGGGAAGTTTCTTTCAAAGATTATTCGGAAGCCGCTCCAAAAACAAAGCGGAAGAAACGGGGGGTGCACCCGGCAAAAATGAAACACCCAGCCCGCCAGCCGCCGGTCTCCCCACCCAGCCGCTGTCGCAGATTGAGGCAGGTGATGTCAGTTCGTCCTCGGCTCCGGTGGAACCGGCTCAACTGATGTCCGGCTGCGCCCAATCTACCGGACTTCAGCGCAGCCATAACGAAGATGCGCTGTTCAACATGTCGACTACCTTTACCAACAACGGCGCCAGTCTCACCTTCGGCCTGTACATCGTCGCCGATGGCATGGGAGGCCACCGGCATGGGGAGATCGCCAGCGGTCTCGCCGTCCGTACTGTCGCCGGGCATGTGATCCGTACCCTGACTCCTGCCCTGTTCGACCTGCACCCCGGGCCGCCGGAAGAGTCTTTGCAGGAGATCTTACGCGAAGGCATCCACATGGCTTACCAGGTGATCACCAAAGAGGCCCCGGGCGGTGGGACCACGCTCACGGCTGCCCTGATCGTTGGCGATCAGATCACCATCGCCCACCTGGGTGACAGCCGGGCTTACGGGCTGTCGAAAACCGGGCGGCTTGAAACCCTTACCCGGGACCATTCCCTGGTGAAACGGCTCGTCGAACTGGGCCAAATTACCCCGGAAGAGGCCGCCGTACACCCGCAGCGCAACGTACTTTACCGGGCGTTGGGTCAAGGAGAGCCGGCCGAAGCCGATATCAGCATGTATTCCGTCCACAGCTTTCAGTATCTGCTGTTGTGTTCGGATGGTTTATGGGGGGTGATCCCCGAGCAAACGCTGGCGGAACTGGTAAGAGAAGCCACATCTCTGGATATCGCCTGCCAGAAGATGATGGATGCCGCCAACGCAGCCGGAGGGCCTGATAACATCACAGCCGTCTTAATACGGATGCCCGAGTAGCTTTCATGCCCGATCATCTTGATCTCTACCACATTCTTAACCTCCCACCGGATGCCTCGCCCGATGAAATACGGCGCGCCTACCACAAAGCTGCCCGGGAGCTGCATCCAGACATGAACCCTTCCTCGGCCGAGGGCTTCATCCTGATCCAGCAAGCTTACGAGGTCCTGTCGAACCCCACCCGGCGCGCCGCCTACGATGCGCGCCTGGAGAAAGAAAGAACCGAAAACTCCCCTATCCTGGTAACAACGACTTTCAGCCGCAAGGTTCTGCCCTGCCTGAGTGACGCTCAGCTCTTTTACGCCCTGATCGAGATCCAGGCGAATAAATCGAAACAGGAGGCGGAGGAACTCTCCGCCACGACCCCGTTCAACCTCTGCCTGGTGCTGGACACTTCAACTTCGATGCAGGGCGAACGGCTGGATACGGTCAAAGCGGCCGCGATCGAATTGGTCCGCCAGTTGGGCCCGAAGGATTATCTTTCGATCGTCACCTTCAACGACCGGGCCGAAGTGCTCCTGCCAGCCGCCAGCCAACCGGATCTGAAGGACATCTCCACCCGGATACGCATGATTCGCGCCAACGGGGGCACGGAAATCTTGAGCGGGTTGGAAGCCGGCCTGCGGGAGGTCGCCCGCAACCTGTCTCCAGAAAAGGTCAATCACCTGATCCTGCTCACCGATGGCCGCACATATGGGGATGAGCCCGCCTGCCTGCGGCTCGCAGACCAGGCGGCGCGCATGAGGATCAGCATCAGCGGCCTGGGGATGGGCGAAGAGTGGAACGATGTCTTTTTGGATGATCTCACCGCTCGCACCGGAGGCAGCTGCACTTACCTGTCACACCCTTCCAAGCTGCACAACTATTTGGAGGAGAAGCTGCGCCTGATGGAATCGTCCATCGCCGATCAGCTCATCCTCGATCTGAACCTTGGGGAAGGGGTCCGGCTGCGCGATGCCTACCGGCTGTCGCCAGAGGCGACACCCCTCAATGACCGGCAGACGATCCACCTTGGCAGTCTGCCCCGCGATGCCAGCCTGACAGTTTTGCTGGAATTCCTCGTAGACCCGATCGATAACGGCGGCGATTCTCGCCACGGCCAGCGGCTGCGCCTGGCCGACGGTGAGCTCAGGCTGCATTTACCGCTGGGAGCGAAGACCGAGTTCAGCCAGCGGCTGCTGATCTCGCGACCGGTGGAGGTGAATCCGCCGGCAGAATACCCGCCCCGCTCCCTGGTTCAGGCTCTGTCTCGCATCACTCTCTACCGGCTGCAGGAGCGCGCCCGCCTGGATCTGGCGGCGGGGAACGCCGATTCGGCCAACAAGCGCCTGCATAACCTGGCCTCGCATCTCTTATCCCAGGGAAACCACCATCTGGCTCGTACCGTCCTGCGAGAAGCGGATCAAATCCGGGCTACCCATTCTCTCTCTGCCGAAGGAGAAAAACGGCTGAAATACGGCACCCGCGCTTTTCTCCTGCCATCCGAAATCAGGCCTAGCTGATATGACCCGATGTCCGAACTGCAATTTTCAGGAACTTGCAGGCGCTATCTTTTGCAGTGAGTGCGGTGCTCAGCTCATCTTTCCCCCAGACGAGAGCGCCCGCGGCACCGTGGTTTATGCTGCTCAAGCCGAAGGACACGAACCAGAGGCCCCGGTCTACACTGCCCCGTACGCTGCGGGTTCCCCCCAGGCTGCCGTTTCTCTATACATCATCGAGCAGAATGTGCTTCTGCCGCTGCTGGCACGTGCGGATATGACCCTGGGACGAACGAGCGACGGGCAGCCGGTAGTCCCGGATATCGATCTGGCGCCCTATCAAGCCTATGAGTGCGGTGTCTCTCGCCTGCACGCCGCCCTGAAAATTCAGGACGACAACCTGTTGATTATGGATTTGGGTTCTGCCAACGGCACCCGAGTCAATGGGAAACGCATCCCGCCTCAGAAAGCTTACCCCATCACTCATGGCGATGTCCTCACCCTGGGTAAATTGAAAATTCAGGTATTAATTCGCGGCGCTTAGCCGCCAATTGGAGCGTACATGGCTTACACGCTTGTTCTTCACGTGCAAAACTCAGAACCGGTCGTCGGTGAAGTCGAGAAACTGCCATCTCCTGAAGACCGGATGATCGTGCTGCAAAATCCGCGCAAGATGGATGGAAAAGATCTTACATACCTGGCCGAAAACGTAACCACCGTGATCTGGCCGGTTGAACGGTTGAACTTCATCGAAGTGCTGGCCAGCGCCGAGGAGGAAGAACTGATCAGTTTCGTGCGCGAGTAGCCGCATGCCGCCTCGGTATAGTTCATAGCCTGGGCCGGGCTGCACCGTGCCCTGAAAGTGGCCGGTTTTTCCATCCTGGGGCAGAACTAAAAACAAAAGGTACAATATGCGATCCCGATAGAACCGGGTGAATTCGCTCAGGGGAGAAATAGATATGTCTGAAAACCGCATAAAGGATCGACACATCCTGGTAGTGGATGATGAGGAGCGCATGGTTCGCTTCATTCGTCTGAACCTGGAGCACGATGGTTTCCGGGTCAGTGAAGCATACAATGGCACGCAGGCGATCAACAAAATCCGCAGCCAACTGCCAGACCTGGTGCTGCTGGATGTTATGATGCCCGACATGGATGGCTTCGAAGTACTGCGGATTATCCGGGAAGTGAGCAGCGTGCCGGTGATCATGCTCACTGCCAAAGGGGAGGAGGATGACCGGGTGCGCGGCCTCGAACTGGGCGCGGACGATTACATCACCAAGCCCTTCAGCCCGCGTGAGCTGGCCAGCCGGGTCCGCGCCGTGCTGCGGCGGACGGAATCTTCCGGAGGCGTGGCCCATGGATTGATCGAGGTGGACGACCGGCTGAAGTTGGATTTCGACCGCCGTGAGGTGTGGGTGGATGGCGAGTTGGTTCAACTCCGCCCCACTGAATACCGCTTGCTGTATCACCTGGTACAGAACGCCGGATGGGTGATCTCACACGACCAACTGCTGGCGAAGGTGTGGGGATACGAGTACCGTGATGAACCTCACTACGTGCGCCTGTATATCAACTACCTGCGGAAAAAACTCGAAGAGGATCCGTCCAACCCCAAATACATACTCACCGAGCGCGGCGTCGGCTACCGCTTCGTGGATTTCCGCCGCAAAGATTGGGACAAGGAAAAATAAACCTGGCAAGACTTTCCACTCACAACATAATACGGGCTCTGCCCGTATTTTTGTGAAAATTGTTGAAAAAGTTGCTTGCCAGCGAACCAACTATCGACTATACTCTCGACTAAGGAGAGTAATATGGTGGCAAAACAGCGCATCCTGTTAGTAGATGACCATGAAGTTGTACGTTTAGGATTAAAAGCGCTCCTGGAGCGGCATCCGAATTTCGAGGTGGTAGCCGAGGCCAGCACGGCCCGAGAAGCCGTAGAAAATGTAGAGGCCTTCAGGCCGGACGTGGTGGTGATGGATATCCGCCTGCCCGGCGGCTCGGGGATCGAGGCCTGTGAAGAAATCGCCGAGAAATACCCCGAATCGAAAGTGATTATGTTGACCTCATACGCCGAGGACGAGATGCTCTTCTCGGCCATACGCGCCGGCGCGGCCGGCTATGTGCTCAAACAGATCGGCGGCGAAGATCTCGTCCGGGCGATCGAAGCAGTCGGCCGGGGTGAAGCCTTGCTGGACCCCGCCGTTACCCAACGTATTTTCCAAGAGGTTCGCAAGGCGGCCAAAGAGGAAGAAGCGTCTGCCTTCTCCGCCCTTACCCAACAGGAAAAACACGTGCTGCTCCTGGTATCTGAAGGAAAAACGAACCGGGAGATTGCGAAAGCCCTTTTCCTGGGAGAAGGCACGGTTCGCAACTATGTGAGCAGTATCCTATCGAAATTAGGGGTGAGCAACCGGGCCGAAGCAGCGGCTTACGCGGTTGAGCATAACTTGAAAGATTATCTGTAGAAACGGGCCTTCACCGGCCGAACTTATTAAACTTTATAAATGGGTAGACGATTCAAACGAGCCGCGCTAGCGGCTCTTTTCCATTGTAACCCGGAGTAAGGCCAACATATCCTCCAGGTCGGTCTCTGAGGCTTCCCACCATGCTTGCTTCCCGTCCAGCGCTTTTTTGATGACCCGGCTCCAGCGCCCGTCTGAGTTTTCCAGCACCCACCGGGCGGCGGCCGGTTTAGAGGCGACCGAACCGGTTTCCAGGCTGTACATCAGACGGCAGAGGGTGAGTACGACGAATGACAGATTACTCCCCTGCCGCGCCCAGGCGATCCAGGAGGGATCCAGGCGCGATCCTTCCAGCCACTCTCCCAGGATCACCGCTGCCGACTGCCGCATATCTGCCCGGGGTACCGGGTCGATCAGGAGGTGAGGGTCAGGCCCCGCCACAACCACCCCATGCTCGCGTAGGGTAAGGCGCTGGAATGCCCAACCGGGTTCGAGGGGCGCAACGAATAGCCCGGTGCCTTTTTCAACCTGGGGATATACACCAGAGACAGGCTGGTTTACGGCCTCGAGGGGGATGTAAGCGGCCTCGATTCTCCCCGCCCAGGGTGAATCGCCCTGGTCAAAAGCGGTGTGCATCTCCTGCAGCGCATTGAATTGCGCGGCGGTCACTTCTTCCTGCGTGACGACGATCCAATCCAGGTCGCTGGTGTCTGGATCAAAATCGCCCAGGGCCAGCGACCCATACAGGTATAGGCCCAGGAACCGGTCACCGAGAATCGCCCGGGTGTTTGTCGCAAAATCCAGCAGAACCGCGTTGACGCTCGCGTGTGGAGTTGGCGAGCGCATCATTCCCCACTTGCAGGCGGAAACTTTTCCATCCTGACCAGCCAGGTTCCGGACTTTGGATGAGCGCCTTCGTCCGTAGTGGGGGCCGTGGTTTCTACCGGCGGCCCCCCACTCGGATTCTCTGCAGGAATCTAATTGCTTCCGGCGATCACAGGGGCAAAATGTGTGAGGGCCGGCTTGCCGACCGTGTATACATTGAACCCAATTGCGTGCAGCTTCTGGCGGTCGATCAGGTTGCGCCCATCGAAGATGAACGCCGGCTTGCACATCGACTGGTAAATCCGCTCGTAATCCAGTTCAGCGTACTCCGGCCATTCGGTCACGATCGCGATGGCATGCGCGTCCTGCGCCGCCCGGTAGGGGTCGAGTTCAAAGGTGACCAGCCGGGCATCCTCGCCCAGGTCGTAGCGGGCGTTGTCCAGAGCATAAGGATCGGTGATCACCACATCGGCCCGCTCTTCGAGCAGCCAGCGGCAGACGGCCAGGGCAGGCGACTCGCGCGTATCGCTGGTATGCGCTTTGAAGGCCGCGCCGAACAGAGCAATGCGCTTCGTCGCCACGGTGTTGAACATCGCCGCCACCATGTTGTTGACGAAGCGTCGCTCCTGGTACTCGTTCATCTTGATCACCTGCTCCCAATACTCGCTCACCTCTTTCAGCCCGTAATACTCACACAGGTAAACGAGATTGAGGATATCCTTTTTAAAACAGGAGCCGCCAAAGCCGACGCTGGCTTGCAGGAAACGCGGTCCAATGCGGCTGTCGCGCCCGATGGCGTGGGCCACTTCGTACACATCCGCTTCGGTCCGCTCACACAGGGCTGAAATGGCGTTGATCGAGGAGACCCGCTGGGCCAGGAAGGCGTTGGCCGTCAGCTTCGACAGCTCACTCGACCACAGGTTGGTGGTGATGATCCGCTCGCGGGGCACCCAATGGGCGTAGATATCGACGATGGTCTGAACCGCTCTTTGCCCGGAGGGTGTGCTGCGGCCACCGATCAACACCCGGTCTGGGTTCATCATGTCTCTTATCGCCGAACCCTCCGCCAGGAACTCGGGGTTCGATACCACGTCAAAATGCAGCCCGCGTGAGACATCACCGTTCAGGATTTTCTCGATTGCCTCTGCAGCCCGCACCGGAACGGTGCTTTTCTCGACGATGATCTTCGACGAGGTGGAGTTCTCCAAAATCTGCCGCGCCGCGCGTTCCAGGTATTGCAAGTCGGCGGCTTTCCCTGATCCCTGACCAAAGCACTTCGTGGGGGTATTGACACTCACGAAGATAATATCGGCCTGGCGTATATTTTCGTTGATCTCGGTGGAGAAAAAGAGGTTTTTTCCCAGGGTACTGCGGACGACCTCATCTAACCCCGGCTCGTAGATGGGCAATTGATCAGACTGCCAGGCCGCAATCCGCTTCGCATCCACATCCACCACCGTCACCCTGTGCTCCGGGCATTTTTGAGCGATCACTGCCATGGTGGGCCCGCCCACGTATCCTGCGCCAATGCAAAGTATATTTGCCATGCTTGCTCCTGTTATTCAGATGTTGTAGAACTAGGGTTCAATTTTCCCGCTCTGCCTGGCACTGCTCGCACATACACAGCGCCCGCAGGTAGCTCCAGGTGTAGATTCCAAAGTGATGCCCATCTTCCCACTCGGGCGTCAGGGCGTAAGTCCCCACAGCTTCCAGGTTCCGCAGCCGGGTGGCGGGGATATCCTCATCGGGCAGGCCGAACACTTCCGGGTCCGGATCAGAGCGCATATTTTCATGCCCGCCCCGGCACTGGGCGCAGGGGCATGCATTGCGGAACAACGAGAAAGGGATCACGCTTTGATGCCCATCGCTCCATTGGATGAGCAGTTCCCGGTTCTGCCGGTTGGCAGTGATTCCGGTTGGGTATAAAGAATTCATCCGAACGTTTCTCCTGATTCTGATTTTATGGCTGCTGGACAACGGTGAGATAATTCGACACGGCCCAGCCGCGGCGGGTCTCATCATAAGGGCCCACCAGGTACCACCAGGTATAACCATCCACTTCCATTGGACCGTCGCGGATGATGAACACCTCCGCCTCCGCCCCTAGCATACGCACCTCCGTCTGCAGACCGGGGTCCACGCGCAGCCTCAAGCCATCCCCTCCGGTGCCGGAGATCTGCACGTACCCTCCAATCCCAAACGCGCCCGGTTCGGGTGACGGGGGGATATTCGCATCCACGGTGGGTGTAGGGGTGACAGGTTGCGTCGGCGTGGGCGTTGGCGGGATGGGGGTGGAGGTCGCCAAAGGGACGACGTTCAAAACCGCGGTAGAAGCCGCGACCGGCTGCCGTTCCGGGCGGGTAAACCAGATCACCCCCAAGACGGCGGCTAGCAAAATCAAAGATATGACCAGGGCTCCCCCCAATACCCAGGGGCTGAAAAACCAGCGAGTTAGATCACGCATTGTGACACCTTACGCTGATTATACAGTATTACTCGCAGAACAATGGGTGAGGCGTCTGCTTCGGGGCTAGAATATTTAACCCACGGGGAGCGACCCGGATCTCGACTTCGTCCTGCACCTCCACCGGTTCGCCATCCACCTGCACGTACAGCGGTGAATCGGAGCTTAAGCGCAGAGAGCGGAACGGGAGGTGGACCACCCGATCGGATTCTTGATGTTGTCCAGAGAACAAATTCCAGGCCAGTTGGACGGTATCGCCCAGGCTTTCCCCTTTGAACAGCCACAGATCCATCACCCCGTCGTCCAGCCGGGCGTCTGGGGTCAGTTCCAGAAACCCACCGGCGTACAGGCGGATATTGCTCAGCACCCCCAGCAGATAACTGCCGGTGATTGATTTTGAATCCACCTGCACGTTCAAGTTCATCCCCCGCCAACTGCTGGCGTTCCAAATGGCCGAGGCGGTGTAGTGCACCACCGCAAAGTGCTTCTCCCAGCGAGAGCGAGGTTCAAGGCGGTGGACGATAAAAGCATCTAACCCCACCCCCGCCCACAGCAAAAAAGGCCGGTCGCCGCACATCCCCACATCCACCGCCCGGACCTCGGCGTCTGCCAGCAGGCGGGCTGACTCCTCCAGCGCCCCCCAGCGTGTCCAGGTCAGGCCCGGTAAGCCGAGTTCCTGGGCCCAGACGTTGGCAGTACCCGCCGGCAGCACGGCCAGCGCCGTCCGGCTGTTCAGCAGGCCGGCTGCAGCCTGGTTGATGGATCCGTCGCCGCCAACGACGAAGAAAGCGTCCATCTCCTCCCTCACCGCCTGGCGGGCCAGTTCGGTGATGTGCTCCCCGGATATGCTTTTCTCCACCCGAATCTGCCAGCCCTGATTGCTCAACAGCCCGGCTGCCCGTTCTGTCAGCAGCCAGGACGGGTAGCGCCCGGCTGTAGGATTGTACACAAGATAAGCTCTACGCATGATGCGATTGTACTCTAGATCGGCCTGTTTTCTCACCGGCGAATTGATCGCCGGTATTTGATCGCTGGCTCCGGCTGCACCCCCGTTCCACTCCCCGAACTGTCGGAGAAAACTCTAGTGGTACAATTCAGACAATCGAAAGCAGGGATATTTTAAGATGGCCAAACCCATCATTCTAAGTAACCGATACCAACTTGAAGAACGCCTGGGCATGGGAGGCATGGCCATGGTCTATCGCGCGCGGGACTTGATGCTGGAGCGCACCGTCGCCATCAAGCTCCTGCGGGCCGATTTCTCTAAAGACCCCGAATTCAGAGAACGATTCCGCCAGGAAGCCAAGGCGGCTGCCAACCTCTCCCATCCCAACATCGTCACCGTGCACGACTTTGGCCTGGACCGTGGCCAGTTGTACATTATCATGGAATACGTCCCCGGCACCGACCTGAAAGCCATGATCCAGGAGCGCGGCCAGTTCCCAGTGCCCGAGGCCATCCACCTCATGGCTCAGGCTTGCGCCGGGATTGGCTACGCCCACCGCGCCGGGCTGGTTCACTGCGATGTGAAACCCCAGAACATGCTGGTCACTCCCGACCAGCGCCTGAAAGTGACGGACTTCGGCATCGCCCGCGCCCTGGCCTCGATCCCTGCCGATGAAAAAGCGGAAATTGTTTGGGGGTCGCCCCAGTACTTTGCCCCAGAGCAGGCTGCCGGCGATCCCCCCTCCCCCGCATCCGACGTTTACTCCCTGGGGGTGGTGCTTTATGAGATGCTCACCGGGCGGCTGCCTTTCGCCTCCTCCAGCGCCGAAGACCTGGCCCGCCAGCACCGCGAGACACTGCCCCCTTCGCCGCGCAAGCTGAACCCGACCTTACCCCAGACCCTGGAACAGATCATGCTCAAGGTGCTCTCCAAAGAGCCCTCCGCCCGCTACCGCACAGCCGACCAGTTCGGGCGGGTTCTGGTGGGGTTTACCCAGCAATCGCCCGCCGTGCCAGAGGTCTCTGCGCCTCACTTCCCGATTCCAGAAGAAGTCGAGCTGTCCGCACCGGTGATCGAGCACCGCTCCTGGCAGTCGCCTCGCGCCCCGCTGCCAGTGGCCAGGGCCACGCCGGTCCCGGTTGAGGCGGAATTCGAGAGCCAGCCCCCCCTGGATATCGATTGGGTCACCTGGTTGTTGGCTCTGCTGGCGCTGATCGCCGTCGGCGGCCTGGTGCCCTTCTGCTTATGGGTGTACTATGTGATCAACCCGCCGCTCTAGGTGTGGCTTTCTAAAAAAAGAGATTGGCGGAGATGTGGGCTGTGCAGCTCACATCCCCCAACTCCCTATTCTTGAGGAAGCCATGCCGCTCTAGACTTGCAAGATCTGATCGGGGCGGTTATCATTGCCTTTCGGGTTTAAGGTAGTCACAAGGTGAATAAGCACGCGCCATCATTGGGCGGTCTGGCCGCCCGTCCTGGCACGCCTCTGCCTCGACCCGACAGAAGCCATTGATCCTTAAAACGAAAATCACGGCCGGAGCCGCGATTCTCATTCTTTGCAGAATTTGTAAAACGTTTGATTACTCAGCGGTCTTTACCAGAGTTCGAATGCACTTAGCGCACAGGACTTTCCGGATTTTGCGCCCATCCTCATATACAGTAACCGTTTGGAGGTTGGGGCGGAACGTGCGCGGAGTTGCCTTTTTCGACCAAGGACGATTGCGACCGAAAGTTGTCGTTTTACCACAGTGTGCACACTTGGCCATCTTTCAAATCCTTTCCTGTCACCTTAGCGGTTTTGACACCCCCAAACCGCAGTCCCGGCCGGAGGCCGCATAATCATACCACAAAGACGGTCGCTGCGCAAGCAGCTTGAGGATTCGTGTGCAGGTAAATGTTGTCAGGAGTAAATAGTGTTTTTGGGGTGCGCACGCCAAGCCGCCAGGCTTAGCCAACTGGCCGCGCCGCCCACACACCAAAACAATAATCTATTTCTACTGACAAGTTGTGCGTGCACACTGAGGAATATTTCTTGAGGAGCTCTATGACAGACGAAACGACTCCCATTGGCAGCATCCACGTTTCGCCGAGGGCGATTGCTACGATTGCCTACCGCGCCGCGCTCCAATCCTACGGCGTTGTCGGTATGGCATCCAAAAACCTGGTGAACGGATTGGCGCAGGTGCTGGTGAAAGACCCGACCTATGGGGTGGATGTTCACTACGATGGCGAACACATCAACATCGATCTGTATATTGTTATCGAGTACGGCACCCGGATAAGTTCGGTCGCCGGTAGTGTGAGCAACAGTGTGCGCTTCCAGGTAGAAAAGGCTTTAGGCATGCCGATTCATCATGTAAACGTCCACGTTCAAGGCCTGCGTATCAGCGACCTGGACTGATTTTGCGATCCACCTTAGGAGCCCGTTTAATGTTACCCGATCCACTTCCGATAAAAGATCCTGAGCGGAATCTCAAAGCGCCGGTCGACGGTCAGATGTTGAAGCGATTGATCGAAGCCGCGCTGACCTGGCTGCGCACCAACCAACAAACGGTCAACGCACTCAACGTCTTCCCGGTGCCAGATGGTGATACCGGGACTAATATGGTCCTGACGATGCAGGCTGCATACGATGAAATCGCCAATTCACCGGAGCGCAATGTGGGGAAGATGGCTCATGCTGTCGCCCATGGAGCACTGATGGGGGCGCGCGGCAACTCCGGCGTTATCCTCTCCCAACTCTGGCGCGGTTTCGCCCGCGCCCTCGATAGCCAGGCTACCCTGGACGCCGCCAGCCTGGTGCGCGCCTTCCAAATGGGCAGAGATACAGCCTACAAAGGCGTCGTTCGCCCGGTCGAAGGGACCATCCTGACGGTGGCAAAAGACTCAGCCCTGGCCGCCGAACAAGCCCTGAAAGAAACTCAGGACCTGGGGCAGATCCTGGCCCACATCCTTCAGGCGGCTGACGAATCTGTACAGCGTACACCCGAACTACTGCCGGTGCTCAAAGAGGCTGGCGTGGTAGACTCAGGCGGTAAAGGATTATTCTTCATTCTGGAGGGCATGTTGCGCTATCTTCATGGCCAGCCATTGGACGCCCCGGTCGCCACCGTCCAGCCCCTGGCCGCTATGGACCTTGAGAACACGCTCGAATCGATCGAGCCCGGGCAGGATTTCGAAGTGGTGGTAGATTTCCGCCCCCGCACCGCATTGGACCTGGAGAGCTTCTACACCGATTTGGAACAGATCGGCACCTCTATTCAGGTAGGCGAAGGGGATGGCATCTACCGTATGCACATTCACGTGCCAACCGAAAAGCGCTACGAGCCGATCGAGTACATTATGAGTCTGGGCACGGTGACCAAAGTTGCCATCGAAAATCTCCTGGCGCAGATCGAAGAGACCGAAAATGGCTGCGCGGACGGCAAACTCGCCCTGGCTTCGGTCGAACCGGGCCAGATCGCCGTCGTTGCCGTGGCCCCGGGCGCCGGAATCTCCCGCGTCTTCGCCAGCCTGGGGGTCGCCGCCATTATCGAAGGCGGGCAGACCATGAACCCCAGCACCCAGGAGATCATCCACTCCTTCGAAAACCTGCCTACTGATAAGATCGTCATCCTCCCTAATAACAAAAATATTATCCTTGCTGCCCAGAACGCAGCCGAATTGACCGTAAAAAAGGTGAGCGTCATCCCCACTCGCACCGTCCCCCAGGGGTTAGCCGCCATGCTGCGCTTGGTTCCAGACGGCGAGTTAGAAGAAGTGGCCAGCGAGATGACGGAAGCGATTCACGATGTGGAGACCGGGGAAATCACCCAGGCCACGCGCAGCGTTGAAATCGATGGAGTCGAAGTCCGCGAGGGAGAATACATCGCTCTCCACAACGGTAAGCTGGTGTTAGCTTCCAACAATCTGGAAGAGGCCTGCTTAGGCTTGCTCGAAAAAGCCCATGCCCATCATTACGAACTCATCACCTTATTCTACGGGGCAAACGTCCAGCGGCGCGAAGTCATCCGGATTGCCGACAGCATTCGCCGCGCTTACCCCGAACAGGAAGTGGAAGTTCAGGAAGGCTGCCAGCCGCACTACCATTTCATCATATCCATAGAGTAAAGATTCTGATAAGGGAGCCGTTCACTTGTGGGCATCGCTGCCGGGTGGATATGGATCTTCCCGGCGGCCGCCCAGATGAAGAGGCGGATTATCATCGACAATATTCAGAAAAGAGAGTTGAACAATGCGGATCGCGATTGTGACCGACAGCACAGCCGATATTCCGCCCGAACTGGCCCGCCAGTATAACATCCACATCATCCCTAATATCATCGTGATTGATGGGCAGAGCCTGGAGGACGGCAAAGGTATTTCCAGGGAGGATTTCTACCGCCGCTTACCCAAAATGACCACCCCGCCGACCACAGCGACCGCCTCCTCGGGCAGCTACCATCGTCTATACGAGCAGTTGCTGAGAGAAGGGTTTGATTTCATCTTCTCGATACATCCCCCAACAACGCTGAGCGGGATCTACAACGCAGCTTCTGCCGCAGCCACATCCTTTGGACAGGCCGTTCGCATCGTCGACAGCGGGCAGGTCTCCCTGGGGCTTGGATTTCAGGTCCTGGAGGCCGCCCTGGCCGCCGAAGGAGGGGCTTCCATCGAACAGGTCCAGGCGGTCATCGACAGCGTCCGCCGCAGAATCCGTCTAGTAGCCCTGCTGGACACGCTGGAATACGTGCGTCGCAGTGGTCGAGTCTCCTGGGCTAAAGCGCGCCTGGGCGACCTCCTGCGGATCAAGCCTTTTGTGACCCTGGAAGATGGCGTCGTCCGCAGCCTGGGCGAGGCGCGCACCCGCCGCAAAGGGATCGCCCGGCTGGTAGAATACCTCAAAAAATGCAGCCCGTTTTCCCGGCTGGCTATCCTGCACACCAACGCCGAGCAGGATGCGCGTAACATACTCGCCCAAATCAACCCCGACCCGGCGTGCGATCCGTTGTTGGTGAACGTCACCACGGTCATCGGCACGCATGTCGGGCCAAATGGTCTGGGGTTCGTAGCAGTAACCGAGACCTGACCCTGGTAAAATATTGCATTAATGAAACCATCTCTTACGAAGTTACAGAAATTTTTCGTCCTCGAAGCTGAGCGCGGTTACGATAACCATGCAGTGCTGGGAGGCCTGGAACGGATCTTCGAACACTGGGAAGCAGAAGCCCGCGCCGATGCCGTCCCGGAAGATTTGATCCAGGCAGTCGGTCAGCGGCTGAAAGATTATGCCCGCCTGAGCACGACCTCCCGGGCTGAAGTGCTGGACGGGCTGATGCGCCGTATTCAACGGGTGACCGGCGGCGAAGCAACGCTGCCGGGCAAGGCATCAGCGGGGGGCCAGGCGCGGCGAGAAGATCGCCCGCCCGATACGTCCCGGCGAAAAGATACCCCAGACCGGCCGCCTCACCCGAAACCGACCCAGGAAGCGCCGGCAGGGGATGCCCTGGCGGAGAAAGCGGCCGATGAAGGTCGACCGGAAGCGGAGCGCCAGCCGGCTACTTCACAACAGTCTCCGCCGGAACCGCCCCCGGGAACCCAAGTTGAGGCTTCCCCTCCCCGTCCCGAGAATCGGGTGTCCGCCTCGCCTCAAGGCACGATGGAAGAGGAAGATGAGGCAGGCGAGGGGTACGAACCCGAGCCTGAAGTCGATACTCCTCCCCGCACCCAGCTCCCCCAGGTGCCCAAGGAACCGGAAGCGCTGAGCGCCCCGATCACTGTCTTGCAAGGTGTTGGACCTCGCCATGCTTCCATTCTCGCCCGCATCGGGTTAATAACGCTGCGGGATATGCTCTATTATTTCCCCCGCCGTTATGACGATTACACCCGCTTAAAACCGATCAACCGCCTGTGGTATGGGGATGAAGTCACCGTCATCGGCACCGTTCAAAGCGTGCAGTTCCGCGCAATACGCAGCGGGCGCATGAAGATCGCCGAGGCAATCGTCAGCGATGGCAGTGGGGCGCTGCGGGTCACCTGGTTCAGCCAATTCCAGGCTAAGCGCCTGCATGCTGGGGCTCACATTGTGCTTTCCGGAAAGGTGGAACAGTACCTGGGACGGCTGGTGATGACGAATCCCGAGTGGGAACCGCTCGAGCAGCAGCAGTTGAGCACCAACCGGATCGTCCCGGTCTACCCGCTCACCGCCCAGATCACCCAGCGTTGGCTGCGAAAGCTGATGAACCAGGTCGTCCTCTATTGGGCGCCGCGCATCCCCGACCCACTGACCGATGAAATCCGCCAGAGCGCCGGCCTGGTCGACCTGTCCACGGCCCTGCTCCAGGCGCACTTCCCCGATTCATGGGATGATTTGAAAGCAGCCCGCCATCGCCTGGCTTTCGATGAAGTCTTCCTGCTGCAGTTAGGCGTGCTGCGCGAAAAACGTCTGTGGCAGGAACGGGAAGCCCGGGCTTTTCAGGCTGAGGACGAATGGCTGCAGTCGCAGCTTGCACGCCTGCCTTTCGGCCTGACCGGCGCCCAGCAGCGGGCCCTGGAAGATATGCGCCGCGACCTGGCTTCCGGCCGCCCGATGAACCGCTTGCTCCAGGGTGACGTTGGCTCCGGTAAGACAGTTATCGCCGCCCTGGCCATTGCCATCGTCGCCCGCGGCGGCGCCCAGGCGGCCCTCATGGCTCCCACCAGCATTCTGGCCGAGCAGCACCATCGCAGCCTGCTTCGCCTGTTAGCCGGGGTGGATACATCCCAGCCCGAGCCGGCTGACAACGGTCAACTCCCGGCGGCACCGGTGCTGCGCCCGGAAGAGATCCGCCTGATGGTCGGCGCTACCCCCGAAGCAGAAAAGCGTGAGATCCGCCAGGGCCTGGCTGATGGTTCGATTAAAGTGGTCGTTGGCACCCATGCCCTGATCGAAGATCCGGTGACCTTCGCCGACCTCCAACTGGCCATCGTCGATGAGCAGCACCGCTTCGGCGTTCAGCAGCGCGCCGCGCTGCGCAGCAAAGGGCAAAATCCTCACCTGTTGGTGATGACCGCGACCCCCATCCCGCGCTCTCTGGCGCTGACGGTCTACGGCGACCTGGACTTATCTGTGATGGACGAAATGCCCCCCGGACGCCAGCCGGTAAGCACCCATGTGCTCCCCCCACGTGAATTGGAGCGAGCCTTCAGCCTCATCCGCAGCCAGATCAGCCAGGGCCGGCAGGCTTTTATCATCTACCCGCTCGTCGAGGAAAGCGATAAAACCGAGGCCAAAGCGGCCGTGGATGAGCACGAACGGCTGCAGAAAGAGATCTTCCCCAACCTGCGGGTGGGCCTGCTCCATGGGCGGATGAAGCCGGAGGAGAAGGACGCGGTGATGCGGGACTTCCGCGACCGACGCTACGATATCCTCGTCTCCACCTCGGTGATCGAAGTCGGTGTGGATGTGCCCAATGCCACCGTGATGCTGATCGAAGGCGCCAATCGATTTGGCCTGGCCCAACTCCACCAGTTCCGCGGCCGGGTCGGCCGGGGAGCAGATAAATCTTACTGCCTGCTCGTGCCCGACACACCGGACGCCACCGAGAACGAGCGCCTCCAGGCAATGGCGGAAACCAATGACGGTTTCGTCCTCGCCGAGCGCGATCTGGACCAGCGCGGACCCGGCCAGTTCCTCGGCACCCGCCAATCCGGCTTTTCCGAGCTCCAACTCGCCAACCTTACCGATGTGCGCCTGATTGAAAAGGCGCGCCGGCACGCCCAAGACCTGTTCAACCAGGACCCCGACCTTTCAAACCCACAATTGCAATACCTGGCCCAAACCTTGCAGCGTTTCTGGGGGGATGGGCGTGGAGATATCAGTTAAAAGCATATGGTCAAAGCCGTTTTCCCCGGGACCTTCGATCCCATCCACTTCGGTCATATCGATATTGCTCGCCGGGCTGCGCGCCTGTTCGATGAGGTGGTGGTCGCTGTTTACGACAAGCCCCTGAAATCGCTGCTCTTCTCCCCGGAAGAACGCATCTCCCTGGTCAAGCAGGCGTTCAAAGAGGATAAGAACATTCGCGTCAGCGGTTACAGCGGATTGACGGTCGAGTTCTGCCGGGCGATCGATGCCCAGGTGATCGTGCGCGGCCTGCGGGTCTTCTCCGATTTCGAGTACGAGTTCCGCATGGCGCTGGCCAATCACCGCCTGGTCCCCGAAATCGAGGTCGTCGCCTTGATCACCGCCGAGGAACACACCTTCCTCTCCGGGTCCACCGTGCGAGAGATCGCTTCCCTGAACGGTGATGTGAGCAGCATGGTGCCATCCTACGTCGCCGATGCGCTCGCCAACCGGTTCAAAGAGTTGGGAGACGGGCAGCAGGTGGTTCCCAGCACCTCTATGCGGGACTGATCGCTTCGATCAATTGACGAAAACGCAATTTGCGTGTAATCTATGGAAGTATTCTCTCTGCACGGCTAGGGAAGGCGCCCTTATGGACATTCTGCACCTTGTCGACCGCCTGGAAGAACTTCTCAACCAGAGCAGGCCACTGCCACTTACGCACAATGTGATCGTAGACGAAGACCGTATGCTCGATCTGATCGATCAGATGCGCGTCGCTATTCCTGAGGAAGTCAAAAAGGCCCAACAGCTCCTCGCCCAGCGCGACCGGCTGCTGGCCCAGGCTCAGGAAGAGGCCAATCGCACCCTGGCGATCGCCCGCGAGAAAAGCGAGCAGTTGGTCGAGCGTGACGCCATCGTCCAGGCCGCCCAAGGCCGGGCCGAACAGCTCCTCGCCCAGGCCCGCCTGGAAGGCGAGCGCATCCGCCGCGAAGCGGATGAATATGTGATCGATTCGCTCACCAAACTGGAGATGGAGCTGGACCGCTCGTTGAACCAGGTGCGTAACGGCATTAACGCCCTGCGAAACGAAAACGAGAAAGAGCACCAGGCGGAACCGTCTGAATAGCGCGGAGTTTCCCCTAAAAAATTTTTCCACCTGACCGCCTCGCCCCGGTTATTCACGCGACGGATACCATCGGGGCATGGCGGTATACGCCCAACCCGCCGATTAATCATGCGATCGCCGCGCCCAGACACACGTTTACGTCCGTGTGTCTGGCGCGGCGAAATTTATCAGCCCCCTTACATACCAACCCCGCCACATAAAACCCCGCCGCCGTGCCCCCGGCTCCGAGACGCTGCATACGCCAGGCGTGGGCACGGCGTGGGGGTCTACGGTTCCACATAATTTACGACCCCGCCGTGCCCCTACGCCCGCGGCGGACCCTGCCTCACACCGAAAATCGGATAATTTATGACGACACTGTACGGTCTCGGGTGATCGCCTTCCATGACCTAATCCGCTCAATCCGATTCCGTAATCCGTTGACAGCCATCCGCTCGACCACAGATCTTCGATTAAAATGATTGTGTAAGATCGCCTCCGGGGGTGGCCTGGACGATCGATCGCCGTAATTGCATTGCTCGGAAAAGGATTTTATGGAAGAGATTCGGGTCGACAGTTGGAACGAGCTACAAGATGAACTTTATGCCCAATCCTGGCGGGATGATATCGCGCGCTTCCGTTCTCCCTTCGCCTTTCGTGGGGTCGCCGTTCATAGCAACCGCCTGGCGACCACCCTGATCCGGCTCGGCGGCGAGTTCGTCCGGATGGAACGCCACCTGCTGCGCAACTTCCGTAAGTACGCCTGCCGCAATGAAGTTGAATTCGACTCGGTCTGGGCCTGGCTCTCCCTGGCCAAACATCACGGGCTACCCACCCGTTTGCTCGACTGGAGCTTTTCACCCTACGTGGCCCTGCACTTCGCTACCGAAAATCTCGAAACTTATGACCAGGATGGCGTCATCTGGGCGGTGAATTACACCAAAGTCCACGAACACCTGCCCCGGCCCCTGGATGAACAACTCCGGGAAGAAGGCTCGGATGTGTTCACCGTGGAGATGCTCACCGCGGTAGCCGGCTCTCTCGCCGAGTTCGACCGCTTGGCCGAGGAAGACTTCATGCTCTTTTTCGAGCCCCCCTCCATCGACGACCGAATCGTCAACCAGTTTGCCCTGTTCTCGCTCATCTCTAACCCGTGCACTTACCCCGACGACTGGCTGTACAACCACCCTTACCTCTTCCGCAAGATCATCCTCCCCGCCGGGCTCAAATGGGAGGTGCGCGACAAGCTGGACCAGGCAAATATCACCGAGCGGGTGCTCTTCCCCGGCCTGGATGGCCTCTCCAGTTGGCTTAAACGCCAGTACAGCCCCAGGAAGTGAGGCGATGGATATCCCCTCCCCTCAGATTGCGGAAGCGCTCTTGGAAGAGGCCGGCAGGCTGAACCCTGGCCCTTGGGTGAACCACTCCCAGGTAGTAGCCGAGGCCGCCCGGCGCATCGCTGCCCCTCACCCGCAGATGGATCCCTCCACCGCCTATATCCTCGGCCTGCTGCATGATGTCGGCCGGCGGGAAGGCCGCTACGATATGCGCCACGTGCTCGATGGCTATCGCTACCTGGAGGCGCTCGGCTACCACGATGCAGCTCGGGTTTGCCTGACCCACTCTTTCCCCATCAAGAATGTGCATGCCGGCGCAGGGAAGTGGGACTGCCCCCCGGAGGAGGTCGCCTTCATTCAATCATATCTGGACGAGATTGAGTTCGATGTATACGACCGCCTCATCCAGCTTTGCGATGCTTTAGCCTTGCCCACCGGGGTTTGCCTGATCGAAAAGCGATTGGTGGACGTCGCCCTGCGGCATGGATTCAACGACTATACGCTAGAGAAGTGGAAGGCCTTTCTCGAAATCAAGTCCGGTTTCGAAGAAACCCTCAACTGTTCGATTTATCATTACCTGCCCGAAGCAATCGAGAACAGTTTCTAACGATCGTCCGGTTGGGGGAAAAGATGGGTTGGGGGACTTGCAGCGATACGATCACCGGGCTTCGCCTGGGTCCACCCCAAACAAATCACATCAGGAGGGATACATGTCAGCCTTGAATAGGGTACTGGGGCCGGCGGCGCGCCGTGGGCTGAGTTGGTTGAGCAGCCGCCGCCTCCCGAAAACTGCGGGGGAGATCCCGGCGCAGGGGCTGGAAGCCCCGGTCGAGGTGCTGCGCGACCGCTGGGGAATCCCCCATATTTACGCCGCCGATTTTTGCGATCTGTTCTTCGCCCAGGCGTTCGTTCACGCCCAGGACCGTCTGTGGCAGATGGAGCTTCTCCGCCGCACGGCTCTGGGCCGGCTGAGTGAGGTGTTTGGCGAGGCAACCCTGGAAGTAGACTGCTTTGCCCGCACCCTGGGCTTCCGCCGCCTGGGGAACTCCGACTGGGGACAGGCCAGTGCCGAAATGCGCCGCATCTTGCTCTCCTATGCAATTGGGATCAATGCTTTCCTTGAAAACAGTACCTCGCGCCTGCCGCTCGAATTCGCTTTACTCAATCACCAACCCGAACCCTGGAGCACTGAGGACATCACCGCCATCGCCCGCCTGGTCATCTGGCAGCTTTCTCACGCCTGGTATGGGGAAATTGTGCGCGGGATGCTGGTCGCCGCGGTAGGCCCGGAGCGGGCTGCCGAATTGGAAATCAACTACCCGTCTACAAACCCGGCCACGCTGCCCAAAGGGATCGAATTCAACCGCCTCGACCCGGATGGCAGGCTTTATCGCCTCCCGGGGCCCTTTCTCCAGCAGGGGGCGGGCAGCAATGCCTGGTCGCTGTCCTCCCGCCGCTCCGCTGAGGGGCACACCTACCTGTGCAACGACATGCACCTCAGCCTGACCCTTCCCAACCTGTGGTACGAGATCCATCTCTCTGCCCCCGAGCTGGAGATCAGCGGGGTCTCCATCCCCGGGACGCCTTTGGTGCTGGTGGGCCACAACGATCGCATCGCCTGGGGCATGACCCTGGCCTATACCGACGCGGAGGACTTATTCGTCGAGCAGTTCCATCCCGAAAACCCTGCCCGCTACCGCTACCGAGACTCCTGGCTGGAGGCCGAAACCATCCGCGAACAGATTCACATCCGCCGCCGGGTGGAGCCCGAGCAGCATACGGTCCAGATCACCCGGCACGGCCCCATCATTTCCCACGTGGATGGGGACCCCCACCAGAAACTGGCACTGCAGTCAGCCGCTCTGCAGCCCGCGCTGAATATGCTGCAGGGCTGGTGGCAGCTCAACCGCGCCCGAGAATGGGACGATTTCGTGCAGGCCGTTCGCCTGATCGAAGCGCCGCAGTTGAACATTGTATATGCCGATGTGCAGGGCAACACCGGCTATTGGGTCAGCGGGAGGGTGCCCCTGCGAAGCCAGGGAGATGGGCGCCTGCCATCCCCGGGGTGGAGCGGTGATTATGAATGGGTTGGCTTTGTACCGTTCGAAGCGATGCCGCACGCCCTCAACCCCGAGCAGGGCTATATCGTCACTGCCAATAACCGGGTGGTCAACGATGACTACCCTCACTACCTGGGGGAAGTGTGGATGAACGGCTACCGCGCCCGGCGCCTGGTGGAGATGATCGAAAGCAAAACCAGGCTGACTTTCGATGATCTGCGGCGGATGCAGACCGATTTCACCTGCCTGCCCGGGCGGGAGCTGGCTGCCCGCCTCGAAGAGTTCGACAGCCCCGACCCGCAGGTGCGCCTGGCTTTGGACCTGCTCCGCCTGTGGGACGGCAGCCTGGATGCTGGAAGCGTCCCCGGCGCAATCTACCAGGTGCTGCGCTGGCGCCTGGTGAGCAACCTGCTCGAACCGGCCCTCGACCCGGAGCTCGTCTTGCGCGTGCGCGGGCAGGGTCCCCACCCGGTGCTATATCCTGGCAGCGAGTTCTACGGGCACGATACCAGCCTCATCTTCCGCATGCTGGATAACCCCGACTCCTGGTGGTTGAAGCAAACCGGCGGGAAAGATGCCTGGCTAGAGCGCAGTTTCAGGGAAACACTGGACTGGCTGCGCCGGGAGCTCGGACCGTCGCCCCAGGACTGGCAATGGGGCAGGCTGCACAGCCTGACCTTCACCGGTGCCCTCAGCCAGCAGCCCCCGCTGGATCAGGTTTTTGACCGCGGCCCGTACCCGGTCGGTGGCGATACCGATACCCCATGGCAGATGGCGATGCTCCCCCAACAGCCCTTTGGCAGCCCGGCCTGGGGTCCCATCGTCCGCTTCATCTTTGACCTCAACGACCTGTCCCGCTCGGTTGCCGTGCTCTCCACCGGACAGTCGGGCCATGTCGGCAGCCCGCACTACGACGATCAGATCCCTCTCTGGTTAAACGGGGAGTATCACCCAATGCTCTGGACCCGGTCCCAGGTAGAGGCCGAACTCGAGGCCAGGCTGGTGATCAAACCAGGGGTACAATAACAGCAGGCAGGTGAAGGACAAGGGAAGCTTGGGCCGGGTTCGCTCATGCTAACCGTACCCTTCACCGGCTGCAAAAATCCTCGTTCGCATTCCATCTGTAGGAAGGCTGCTATGGCCGATCTGAAGAGCCAGTTTGAAACCGCGGCCCAGGAAGCCCAGAATCTTCCCCGCCGCCCGGACAACAACACCCTGCTGCTGCTCTACGCGTTTTACAAGCAGGCCACGGTGGGGAACGTCTCAGGAAAGCGGCCCGGCTTTACCGACCCGGTCGGACGGGCCAAGTACGATGCCTGGGCCAAACAAAAGGGCCTAACCCCCGAGGACGCTATGCAGGCCTACATCGATCTGGTAGACCGCCTTAAGCGATAAGGTTTCCCTTTGCCCACTCAGCGGTGCTGTTCCACCCCCACCTGCCGGCAGTACACCAGCACCGGGCAGATGGAGCAGCGCGGCAGCCTTCCGGTGCAGATGTGCTTCCCAAATGGGACCAGCAGCCGGTTGATGGTGACCCAATACCGGGTCGGCAGTTGCGCCTCCAGGGCTGCGCTGGTCTTTTCGGGTGTTGAGGTGGAGATGTAGCCCCAACGGTTGGTCACCCTGTGGACGTGAACGTCGGCGCTCACCCGATATTGACCGCAGGCGATTCCCACCGTCAGGTTGGCGCACTTCAGTCCCACACCCGAGAAAGCCATCAGCTTTTCCACCTCGCACGGCAGCTCTCCCCCATACGTTTCAAGTGTTTCCTGGGCAATCGCATGGATCTGATAGGCCTTCCGCTCGTAGAACGTACACGGGCGGATCAGCGCCTCAATCTGTTGTGGGTCGAGCTGGCTGATCTCCTCCGGGGTGCGCGCCTGGGCAAATAGACGCCGGCTCACCTTCAACGTCACTTCGTCCAGGGTGCGGATTGAGATCACACAGGCCACAAGCTGCTCGAAAGGAGTGTTGTAGCCCTCTTCTGCCAGCTCGAACAGCGCCGCCTTCGGGTATGGGCGCACCGCTTCCTCGATCCTCGCCATCATGTCATCGATATCGAATGGTTTTTTCTCCATGTTCGCCTCCCCCAATTGGAATAGTGCCGGGCCGCCTGCAGGATTCTGTTCGCCCTTTACCACCGGCTCCCCCGCCAGAATCTGTTCCTGTGCTGCCTGGAACTCTGATTAAACACAAACCGGGGATGAAAACCCGGCATAAGACTGTTTTCATCCCCGGCTACCGTCTGTTTGTAGTCTCGCCTTATTCAGCCGACCCGCCGCCGGCGTTGCTCCGGCTGCGCTCGATCGACTGCAGCGCCAGGTAGCGATCCCCAAAGCGTTCGATGTTTCCTACCTCGACGTCGTATTGATCGTAGTGGCGCTCTTCGTCGGCCACTAATCCCTCGAAGATCTGCCTGGTGATCGCATCGGCGTTGTTCCCCGCTTCGACCGCCGCCTTGTTGTAGAATTGGGCGCTCTCCTGTTCCATCTGCCGCGCAAGTTCGAGCATCTCTTTTACGTTTTGAACCTTTTTCACCGGCTCGGCCAAACCCATTTCCACATCTCCACCCAGGAAGAGAATACGCTCAGCGAGCTGCTCGACGTGTCCCATCTCCTGGATCGAGGTCCGCTTGAACAGACCGGCCAGCAGATCGAAACCCTGGTCGTCACAGTGGAAATGGAAGTACATATACTGGTGCACGGCCGACAGTTCGTCAGCAACAGCCTTGTTGAGAAGTTCGATACTCTTTTCGTACATATACATCTCCTTATGCTATCACTTTGTTTGCATGGACTGGTTACACAGGTGTTCACCCTGGGTCAAGAAGTCTATCGAGTACAACCGGTAAATTGATTATACCCGGATTGTCACCATTCCTGGGTATTGCATCGCCGATTATTGCAAAATCTGGACAGTATGCAGGTTGAGCGTTATTACATCCGTCCTTCCCGGCCGTTAAATGGCTTTCTCAAGAATGGAGAGTTTGTGGGATGTGGCGGGCCGCAGGGCCCGCCACATCCCACAAACTCTATTTTCAGTTAAGACTTTGACACGCCAAGGGCGACAAGCCATACCGGCTGTGATCAGAAGGGAACTTTTAAAGCGGGCTTTGCGTCTTATCCCCATAAATTGAATGGAGTGAGCTGAACACTATGAAGCGTTCAGTCCGAAGATAACAATTGGGAGAACACCTGCGGAGGTGTACCATGTCTGCAAGAAACAAATTATTGATCATACTCCTTCTGGCCGCGATCCTGGGCGCTTCATTCAGCCTCCCGGGACGGGCGCTGGCAGCCGCCGGTGACGATACGTACACCGTAGTGCGCGGCGACACTTTGCGGAAGATCGCCGCCCGGTACGACACCACTGTCGCAGCCCTGCTCAGGGCTAACCCGGACATCAAGAACGCCAACCTGATCTACCCCGGGCAGGTCATTCTGCTCCCCGGTGCGCTCATCGTTGGCAGCGGCAGCCTCGATCTCTACATCGTCGCGCGCGGCGACACGCTGAACCGGCTGGCGACCCGCTTCGACACCACGGTGAACCAACTGCTCAAGCTCAATCCGGACATCGAAGACCCGAGCAGGATTCTAGAAGGGCAGCGCCTGTCCGTGCCGAAGGGCGGGCTCATTCCACCCACCGGCGGAACCGAGGTCTACACCGTGGTGCGCGGCGACACTTTGCGAAAGATCGCCGCCCGGTACGACACCACCGTGGCCGAGCTCCTGGAGCTGAACCCGGACATCAAAAATGCCAACCTGATCTACGTCGGGCAGCGCATCCTGGTACCGTCCAATCCCACCACTTATGTTGTGCAGCGCGGTGACACCCTGCGCCAGATCGCCAACCGCTTCAACACCACCGTGGCCGAGCTCTTGAAGCTGAACCCGGACATCAAAAATGCCAACCTGATCTACGTTGGCCAGGTCATCCGCATCCGCTGAACCAGTGGTTAATCACCAGACGCCGGCGAATCTCACCCGCCGGCGTTTTTGATTCTCCCCGGCAGGCGCTACCGCTCGCGGCGGGTAAAACTGCGCTCCACCAGCCAGTCGAATATACCAGGGAACAGCGCCTCGAAGGCGGCCGCCAGGCGCATTGGCCAGGGCAGGATCAATGAACGCCGCGGCCGCCGGGCCAGGCTGAGCGCGCCCTCCGCCACCTGATCGGCGGTAAGGCGCATGAATGCCGGGGTGGTGATGCCTGTCCGCCGCCGGACCTGCGCTCGCTCGCCAAACTCGGTCGCTACTCCTCCCGGATAGAGAACCGAAACCTTGATCCCATAGATCCCCACCTCGCGCCGCAGGGCCTCGCTAAAGCCGCGCACGCCGAACTTGCTGGCCGCGTACACACTATAGGTTGGGGTGGCAATCCGCCCGGCCATGGATGACATGTTGATGATCTGCCCTTGCCGCCGTTCGATCATATGCGGGAGTACAGCCCGGGCCATCCAGATCATCCCGACCAGGTTTACCTGCAGTTGTTCCTGGATTCCCTGCCTGGGATCCAGCCGCTCGAGCCAGTCGATACGCCCGAACCCGGCATTGTTGAACAGCAGATCGATCTGCCCAAAGCGTTCGATGGTCCCCTCAACTGTCGCCTGCACCTGCTCCCAGACTCCGACATCCATGGGGAAGGGTTCCGCCTCCCCACCTGCAGACCGGATCTCTCTGGCCAATTCTTCCAGGCGTTCTGCTCGCCGGGCGGCCAGGGCGACCCGGTAGCCTTGGGCGGCGAACAGGCGGGCGGTGGCCGCGCCAATACCGGACGAAGCGCCGGTAATCAGGGCAGTCGGTGCTGTGGGCATGCTCCACTCCTTTTCATCCAAAAGTGATCCAATTGTACAATCACTTTCGCCAGAATTCCCCTTGACATGTCCCGCAAACCAGCATATATTTCAAACAAGTTTGCGATACAAACCGTATCCCGTTTATAAGAGCGTTACCATGGAAAATTCTACTCTCAATGATATAGTCAGGCAAACCCGGCAGCGAGCCCAGCGCTACTGGTTCATCGATGGGCTCAACGAGCTTGGTTTTGCCCTGGTGTGCCTGCTCCTGTCCGTATATTTCCTGGCTAAACATCTACTCTACGGCAGGGATTCATTCTCTTCCATCCTGGATGTCTCACTGGTGCTGGCGCTGGTCGCCATAGCCTTTGCCTCCCGGCGGCTGGTGAGCGCCGTAAAATCCCGGTTGACCTTTCCGCGGACGGGTTACGTTTCCTACCAGCGCGGTTCCCCGACCAGGCGGATGGCGGTCATCGCGATCTTCGTCTTCATCAGCAACGGCCTGGCTGTGTACTTAACCATGCGCAGCCAGACCCATTGGGCTGCAGCGGTCACCAGCATGCTGATCGCCATCGCCCTGGGGGTCGTGGCCTACCGCATTAACCTGCTGCGCTTCTACATTCTGGCCGGGCTTTCCCTGGCCTCCGGGCTGGCCATCACCTACCTGGGCTTGGAACAAGAACTCGGCCTGGGCATCTACTATGGCCTTCTGGGCATCATGCTTACGGTTTCCGGCGGCCTGACCCTGGCTCGATACCTGAAAGAAACTGAACCGGCAGAGGATGGCGCTGCATGACCGAAGGACCTGGAGATATCGCTCGCACACTGGCCGAAATCGACCGGCTGATCCACGAGCCGGCCCGCTTGATGATCGTCACCATCCTGTCAGCCGTGGAAAGCGCTGACTTCCTCTTTCTCCTGCGTGAGACCGGGCTGACCAAGGGCAACCTGTCTTCTCACCTGGCCAAGCTGGAAGACGCCGGATATGTGGAGATCGAAAAAACGTACCAGGGCAAAGTCCCGCTGACGATTTGCCGCCTGACCGAGGCCGGGCGGAAAGCGTTTGATGATTACCGCAACCAGTTGAAAACCTTTATGAATGGCCTCCACGAATAAACATGTGATGGGTTGGCAGGCTGTGCAGCCCATCCAGATTGCTCCTTATAAAAAAATGAGGCAAATATGAACCAATATGCGATCGAAACCGAAGACCTGACCCGCATGTTCGGGCCCGTCCGGGCGGTGGACCACATGACAATGCATGTGCCGCCCGGGATTGTGTTCGGCTTTCTCGGCCCCAACGGCTCGGGCAAAACCACCACCATCCGCCTGCTGCTCGGCCTGTTGGAGCCCACCGCCGGCCAGGCAAACGTCCTGGGCTGCGACGTCCGCCGCCAGGCGGATGAGATCCGCCAGAAAAGCGGCGCGCTGCTCGAATTCAACGGCATCTACGAACGGCTGAGCGCTGAAGATAACCTGGAGTTCTACGGCCGGGTGTGGCGTATGCCAACTGGCGAGCGCAAAGCCCGTATTAAAGAGCTGCTCACCCATATGGATCTCTGGGACCGTCGTCGCGAGTTGGCCGGAACCTGGAGCCGCGGCATGAAGCAGAAGCTGGCCGTCGCCCGCGCCCTGCTCCACCGCCCCAAGCTGATCTTCCTCGACGAGCCGACCGCCGGCCTGGACCCGGTGGCCGCCGCTGCCCTGCGCGACGATCTGGCTTCCCTGGTCCAGCAGGAAGGAGTGACCGTCTTCCTGACCACCCACAACCTGGCCGAAGCCGAGAAACTCTGCCAGCAGGTGGGGGTGATCCGCAATGGAAAATTACTCTCAGTCGGCCCGCTCGACCAGCTCCGCCGCGGCTCCGACAAACCCCGGCTGCAGATCGCCGGGCGGGGTTTCACCTCCGAGGTGATCGAGCTGCTCCGGCAGCGCCATGAGGTGGACAGCGTGCACCTTAACAGCCAGAGCCTGGTCATCGTCTTCAACCAACCGCTCGACGCAGCTCCTTTCGTCAGCCTGCTGGTCGCTCATGGGGTCGAAGTGGAAGAGGTGCGCAAAGACAAGGCCAGCCTCGAAGAGGTGTTCCTCACCCTGATGAACGAGGAGAGTCCGGACGAGGCGGCATAAGCGCCTCGCCGGGCTGATGTTCATGAAAGCGGATAAAGTTAGCTCTGGAAGGTCAGAATGATCACAGACATTTTCACAGTGCTTTGGAAAGAAGCGAAAGAACTATTTCTGCAGTCCCCCCGTTTTCGCGGCGGTTGGATGGGGATGATTATCTTCGTCGGCGTCTTCGGCATCCTGATCCCGCTCCAATCCGGTTCCGGTTGGGTTGCCACGCCCCAGGCGGTGATCGTGTACGCCTGGCTGCCCTATATCCTGGTCAACGGGATTGTGGCCGACGCCTTCGCCGGCGAGCGAGAACGCCATACCCTGGAGACGCTGCTCGCCAGCCGCCTGTCCGACCGGGCGATTTTGTTCGGGAAAATCGCCGGGGCCATGCTTTACGGCGAGGGCATCACACTGATCACCCTGCTGGTTGGGCTGCTTGTCACCAACTTCATCCATTGGGAAGGGCAATTGATCCTGTTCCCGCTGCCCATCCTGGGCGGGATTCTCGTAACCTCCTTGCTGTTCGCCGCCCTGGCCGCCGGGCTAGGGGTGCTGGTCTCCCTGCGCGCAGCCACTGTGCGCCAGGCCCAACAGACTTTGAGCGTCACCATCTTCATCTTTATCATCCCGCTGGTCGCCCTTCCCCTCCTGCCCGAATCCGTCCAGGTCGCGGTGGCCACCTTCCTCTCCAGCGCCGACTTCGCCACCATCGCCACGGTTGTCATCGTCGCCCTGCTGGTGATCGACCTGGCGCTCTTCGGCCTGGCGCTGGCCCGTTTCCGCCGGGCGCGCCTGATCCTGGACTGAGAATGTCCTGGCCTGAACGCTGAACCGATCTATTCGGGCCGGCCTCAACTGCGGGGCTGCCGGCGGGTGAACATCGCCGGCAGCCCCGCTTTTTTTACCCCCTCGAACATCACAAAATCAGGCATCTCCTCCCCGGCGCTTTCCTTCAGAATTGGCCAACCGGCCAGGCTGGAACCCTTCTCCAGGCCCTGTGGAAATGCGACCCTGGACTCGTGCCGGTTTCAACCAAGCCCGGTATCCTGTAACCGTCAATGGATAGTAACCGGCTGCCTTATCCGGGCCGCCGCAGTGATCGAAGGAGTTGAACTATGTACAACGACATCATTCTAGAGACCAGGAATTTGAAGAAGACTTTCGGCCAGGTGCACGCCGTCGAAGACGTCAGCCTGAGTGTACCCGCCGGACAGGTCTATGGCTTTTTGGGGCCCAATGGAGCCGGGAAGACCACCAGCATCGGCATGATCCTCGGTTTGCTGCATCCCACCGCCGGCCAGGTGAGCCTGTTTGGCGAGCCGGTCGCCCCTAATCGCACCAGGGCTCTGCAGCGCGTCGGCTCGCTGGTCGGCGCTCCGGCCCTGGTGCCCTACCTGACCGCCCGCCAGAACCTGGAGCTGGTGGCCCGCCTGTTCCCCGGCCTGCCCGCCAGGAGCATCGGCGAAACCCTGGAGCGGGTCGGGCTGGCCCAGGCTGCCGATCGCAAGGCCGGGCAGTTTTCCACCGGTATGAAGCAGCGCCTGGGGTTGGGGATGGCCCTGCTCCACCGGCCCGAGTTGCTCATCCTGGACGAACCCACCAACGGGATGGACCCGGCCGGGATGCGCGAAGTCCGCCTGCTGTTACGCGAACTGGCAGAACAGGGCGTCACCGTATTCATCAGCAGCCACCTGCTCCACGAGATCGAACAGGTCTGCGACCAGGTGGCAGTGCTGAACCAGGGCCGGATCGTGGCTCAGGGGAAAGTCAGCCAGCTCATCGGCGGACAGGCTCAGGTACAGGTGCGGGTCGACTCCCCGGCTCGCGCCGCCCAGGTCCTGCGGATGCTGCCTGGTGTGCGGGAGATCCAGCCCAACGGCTCGGTAGTGACCGTCAGCGGGGTGACCCCGCAGCAAGTGGTCGCCCACCTGGTTGCCCACGGAGAAGTACCCAGCGAAGTGACCAACCTGCGCGGCGACCTGGAGAGCATATTCCTTGAGCTGACCCAGGCGGAAAACTGACCCTGGGATGGATAAAACCAACGATCGAAATTTGATAATCATAAATGGAGAAAATACGATGTTCTGGAAACTGGTCGCCAACGAAAACACGAAGAACTTCAAGCGCCTGATGCTGTGGATTGAGATGGCGTTGATGGCGGGTATTATCCTGTCCCTCCACCTCCTGCTCCTCGCGCTCTTGCAGTTGAATATGGGTGGAGAGGCTGCAGGCGCCGAAGAGTTGAAGCGCTCGCTCACCTGGCCCAATGCCCTGCTCAATGCCCTGGAGTTTGCCGGAGGCAATGTGCTTGGCGGGTTGATGCTGGTCATCTTCGCCGCCTCGGTCACCGCCCAGGAATACAGCTGGCGCACCTTTCAACTGTGGCTCAGCCGCGGTGTACACCGCCAGGGCTTGCTGGTCGCCAAGTTCACCAGCCTGATAATAGCCGCGGTAGCGATCGTACTCGCCGCCCTGCTCGCCGGCATGCTGATCAGCATCGTCATCAGCCTCATCCTGGATGGCGGGGTGGCGTTGGGGGAGGTCGATTTCACCCAACTCGGGCTCAGCCTGCTGCGCACAGCTTACACCCTGCTGCCTTACGCAGCGCTGGCCTTTCTCCTGGGCATCACCGCCCGCTCAGTCGTCGTCGCGGTGGGGGCTGGTCTGGCTTACTCCCTGCTCTTCGAAGGCCTGGCCATACAACTGCTGGCTCTGTTTGGCGGCAATTTCGCCCGCATCGGGCAGCTTTTGCCCGGCGGCCTGGCAGCCACGCTCATGAGCCTCAACCAGTCTGCCCTCACCTTCGGGACTTCGGTTTCCGCAGCGGAACCCCTGCTCACCCCGCTCCAGGCCGCCCTCGGCATTGCTCTCTGGACCCTGCTATTTGTTGGGATGGCCCTGTGGATCTTCCGCAAACAGGACCTCAATGATTAGCTACCCGGGTGATGAGGTGGGTGGCGCAGCCCAAAAGCGCCACCCACCTCATCCTTGCAGGTTCATGTGGAATTTCCCAAGTTCTTTGGTTATTTTTCTAAAACACCATTTATACTTAGCATATGACATCTCCCCTGCGTATATTACAGCGTTTGGGCTGGAAGCTGACCCTCTCATACACGGTGGTAACTGTAACGGCGGTGCTGGTGCTGGAGGCGATCGCATTTCTGGCCTTGATCTTGATCGTCACTCGATCCCCGCTGATCAATACGCTGGGAGAACAATTGGTCACTCAGCTCGCACAAGGTTCAGCCCCTTTCCTCACAGACCCGCCCGACCTGCGTGGTTTACGCCTCTATCTGTCCAATGCGTATCCCGCAACTTCCCAGGGAGAAAGGGTACTGCAGCTTTCGGCGGACGGACAAGAACAGCAAAACTCATCCGGCGGTCTCCAACTTCAGTTGAGCGAATCCTATCTGGTCGCCGTCGTAGATACCAATGGAGCCTTGTTAGCGGACAACTACCCTGAGGATCAACCTGTCGGCCCGCCTGGCGAAACCTTCGTCGATAGCTCTTATGAAGCCGGCAGCCGGGAAGTGATCGAACTCGCCCTGCGCGGGGATACCACTTCGCGCCGTCTGAGCGATGGCAGTATTCTGTCGGCCGCGCCAGTCTTGAACCAAAACCGGGAAATCGTCGCGGCCGTCTACCTGCGCATCATCTCGATTTCTCCGGTTTTATCCCGGGAATTCTTGCTCAGCTTTATCCAAATGTTGGGAGTAAGCGCTTTGGTGATCACCGTGGCTGCGGCGGCGATCGGCACCCTGTTCGGCTTCATCACCGCCCGCGGCCTGTCGCGCCGCCTGCTGAGGATTTCCCACGCCGCCGATTCCTGGAGCCAGGGCGATTTCTCCGCCTTTATCCGCGATAGCTCCCAAGACGAGCTGGGCGAGCTGGCGGGCCGCCTGAACCGCATGGCGGAACAGCTTCAGAATCTGCTCCACACCCGTCAGGAGTTGGCGACCATGGAAGAGCGCAACCGGCTGGCCCGAGATCTGCACGACAGCGTCAAGCAGCAGGTCTTCGCCACCGCCATGCAGGTGGGCGCGGCTCGCGCCTTGTTGACAAGCGATCCCCGGGCGGCCGAACAGCACCTGCTCGAAGCCGAGCAGCTCGCCCGCCAGTCTCAAGCTGAACTGACCTCTCTGATCCGGGAGCTGCGCCCCGCCGCCCTCCAGGGGAAGGGCCTGGCTCAGGCAGTCCGGACCTTTGCCACAGACTGGTCCCGCCAGCGTAAGATCCCTGTCCAGGTCGGCCTGCAAGGGGAACGCGCTCTACCCCTCGAAATCGAACAGGCCCTGTTCCGAGTGGTGCAGGAGGCGCTGGCGAACGTTGCCCGTCACAGCCAGGCTACACAGGTACAACTGCACATCGCCTGGAACCCTGGCGATGTTGTGCTCACGGTGGAGGATAATGGGCAGGGTTTCGACCCGCAGGAACAGAGCGGCAAGGGGTTGGGTTTGAACAGCATGCGCGAGCGGATCGCAGCCCTGGGCGGCTCCCTGGAGGTCGCCAGCCGTCCCGGCTCCGGCTGCAAGATCAAAGCAGTTGTTAAAATATGACTTTTAGCACTTTCATCATACATCGATAACCGGTATAAAGGAAAAAAATCATGTCCGAGCCGATTACCGTTCTCCTGGTGGACGATCATCGCGTCGTGCGCGATGGAATCCGTGCGTTCCTGGAAACACAGCCCGACCTGCGTGTCATTGCCGAAGCCTCCTCCGGCGCTGAGGGTGTCCGCCTGGTCCTGCAGCACGTCCCAGATGTCGTCCTGATGGACCTGGTGATGCCCGGTGGGATGGATGGCGTCGAAACCACCCGCCAGATCAAAGCCGGCAGCCCGCGGACCCAGGTTGTGGTGCTCACCTCCTACCACGAAGATGAGCACATCTTCCCCGCCATCCGCGCCGGAGCGCTCTCCTACGTGCTCAAGGACATCGGACCCCAAGAGCTGGGAGAGGTTATCCGCAAAGCCGCTTCCGGTGAAGCTGTCCTTCACCCGCGCGTCGCATCCCGCGTCATCCAGGAGCTGCAGGGCGTGCACCGGGACGCTCCTAACGCCTTCACCGAACTCAGCGACCGCGAGTTCGAAGTCCTGCGCCTGATCGCAGGTGGTCTCTCCAATGCCCAGATTGCCGCCCACCTGGTGCTGAGCGAGAAAACGGTAAAAGGGCATGTGAGCAATATTCTTAGCAAACTGCACCTGGCAGACCGCACCCAGGCAGCCGTGTATGCTTGGCGCGAGGGCATCGTCCGCCGGGAATGACCGATCGAATTGGAGCAAGCCTATGACCAGCGAAGCTGTATTACCCACCACCAACCGCAACCTGTTGAACCTCACCTGGGACCTGATCCGCCGGCCCAAAGCCGCTTTTCGCTATTTGCGCGAGAACGGCGGAAGGAGTTGGATCGCCGTCGCCCTCCTGGTGCTGGCCCTCACCATCCTGCCGGTGGTCGTTGCCGCGCCGATCACTGCCCGCGAGGCAGAAGAAGCGATCCGCCTCGTACTCGAACAGCAGGCGGAAACCGGGCAAACGATCTCCCCTGAGATGCAGCAGCAGGCAACCCAATTCTCCACGAACCCCATCTTCACCGTGATCTTCCCTTCGATTATGGGGATTATTGGCCTGCTGCTCACCTGGCTGGTCTGGTCCGGAGCCCTGCACCTGCTCAGTACGATGCTGGGAGGCGCAGAGAATTTCAAACAAATGTGGCAGGCGGTGGTCTGGTCCTGGGTGCCCATCGCCCTGCGCGGGCTGCTGCAGACCGTGACCATCCTGGTTACCGGAGAAACGATCAAATATCCCGGTCTTTCCGGGCTGGTGATGCGAGACCGTGCAGCAGAAAGTATGCCTGAGCTGCTGGCCAATATGCCGACCACCGGCGAGATGGTCGCCAGCAGTCTGCTCTCCCGGATCGACCTGTTTGCAGTATGGAATGTCGTCCTGTTGGTCCTGGCGGTGATGGTTACCGCCCGCATCTCCGGCCGCAAAGCCACCCTGATCGTGGTCGGCGTGTGGGTCGTCCTGGCCCTGCTCGGCCTGATCCCGGTGCTCATCAGCAGCGCTTTCTCCTTTGGTTTTACCGGATGACCGGAGTCCAGGCGCTCATCCAGATCGAAGACCTGCACCGCCACTTCCAAATGGGGCGGGAGACTGTGCGCGCCCTGGATGGGGTCACCCTTGACATCGCCGCAGGTGAGCTGCTGGGGGTCACCGGTACATCCGGTTCGGGAAAATCCACCCTGATGTACCTGCTCGGCGGTCTGGATCACCCGACTTCTGGTAGGATCACAGTCGCCGGGCAGGATATCAGCGCCCTGGACGAGGATGGCTTGGCGGTTTTCCGCCAGGCTCGCATCGGCTTTATTTTCCAGATGTTCAACCTGATCCCCAGCCTTTCGGCGCTCGAAAATGTCGAGTTTCCTATGCTGTTCTCCCGCGTCCCCCCGGCCGAGCGCCGCCAGAAAGCCCGGGAATTATTGGAACGGGTCGGGCTGGGCGAGCGCATGAACCACCGGCCGTCCGAACTCTCCGGCGGGCAGCAGCAGCGAGTGGCGATCGCCCGTTCGTTAGTGAACGAACCCCAGATTATTCTGGCCGATGAGCCCACCGGCAACCTGGACAGCCGCTCCGGAGGCGAAGTGCTGGACTTGCTGCGCCAGCTACACCAGGAGGGGCGTACGGTGATCATCGTCTCACACGACCCGCATGTGGTCGAACAATCTACACGCTGCATCCGCCTGCACGATGGCCGTATCGTCGAGTAACGCCCGGCCGGCGCAGCCGATCCTGGCGTCTAGGTTTACTTAGAGAGTACCCAATGAGAAAATCGTTCTTCATCGTTTGTGCAATTTTGCTGGCCCTGACAGCCGGGAATGTTTTTCCCGGGGAAGTCTCGACCCTCGCAGGCCCTTCACCTGCCTCCCAATACCAGGAGGACAATCCGGACGCCTTCTCCATCACCGGCTACGAACCGGGCAAGTTCGACAACGTGTCCGGCGGGATATTGAGTATCTACGGCTCAGGCTTCCTGCCCGGTACTGCTGTCCGCCTGGTGGACTACGGCCTGCTGGATTCGCAGGTGTTGAACAATAAAGCCGTGCGCGCCCTGGTGCCTGGCGGGGTGAAAAAAGGGATCTACGATGTGGAAGTGATCCGGCCCGATGGACACACCTGGCTGCTCGAGCGGGCGATCAAGATCACCGACCCCAAGCCTAAACCCACCGCCACCGCTTCTCCTCGCAACACGCTGGTCTACGGCCGCCCGCAGGTGATCATCCAGGCGGTAGAGACAATTCCGGATACCATCGATCCCGGCGGTTCATTCACCGTCACCATGCAGTTGATTAACCGGGGCGATTACACCGCCACCAACATCCGCATCTCGCTCAACTCGCCCGCCCTGGCCATCCCGCGTGAAGGATCCAGCCTGCAAGTGATCGACACCATCGCCGAGAACCAGGTCGTCAGCCTGGAACTGCCCCTGGCCCTCACCCGGGAAGCGCCCGCCGGCTTCCACAGTCTCGATCTCGCCCTGCAGTACAGCGACTATATCGGCCGTTCCTTCGATTCGAACCAGAGCATTGGCATCGAGATCTCCGACGTGGCCTCGACCCAACCCCTGGTGCTGCTGCAGTCCTACAACACCGAGCCCCAGACCCTATCCCCCGGAGACCGCTTCACCCTCCGCCTGGAATTTATGAATGTGGGTAAAAGCGAAGCGCGCCAGATTCTGCTCACCATGGGGGGTGAAAATGGGGCCGGGCTCTCTCCCTTTGCCATACTCGACTCGGGGAATGTGCGCTTCGTCCCCTCCCTGGCGGCGGGAGAGACCATCGAAATCGAGCACAACCTGGTGGTGGACGGCGCAGCCACCTCCGGCGTGTACAATCTGCCGGTAAGCCTCAGCTACGAAGCCGGTGACGAAATTCAAAACAGCGCCATCCAGGTGTTGAACGTGCTCGTCAGCCGCCGGCCCCAGCTCCAGGTCAGCTTCTACCGCCCGGTCGAACCCGGTTTCCCCGGAGAGACGTTCGATCTGCCGGTCGAGGTGGTCAACATCGGACGCAACACGCTGAACGTCAGCACGGTAGAGATCAGCAGCCCGGATATGCAAATAGAGAACGGCTCACTGTTTGTCGGCCCACTGGACGGCGGCACAGCCGGCTCTTTAGATGCCCTGGCCACCCCTGAACGCGGCGGTAAGCTGCCCATCCAGGTCACCATCCACTACCTGGACGATTTCAACCAGCCCCAGGTCGTAACCGAGACCCTCACCGTCGAAGTCCCCGAACCGGAAACGGAACCCGATCCGGTAAACCCTGGCGAAGCAGAAGCCGCTGAGGAAGAGCTCAGCCTGTGGGACCGGGTGGTGCGGGTGGTGCGCGCCCTGCTTGGCCTGGGCACCGGAGACTGAGCGATGACCTGGAGAGACCTGTTCTACCTCGTTCGCCGCAACCTGCTGCGCATGAAGCTGCGGGTGGCGATGACAGCCACCGGCGTGCTGATCGGCACGGCGGCCGTCATTCTGGTCGTCTCCCTCGGCATCGGCTTGCAGCGGGTGAACGAGGAGAGCATGTCCTCCTTTGGGGAGCTGACCGAGATCAACGTCTACCCGCCCACCGAGTTAGCGATGTTCGGCGTGGTCACCGGCAGCAGCGAAGCCCGCCTGGACGCGCAGACGATTGATGAGTTTAGGGATCTGCCGGGGGTTGCAGCCGTGACCCCTGTGCTGCGCCTGCGGGGCAGCGGCGAACTTCAGTTTAAACGCCTGTCCTCTTACCCCAACATCATCGGGATCGACCCTCAGGCAGTGCACACCATGGATTTCAAGATGCAGAGCGGCTCTTCTCGCCTCGGGCAGTGGCAGGTCATCATCGGCTATCGTGTACCCCTCCAATTCCGCGATCCGTTCACCCGCCGGGGGGTTGAAGAGTCTCTCGACTTGCAAGGACAAACCCTGATCTTCCGGGCTCAAAAATTCGGCGATGATGGCGCCATGACCGAGCGCCAGGTGCGTTTGCGCGTGGCCGGTGTGCTGGCCGAGAGCGGGGGAGAAAAAGACTATTCAATCTACATGTCGCTCAAAGATGTCGAAGACCTGAACACCTGGTTCACCGGTGGGCGAGAAAACTATGCCCGCACCGGCTACGACCAGGTACTGATCAAGGCCAGCGACTCTCGCCAGGTGCCTGCTATCGAGCAGCAAATCCTGTTGCAAGGTTTTTACGCTTACTCCCTGCAGACCATGATCCAGAGCAACAATATGATCTTCGTGGTCATCCAAATTGTGCTCGGCAGCCTGGGCGGGGTCGCCCTGCTGGTCGCCGGGGTCGGCATCGCCAACGCCATGATCATGGCCATCTACGAGCGCACGCGCGAGATCGGGCTGATGAAGGCCGTGGGCGCCCGCAACCGGGACGTGCTGTTCGTCTTTCTCGCCGAAGCCGGCGGGATCGGTCTGCTGGGCGGGCTCAGCGGCCTACTCCTGTCTCTGGCGGCCGGCGGCATGATCAACTTCATCGCCGGTTCGTACCTCGGCTCGATGATGGCCCAACAGGGGGCAGCGGACTTAACCATACCCAACCTGGTCTATACCCCTCCCTGGCTGATGATCGCCGCCCTGGCCTTCTCCGCCTTCGTCGGTGTCGCCTCCGGCATCTACCCCGCTCTGCGCGCCACCCGCCTCGACCCCATTCAGGCATTACGCTACGAGTAAATCTGGCTTCTTTGTCCGCTGTGTACACAAGCAACTTGTCAGCAGAAAGGAATTAGTGTTTGGGGGTGTGCGCGACTTCGTCGCCCGGCTTTGTCGCCCACACCTCAATACAACAATTCGCACCGACAGGTTGCCTACACCCTTATCCGCGAAAAGACGATCTGGCAAGGTGGGAGATCACCGATGCAAGGCCCTCTCCGTCCCTGGAAAACGCTTTCCAGGAAAACCATATTGGATCACAGCAAATTTCTGAATGTTGAAGAGCACATTATCCAGCTTCCCGACGGCCGGGTAATCCCGGATTGGCCGTGGGTGTCCATCCCCGACGCAGTCATTATCCTGGCCCAGACCGCGGAGGGTAAGTTCCTCGTTTTCAGGCAGACGAAGTATGCCATCCAGGGGATCACCTTCGCGCCGGTAGGCGGTATGCTCGAGGAAGGAGAGGAGCCGCTTGCTGCCGCCCAAAGAGAACTACAAGAGGAAACAGGCTGCGCCGCCAGCCAATGGATCTGCCTCGGCAGCTATATCACCGACCCGAACCGGGGGGTGAGCACAGTTCACCTATTCCTGGCGCTTGGCGCTTACCGGGTCACCGAGCCCAACGCGGATGACCTGGAAGATCAGGAACTGGTCTTGCTCGACCGGGGGGAGCTTCAAGCGGCCCTCCTCCGCGGCGAATTCCAGGCCACGATGTGGACAGCCGCCATCGCTTTGGCGCTTTTATATATCGATCAAGGACAAGTCTGACCTCCATTCCACCGGTTCACATTTAGCCCCGGTATGGCAGGCAGGGTCTCTTACAAACCTATTAGAACCCGGCGCCGATTGTTGCGTTTCAGCAATGATCGTGCTACAATCCGAGTAAACCCGTCTTCCTAATCGACCGAAACCAAATAAATAGCCACCCATGCTTCAGGTTCGCCTGAGGTTGTCCCTATTGATTGCTGCGAGGGATGCCCGCTGATAACCGGCAAGGAGACAATATGAAGCTCATTATTCATCTACTGGGAAAACCTCGTCTCCTGCTGGATGGGCAGCCGTTAAAGTTCTGCGCCCCACCGAAAACCTTCCCCCTGCTGGCCTTCCTTTTGCTCCATCGCGACCGTCCGGTCGACCGGCAGCAAATCGCGTTTGAATTGTGGCCCGATGCGCCGGAGACGGAGGCGCGCGCCAACCTGCGCCGCCACCTGCACCACCTGCGCCATGCCCTTCCCCCTGCACCCGCCGGACGCCCCTGGCTGCTGCTCGAAGCTGCCACCGTTCAATGGAATCCGCAGGCGGACTTCTGGCTGGATGTGGCCCAATTGGAGCAGCTAGCTGCCCAACCGGAAACCCTGGCTGAAGCGGTCCAGCTTTACAGCGGCGATCTGCTTGAAACGGTATATGACGATTGGGTATTTGCGAAACGAGAGGCGCTGCGCGAGCTTTATTTCCGCTGCCTGGAGCAGCTCATCGCTCAAAGCCGCCTAAACCGCGACTACCCCGCGGCGATTGGTTATGCAAGACAGCTCCTGGGGGTCGATCCTTTCCGCGAAGATATCCTGCGCCAGCTCATGGCCGTGCAGTACGAAGCCGGGAACCGCGCCGGGGCCATTCAAGAATACACCACCTTCGAACACCGCCTGCGCCGGGAAATGCATGTAGACCCCATGCCCGAAACCAGGACACTGTACGAACTCATTCTGCGCAACGCCCGGCTGCCCGGTGGCGAGGCGCCGCCGGCTCCCCAGGCCGATCCGCCGTACGCCGTGCAGGCGCTGCCTTTTATAGGGCGCAAGACCGAGCTGGAAAGACTGGCAAACCGCTGGAGCCGCGCCGCGCACGGGCAGGGCGGCCTGGTGCTGGTCAGTGGAGAGGCCGGCATCGGCAAAAGCCGCCTGGCCAGCGAGCTCTCTCGCCTGGTAGAGGCCCAGGGCGGCCGGGTAATCTACGGGGCCACCTCGCCCCGTGAGCCGCGCCCTTACCAGGCCGTCGCCGAGGCGCTGCAGTCGGCGCGGCCTCTTTTGGCTGTGCTGCAGAAAGATCCCGCCTGTATGCCCGCTCTGGCCGCGCTGGTCCCCGAATTGGCAAGCGAGCGAAGCCGCGCCGGGAAAAGCCCCGCCGGACAACCGCCACTTAACCCGGAAAATGAACGCCTGATCCTGTTCGACGCTGTCGCCATCAGCCTGGTGAAGCTGGCAGAGCCCCGCCCGCTGCTGTTGATCCTTGAGGATCTACACTGGGCCGGGGCTGCCACGTTGGACCTGGTGCAATTTATCGCACGCCGGGCCGCTGGCGCAGCGTTGTTGATCATCGGGACGTACCGCGATGAAGAGACCCCGCGCACCCATGCCATGAATGTGATGCGCCGCTGCTTGCAGGATGAAAAGCTGATCGACCACATCCCCCTTGGGCGCCTCCCGCTGGAGTCTTTCGAAGCGCTGATGTCTCACTTCGCCGCTGGTGAGCAAGGCCTGGCCGCCCGGCTGCACGCGGAAAGCGAGGGCAATCCGCTCTTCCTCCAGATCCTCTGGCACCAATACCAAACGGAGGGTGTTCAGGCGGAGACACAACTGCCCGGGGGTATTCAAGCTGCGATCGCCGGTCGCCTGGCCCATCTATCGGCGGAAACGCGCGTCTATGCAGAAGTCGCGGCTGTGCTCGGCCCGGCTTTCGACGCCGAAGCCGTTCGCGAAGTGGGCGGCTGGGATGAAATCCGGGCCCATGATGCCCTGCACAGTCTGCTCGACCGCCGCATCCTGCATGAAGCCGGGAGCGGCCAGCGCTATGACTATCGTTTTACCCACCACCTGATCCAAACCGTGTTGTATGACGAAATGTCGCCTGCCAGGCGCAAACGCCGCCACCGACGCGCGGCCGAAGTGCTCGCAGACCTTTACCCCGCGCAACACGAGGAGCTAGCCGGAGAGTTAGCCTACCACTATGATGCCGGAGGCGCCCCCGATCAAGCCATCGCCTGCTACCACACCGCCGCCAGGCGCCATCTGGCCGTCTTTGCCGACAGCCAGGCGCTGCAGTGTATCGACCGCGCCATCCAGCTTTGCGACCAAACCGCCACTCCGGCTTCTACCCATATACTGGCGAAGCTGCTGCTCTTACGCGCTGACATTCACTATCGTCACGGTGATCGCGTAGATGAATTTAGAGATCTGCAGCAATTGGTGTCGCTGGCCGATTCTCTCGACGACCTGTCACTGTCCTGCGAAGTCCTTAAACGACAGATCCTGTATTACCGCGCCGTGGATGACCACCCGAAGCAAAAGGAGCTGCTCGAGTCCCTGAGCCAGCAGGCAGAACGCCTGGGCGACCCGCGCTGGTCTGCCGAAGCGGCTTTCCACGAAGGTGTTTACTTCCACCTGCGCGACGAGTTTTCACAGGCTGTCGCCCGGTTTCATCATGCGCTGGATCTATACGCTCAACTTCAAGACACCCAGGGGCAGGTCATCAGTTGCTGCGGTCTATCGGAAGTCGCGATTTCGTTGAGGCAGAATTCGGAAGCCGATCATTGGGCTCAGAAGGCCCTGGAGCTGTGCAGGGATAATATCCCTTCCTCCGACCTCCTCAGAACTCTCTGGAATTTAGCCGGAAACGGATTTTTAGACAACGATAACGACCGCTGCCTGGCATACGCTCAAAAACTGCTGAAGGCAGCCTGCGATGCCGGAGACCGGGTATGGCAGGCGAATGCCTATCGATTGATCGGTATTGTCTACCGGCGCCAGTTCAAAATCGCCGAAGCGCGCAGCACCCTGGAAACGGCTTACTCGTTATACCAGTCACTCCAGAAGCCAAGAGGGTGTGCGCTGGTTTTGGAAATCATGGGACACCTGGAGGTTTCGCTAGGACATTTCCAGGCTGCAATTCAGAACTACCAACAGGCGCTGCGCTCCAACCAACAGACGAATTCCCGCCAAAGCATCACCGAAGATTTGATCAATATCGGTTTCGCTGCCAGCCTGCAGCGGGATTATGCGACCGAAAAACAGTATGCCGGGCAGGCCCTGGAGCTGGCGCGCGAAATCCAAAGCCGGCATCTGGAAGCGTATGCATTGCAAAACCTGGGTGAGGCGGAACGCGGCTTTGGCAACCTGGAAGCTTCGCTGCGGTATTTACTGGAAGCGCGCCGTCTCTTCAACAGTCCTTCCGAAGTGGAAGCTAGAACCAGCGTCGCGGCCGACCTGGCGCTCACCTTTATGGGGCTGGGAGACCTTACCCAGGCGCTGTGTTCCGCTGAAGAGGTGATCGAGAATTATCCCGAAATCGCGGGGAAAGACGATAACACCCACCGGTACATTTGGATCGCGGCCCAGGCGCTGCGCGCTGCCGGACAGGATGAGCGCGCCCGGCAGGCTTTAGCCCAGGCATATCAGGATTTCCAGCACAGCCTGGCTGCCATTCCCGACGACGAATCACGCCGGGCCTTTGCAAATATTTATTACAACCAGGAAATCGCGGCTGCCTATCAGCGCGACGAATGGCCTTAAATTTCCTTTTCTATCCCCCTGCTTTTGGACGTTTTTTGGACGCTGCGCTCCTACAATGAGCGTAGTGAACGACACACCCACCCGCCACCAACACCTGTTTATTGTACGGATCTGGTTTGAACCCGCAGCCCAGACGCGTAGGCATTGGCGCGGTTCGGTAGAACACATCCCCGCCAATCAGATCTACTATTTCACCTCTCTTAACGGGCTCAACGACTTCATCGCCTTGCATCTCCAGGATCCAATCCAGACTGTCGAGAAAGGAGGAGATCAGCGCGCGGTCTCAGATCCCTGCGATTGACAAACAATTAATAAAGTCTGGCATTGAAGCAGTACGCTAATGTTGTTCTGCATTTCCCGGCCTCCTCAATTCTAAACCTCTCTATCCACCATGAAAGGACATCGAATCATGAAGTACAAAAACCTGTTTGTTTCTATTTTGCTGATGGCAGTGCTCTTTGCCCCCATGCTCGGGGCAGCAGCCCAAACCGGCGGCGATCAGGGTATCGAGGCCGGCGCGCCAGGCGCGGGGTTCACCTTCCAGGGCTATCTGACCGACAATACTGGGACTCCATACCATGATTCCTGCGATATCAACGTCAGCTTATGGGATGCGGTCACCGGCGGGAACCAGATTGGCGTTATCGATTCCAATCCAGGAATCCAGGTGATGAATGGATACTTCACCATGGTCTTGAACGAAAGCAACCAATTTGGTCCCAATCCGTTCGACGGTTCACCCCGCTACCTTCAAATTGGCATTGGCTGTCAATCCGCCGACGAACAGCAAATGCTCACGCCACGCCAGCCGCTTCGCGCCGCTCCGTATGCCACCTATGCGCTGACAGTTGCCCCTCACGCCCACACGGAGGAAACATGGTCCGCCAACACCACTGATTCGGTCCTCACCATCGATAATACCAGCAACACCACCGGCACAGCCCTGACTCTCAATGGGACCCGGATCGGTCTTGCGCTCGATGCTCAAGGCGCTATCCGCAGCAGCGCGACATCCACGCTGGAACTCAGCCCGTACAGCATCATTTTGCGTGATGGTAGTACAGCAGGCGCCACCCTCAAAGCGCTGGGCGGCGGCGGCATGGGAATTGGTGTCCCTGGAGGGGGTACAGTATATGCTGTGCTCCCAGTTCAAACCTTCGGCAATCTGTTCGGATCTGACATGTACGTGCAAGGCCTGGAAGTATGTTATCGGGTACCGACCTATAACAGCTATATCGATACTACCGCGGTGGTCAGGCACAACGGCGAGGGGACCGGCGAAGAGTATTATGTCATCTCCAGTGAAGGTTGGGGTGAGAAAGAATTTGCATGCTACACCATGATCGCCCCCACGCCTCGCATGCCGATCGGCGACGCCACCTGGGTGCAGTTCAATCTCAAGAATGGCGAACCAGGGGTAGGCCCTTATTACCTTAACATTCACTCCGTGAAACTCATCCTGACTGAGATCGAGAATTGATCAGGCGGGTTGGATTATGAAAACAAAGGTCACGACCCTCTTGTTTCTGGCCCTCACTTTGCTGACCCTCGTCGCCAGCGCGGCCTATGCCGCCGGTTCCGGCTATCAGCTTCTCCGGTGGACCGTCGATAGCGGAGGCGGGTACAGCTCTGCGGAAGGGTACGTCCTACGGAGTACCATCGGCCAGCCGGATACCGGGCATATGTATGCCGGTGAATACCGGCTCAGCATAGGTTACTGGACGGGGCCGGGCTCCGCAGGCGCACCGCCCGGATTCCACATCTATCTTCCCTCAGTGACCAGATAAAAAATCCGCCTACCACTTGATAACAGGGATCGGGCCTGAGGTTGTACACCCGATCCTTGTTTTTATTAAGATTTTTCGGACTATAATTAGCTTATATCTATCCAGATGATCACCCTTCGCAATACCCTTACCCCATCTATACATGTTTAGCCAAACCGAGTGGATCAGGAGGGAAACGATGAACCACTTCCAAAAGTACCTGGTAGAAGAGTTCAAAGAGGACTACCAAGAGGGCCTGCTCTCGCGACGCGATGCGCTGAAGATGATCGCCGCCGTCACCGGTAGCCTGATTATGGCCAACTCGATCCTGGCCGCCTGCGCGCCGGTCGCCGAATCGGAAGCCACCCCCTCAGTTCTGATGAGCACCCGCCCGGCCGAGACGGTCAGCCCGACCGACCCGGCCCTCCTGGCGCAGGACATTCAATTCCCCTCCGGGGACGAGCAGGTTTCCGCCTACCTGGCATACCCCAGCGGCAGTAGTCGCTTTCCGGTGGTGCTGGTCTGCCACGAAAACCGCGGCCTGAACGATCACATCAAAGACGTAGCTCGCCGGCTGGCGGTGGCCGGCTACTGTGCCCTGGCGGTCGATTTGCTCTCCCGCAGCGGTGGAAGCGCCTCCCTGAGCCCGGACCAGGTCCCGGGGGTCCTGAGCCGCACGCCCCCCGAACAGTTCGTTCAGGATTTTATCGAAGGCTGGCGCTATCTGGGCGGGCAGCCCTACGCGGATGCCGACCGGGTCGGCATGGTGGGTTTCTGCTTCGGCGGCGGAGTCACCTGGATGGTCGCCACCCGTATGCCGGAACTGCGGGCAGCCGTGCCCTTTTACGGCCCCCACCCGCCGGTTGAAGACGTGCCGAATATCCAGGCCGCCGTGCTGGGGATCTACGGCGAACTCGACCAGCGCATCAACCAGGGCATTCCTGCCATCGAAGAGGCCATGGCCGCCAATGGGAAAACCTTCGAAAAAGTGATTTACCCCGGAGCGGACCACGCCTTCCACAACGACACCGGCCCGCGTTACAACGCCGAAGCAGCCCGGGATGCCTGGCAGCGGACTCTCGACTGGTTCGCTACCTATTTGAGCTAGGAACATTCTTTGGGTCAGGATGTTTCACTGCCACCCACGCCTGTGAACCGGGTAGGGGCTAACCTTTTCAGCTAGGACACCTTTCTTACCGGAGCATCCATCCTGCCCGCCGGAACTCCCCTCCGGCCCAGCAGGCGGGCCCGCCCCCCTCAAGCGCTCTGATCTCAAATATCGATCCAGAGCTGCCTGGCGGGGGCGGGCCTCACCTTTTTCTGGAGGATCAACGACCCGGGGCGTAAAGCCCTGGCGGACGGCCCTAGCGGGCAGCCGCGCTTTGTTCCGCCAGGAGCTCCGACAGGCGGTCGTATGTCTCGTTAAGACCATATTCCATACCCGAGGCGAGTATCGCATCGCGAGCTTCCATCGTTGGGCAGGCCTGGAGCACCGTCAGAAGGGTCTTGCCGTCGCGCTCTTCAAGGGTGAGCGTTTCGATCACCACAGTGCCCGGCGCCTGATCGAACTCAGAGGTCTGGACGATGCGCTCGAACGGCACGACCTCGCGAAACTCGCCGCTGAAGACGTACTCCTCGCCATCCGAACGGTGAATGAAGCGGTATTGGCCGCCCGGACGGGGGTCCATTTTCTCCACAACCGTGGTCGTGCTGCGCGGCCCCCACCACAGCGGGATCAGCGCCGGATCGGTGTGCGCTCTGAATACCAGTTCACGCGGTGCGTTGAAAACGCGGGTGATGAGGATCTCAAGATCCGACGGCAGGGTAACAGTTATGCGGTTATTCTGGTTCATCTTTCGTCTCCCTTTCCTGTAGTTCCACTAATAAACCATCCAAACGTGAATACCGTTCTTCCAACAGATCGCGGTAAGACTCTAACCAGCGATCCACCTCCGCCAGCGGCTCGGGCCGCAGCTCGTACCAACGCCGCTGCGCTTCCTGGCGCACCCGCACCAGCCCGGCCTCCCGCAGCACCCGCAGGTGCTTGGAGACGGCCGGTTGGCTGATCCCCATCTCTTCCACCAACTCATTCACATGGCGGGGTCGTTCCCGGAGCAGGTCCAGGATCCGGCGGCGGGTTGGTTCGGCCAAAGCGGCATAAACGGTCATCATGGGTTTAATATACCATATTGGTTATATAACAGTCAAGGCATATAATGGGTGAAAATATGAGTATTTGAAAGGCGGGCTGCGCAGCCCGCCTTTCAAATACTCAGCAATTTTAAAAACGTCATATGGCCGGAGCAGGCAACCCCGGATTCTCCAATTTGGGCCAGGATTGTGGCAGAACCTGATAGAATTAAGCCAGGATCAGTGCGACCGGGGCGCTGCCCGAACGCCGGACGATACTCCGGCGGTCTCGCAGCCAACCGGCGCTGTCATTCCACAGGTTCATAAAGAGAAAGGGAGGAGTCTTATGAACGATGGGATCGATTTTGGGGGCGAGATCGCCTGGCGTCCATCTCCCGAATACATCCAAGAGGCCAACCTGACCCGCTTCATGCGCCAGCACAAGATCGAGAATTACGAAACGCTGATGCGCCGTTCCACCGAGGATGTCCCCTGGTTCACCGCGGCCGTCCTGGATTTCCTCGACATCCAGTTTTACCGGCCTTACGATCAGGTGGTCGACCTTTCGGGGGGTATCGAACGGCCGCAGTGGTGCCTGGGTGGAGAGATGAATATCGTGCACAACTGCCTGGACAAGTACCAGGGCACCGAGGTCGCCGGACGCAAAGCCCTGATCTGGGAGGGCGAAGAAGGTCAAGTGCGCGCCCTAACCTATGCGCAGCTATTCCGGCAGGTGAACAAAACCGCCAACGCCTTACGTTCCCTCGGCATCGGCAAGGGTGACGCCGTCGGCATCTTCATGCCCATGCTCCCCGAGACTGTGATCGCCCTACTCGCCATCGCCAAGATCGGCGGGATCATCGTGCCCCTCTTCTCCGGATACGGGGTCAGCGCGGTCGTCACCCGCCTGGTGGATACAGGCGCAAAAGCCCTGTTCACCGTCGATGGTTTTTACCGCCGGGGCAAGACGGTCGAGATCAAACCCATTGCCGATGAGGCCGCCAGGCAGGCGCCCAGCCTGGAGCACATCATCGTCTTCGATCGCGCTCAACTTCCGGTCAAGATGCAGCCCGGTCGCGATCACTGGTGGAGCCAGTTCGTGGATGCCCAGCCTGAGCAGGCCGCTACCGAGCGCACCTCGGCTGAGGACATCCTGATGGTCATTTACACCTCGGGAACCACCGGCGCGCCCAAGGGCGCCGTGCACACCCACTGCGGTTTCCCGGTGAAATCCGCTCAGGATATGGCCTTCGGAACCGATGTCCACCCCGGTGAAATCGTCTACTGGGTCACCGATATGGGCTGGATGATGGGACCCTGGCTGGTCTTCGGGACCTTGCTCCTCGGGGCCACGATGTTCATCAACGACGGTGCGCTCGACTATCCTGGTCCCGAGCGGTTGTGGTCGATGGTTGCCCGCCACCGGATCAACGTGCTTGGCCTGTCCCCCACCCTAGTGCGCGTGCTCATCCCCTCCGGAGAAGAACCGGTCACCAACCAGGATATCTCTTCCCTGCGCATCCTCGGCTCCACCGGCGAGCCCTGGAACCCCCAGCCCTGGAACTGGCTGTTCGAAACCGTTGGGAAGAGCAAGCTCCCGATTATCAACTACAGCGGCGGGACGGAGATTTCCGGCGGTATCTTGATGTGCAACCCCCTGCTCCCCCAGAAGCCGACCGCCTTCTCCGCCCCTTGCCCGGGCATTGCCGCCGGCGTATTCGACGAGAATGGGAACCCGGTGCGCGGCCAGGTGGGCGAATTGGTGATCACATCTCCCTGGATCGGGATGACCCGCGGGTTCTGGAAGGACCCCCAGCGTTATCTGGACACCTACTGGTCGCGCTGGCCCGGCGTATGGGTCCACGGGGATTGGGCGGCAGTGGACGCCGACGGCCAGTGGTACCTGCTCGGCCGCTCGGATGATACGATCAAGATCGCTGGCAAACGCCTGGGGCCGGCCGAGGTGGAGTCGGTGCTCGTCGCTCACCCCCACATCGTCGAAGCGGTGGCCATTGGTGTGCCTGACGCAATCAAGGGCAACCAGCTTGTGGTGTTCTGCGTGCCTGGCCCCGATTGCCAGCCGGACCAGAGGCTGGAGCAGGAACTGAAGGATATGGTCGCCGCCGAGATGGGCAAAGCTCTTACCCCTCGCCGGGTGATCTTCCTCAGCGACTTGCCTAAGACCCGCAACGGCAAAGTGATGCGCCGCATGATCCGCTCCGCCTACCTGGGGCTCGACCCCGGTGATGCCACCGCGCTGGTCAACCCAGGGATCCTCGAAGAGGTCCAGCAGGCTCGCGCCTGAACTCAGGCAGCGATCCTCACCATGAAAAAAGCCGGCCGGAGCCGGCTTTTTATCTATCTCTGGGCCATTCCATTCCAGGCCTGGACGATCTGCGCCAGGATCGCCAGGGCGATCTCCTCCGGCGCTCTCCCTCCCAGGTCCAGGCCAATCGGGGAGTGGATCCGGTCGATGAGCGCTTCACTCAATCCGGCTTTGAGCAGCCGCTCCCGCCGGGCGGCATGCGTCTTACGGCTGCCTAGGGCCCCCACATAGAAGGCCGGGCTGGGCAGAGCAGCGATCAATGCCGGGTCGTCGATCTTTGGATCGTGCGAGAGCGTCACCACCGCCATTCCCGGATTGAGCTTCAATTTGGCTAAAGCCTCGTCCGGCCAGGCCTGAATCAGCCGTCCGGCGTGGGGGAACCGCCCCTCGCTGCCGAACACCCGGCGCGGGTCCACCACGACCGTCCGGTAGCCCAGGATATGGGCCAGCTTCGAGAGGGCGATGGCAATGTGCACCCCGCCGATCATCACAATCACCGGCGGCGGCAAGACTACATCGACGAACAGGGTAACTTCCTCCCCCTGAGCCGTCTGTCCCAGGCTGACCTGCACCGGCTGCCGGTCATTGAGCGCCTGCTCCGCGGCTTGCATGACCGGGGCAAGCAGCCCCGCCTCGCGGAACAGGCCGGCATCGCACCCGTTCCGCCCCTCCCCGACTATCGAAAAAGTCTGGCGGGCCTGCTGGACGACCAATGTCTGGCAGCCCAGCAGGCTCTCGGGGCCCCGAATCACCACCGGGCAGGCAAAAGCCCGCTGCTCCTCGACCAGCCGCTGTACGCTGTCCAACCAATCGGGGTCCAGCTTCTGGACGAACACATCGATCTTTCCTCCACAGGACAGCCCCACCCCCCAGGCCTGTTCATCGGAGACGCCGAAGTGGAGCAGGCGCGGCGTTTTCGTCCGCAGCACATCTAGCCCTGCCTGGGCCACTGCGCCTTCCACGCAGCCCCCGCTCACCGATCCGGCCATTTCCAGCCCGGCGGTTACCCCCATCCGAGCGCCGATCCCGCGCGGAGATGAGCCCCAGGTTTGGGTCACGGTTGCCAAAGCAATCTCTTTACCCTGCTTACGCCAGTTGTTCAATTCGGGAAGTATATCCAACATGAAGGTATCCTGTAAAAATCGATCACTGAAGAGAGGTCACGTGTGCACGCACAACTCATCAGCAGACAAGAATTGTTGTTTTTTTGGGAGTGGGCGGGGAAGCCCGCCCACTCCCAAAAAACAATATTCACTACTGACAGGTTGCCTGCACACGAGGGCACCGGTCTATCTATTTGTTTGGCATGGTACTCGCACCCACGACCAGCGCACCGGTCGCAGTGTACATCTTACCGCATTATAAACAATTGTATGCAGGATAGCGATCATGGCTTTCAGAAGAATAAGGTTTGGGATGTGGGCGGGCTACACTGCCTGCCCACATCCCAAACCCTTCTACAATCAAAGCCTGGCTTACGACTTTGAAGAAAGTCATGGGATAGTGATCCACTTCCTGGAGGCGGCAAAGCGGATCTTACTCCAGGTTCTGGCGGGACAGGTGATTAATGCGCTCCACGTGCTCGGGGTTATACGCGTCACCGAACTTTGTCTTCGGCATCTCCCTCTTCTTCGCCATCAGCTCTTCGTATTCGTCATCCTCGACGAAAGCCACGCAGCGCCCGATGCTGGACTCGCCATCGACGAAGCGCCAGGGGAAGAACCCAATCTTCACCCGCCGGTTCACCAGCAGGTCGATATCGCCGCCCAGGCACTCAGCATGGATGATGCCGTAGGGGAACATCTCCAGGTGCATGAGCTGGTATTTGCTATCGTCAAAGAAATCGGCCAGGCCGATCCCGAATTTCTTCCGGAAGACTCGCTCCGCCTGGCGCGCCTGGCGCGGCATCCAATCACGGATAATGGTGTTCATCGGATGGTCGGCGCTGCCGCAATCGACGCCGATCCACCGGAGCTGCCTGGCCTTGGCCCACTCTGCGAATTCCCGGTCAGGCCCGGGGTGCATCACCATGTAGCGCACCTCGTTCGCGGTGGGCATATCCCAGCCGAAGTGATGGTAGCCGGTGTGGATGATGAGGATATCGCCCTCGCGCACCTCCACCTGGTCTTCGATCATCTGGCTGGTGTACACATCATAGTCGCCGGCGCACTCGCTCAAATCGACCACAACCCCATCGTGCACCAGAAAATCCATGTCGAGTTGGGCGATATCTTTGCCGGGCGTGTGGAAGTGAATTTCGCCGTCCAGGTGAGTGCCCAGATGGTTCGAGTGCGTCAATACCTGCCCATTGGCTCCGTTGGGGGCCAGCCGCTTGAAATACTTCACCTGCAGCGGCTCGTAAGTGGGCCAGGGCGGGGTGCCGATGCCGAGGGGGATGGTGAGATCGATGATTTTCATTCAGGTCTCTCCTTTCTACTGAGGCTGTGAAAGATTGAATCTCCTGGGGGGCGCTGCCGGTGAGGGGTGGGGATTTTTCCCCGTGGGACCGGTTATTCTCAGCCGAGGCACATCTGTTTGAGCGCCTCGAACGCCTCACGGAAACATCCTACGGGCGCCCGCAAGATTCCGGCCCCCACCATGCCCACCCCCGGCTTTCGGTGGGCGATGCCGGTGTTGATCCTCGGCAGGATGCCGGTCTCCATCACCTTGCGAACGTCGATGCCCAGGGGCGTGCCGCGAAAGTTGAGGTTCGGGATCGTGAAGCCGCTGTGCTCGGCGAAGGTGATCTCGTACATCTCCAGCGTAGACTGGATTGCTATGTCCGGCGTGCCGCCGACAAATTGGGTAATCGCCGGGGCGGCGGCCATCGCAAACCCGCCGTACCCGGCGGTCTCGGTGATGGTGCTGTCGCCGATATCCGGGTTGGCGTCTGCGCGGCTGAAACCGGGGAAGTAAAGCCCCTCCACCTCTCCGGCGGGGGCGGTGAACCAGCGCTCGGGCATGCTCGCCAGGCGGATGCCGAAATCGGTGCCGTTGCGTGCCATCACGGTCACAATGCTGCTGCCGGGGATCCCTTCGGCCGCTTCCAGGCAAGCTTTACCGGACGGCATGCTCAGGTTCAGGAAGAAATGATCGTTCCGGTCGATGAACTCGATCACCCGGGCCAACCGCTCCCGATCGTCGCAGGTGCGGGCCAGGGCCGGTGCAATCGCCCGCAGGAAAAGTGAAGTCCCCGCCCGGTTGCGGTTGTGGGCTTCATCTCCCATGTGCAGGGCCTGGGCGATCAGGCTCTTGAGATCGATCCCCTCCGGCAGCGACTGCAGCGCCCGGTCCAAAGCCGGGTACAAGTCGGTCTCCATCCATTTCAGCCGGGAGTACACCTCCGGCCCCATGCCCCCGTAGCGCAGCACCTTGCCCAGGCCTTCGTTCTGCGTGCAGTAGGCCAGGTTGCCGAAAACTTTGTTCTCCACGATGAACACCGGCATATGGGCTGAAACCACCCCGGCCATCGGCCCGACCGCGTGATAGTGGTGGCAAGGCGCGAACTCGATCTCCCCCGAGGCGGCCAGCCGCCCGGCCTCTCCCTCGTCAGCCGCCAGCCCTTCATAAATCAGGGCGCCCATCACCGCCCCTCGGGTTGGTCCGCACATGCGCTCCCATTCCACCGGGGGGCCGGCATGCAGGATCAACCGGGGGTGCATCCCAGGGATTACATCGCCGGCAATCCCCATGCCCACCAGGACCGGCTGTCCGCGCTGGATGCGCTCGACCACCTGTTGGTTGGCCTCGTCGAGGCTAATCCCTCCCGCGGTGGTCCGTAGGCGGGGGATTCCATCCCTGGGCGGCGACCAGTCCAGGTCGATCACCTTCACGCCCTGGGCTTGAACCGACTCGGCCATGCTCGCCAGCCCCACGTTGATCACCCTCAGCTCTTTGCCGAAGATATCGTTGATCTTAGCCATCGCCGTCCCTCGTCACGATCATGGCCGCCAGGCGAGCCGCGGCGGCGTTGCTTTCGCACACCGACACACCGGCCCGCTGCAGCCCGGCCACTGTCCGCCTCAACCCCTGCGGATCCTTTTCGGTGCCGGTCACGGAGGCCAGGAAAGCCGGGCGATACCCCTCCTGCTCGGCCTGCCGGCAGGCCTCTTCCACAGCCGGGCCGAGCTCGGCGGCCGGGTCGGGATGAGCCCCGTAACCGAGGACGACATCGAGCAGGATCACCGCCGTCTCGGGGTCGCGCGCCTCCTGCAGCAGCCTCCGGATGCGCAGGTCGTTGTCGATCATCGGGTGCGGCCGGCCGACGGTGAACTCCTCTTCACCCAGATCGACCGCTGTGTGCCGGAAGCTGCGGGTGGACTCCTTCAGCGCCGGGCTTCCTGGGAGGGGAGCGTTCGAATGCACAGGCTCTGACAGCAGTTCGCGCCAGATCACCTGCGCCTCGTAGCACAGTGTGCCGCCTGAGAACAGCCCGCGCAGATAGCGCTGCCTGGGGCTTTGCTGGTCGCTCAACGTCTCCGCCAGCCGGGCAAAGCGGGCCTTCTCGTTCGCCAGCAGCGCCTCCCGGTCCGGGATGGGCGCCCCGGCCAGGCGAGCCGCCAGCAGCCCGGCCGACTCCAGCGTGCGGGCCGGCAAGGCGTTCGGCGTGCGGCGCACCGCCTCCATCCCACCGCCCAGAAAACACACCACCGCCGGCTTTTCCACCGCCGCCACCTGGCTCAAGATCTTGCCGGCCACATCGTCTGCCGGGGGTTTACTTATCAGGACGATCACGCGAGTGTCCGGGTCGGCTTGCAGGGCCTCCAGGCCGGCGAGCATCATGATTCCCCCCACCTCCCGGGTCAGATCCCGCCCGCCAACACCGATGCCCTGGGTGATACCCACCCCGTGCTTTGCCAGCAGGGCGCTCACCTCCTGCAGCCCGGTTCCCGCCGCCGAGACGATCCCCACCGGCCCGGAGGGGACTGCATTGGCAAAACCCAGCGCTACCCCGTTCAAGATCGCCGTTCCTGCGCCTGGCCCCATCAGCAGCAGGCCGCGCTCGGTGGCATACCGCTTCAGGGCGATCTCGTCTTCCAAAGAAACGTTATCGCTGAACAGCAGCACGTGCAGGCCGCGGGTGAGGGCTTCCCAGGCCTCCCCGGCGGCGTAGCGCCCGGCGACCGAGATCACCGCCACGTTCGCCTCCGGGTGAGCCAGTATGGCTGCACGGACGGACTTCGGGCGGTACTCCCCCGCGCTGCCTGCGCTCTTCTTCTTCCTGAGCAGTCTATCCGCCTGCTGCAGCGCGGCTTCCGCTGCGGGCGCGTCCAGCGCGCTGACGGCGATCACCAGGTCATTGGACGTGGCCGCCCTGGCCTGATCGGTCAACAGCCCGGCGGTCTCCAGGATGGCCTTATTCGCCTCCGTCCCCATCACCACCGCCGCATCCTCTACCCCCGGGAGGCTGGACAGTTCCCGGGCGACGACCATCAGGCTCACCGAGTCGTGGTATTCACTGTGTTTTACCATGCTCCGGACAGACAATTCTCCCTCCTTCGTCACCTGGTTTTGCTCAGACCACACCGGCCAGCAGAGTCAGCATCACCCCCCCGGCGACCACGCTGCCCAACTGCCCGGCGGTGTTGGCGCCCATGGCGTGCATCAACAGAAAGTTCTCGAAATCGTATTCCTGCCCCATACGGTTGACGATCCGGGCCGACATGGGGAAAGCGCTGATCCCAGCCGCCCCGATCAGCAGGTTGAACTTCCGCCCGGAGAGCAGGTACATCAACTTGCCAAACATCACCCCACTCACCGTATCCAACACGAAGGCCAGCAGCCCAATCCCCAGGATATAGAGAGTCTCGGGTTGGTGAGAGGATTTCCACCGGTGAGCGCCTGGCTTATGTCACAATACCGGCATCAAGCATGGCCAGATAGATTTTCTCCGCCGAAAACGGCGGCCCTTCCAACCTTAAGCCGGTGGCGTCATAGATGGCGTTGGCCAGGGCAGCGATCGAGGGGACCATCGGATGTTCGCCCACTCCGCGCGCCCCCATCGGCCCGTCATCCTGGGGGACTTCCACGAACATCGCCTGGATCTGCTGGGGGATATCGGTGGAGGTGGCGATGCGATAATCCACGAAGCTCGGATTCAGCGCCACCCCTTCTTTTAGCTTGAGCTCTTCGAAGATCGCTGAACTCATGCCCTGCACCAGCCCGCCCTCGATTTGGGCTTTGACCAGCTCGGGGTTGATCGCCCGGCCCACATCGAAAGCCGCTACGGCTCTCAAGATCTCCAACTTCCCGGTGTCCAGGTCGATCTCGATCTCGAACCCCTCGGCCCCGGTGGTGTAATGGACCACCGCCCGTTCTCCCTGACCGGTCTCCGCATCCAGGCCGGTGACGTAACCGGGCATGAAGTTACCCCGCCCCACCACCGGCCCGCCGACCCAGCCCTGGTCGTCCGGCTTGGGCAGTCCGTACACGACGATATCCTTCAGCGACCGCTCGCGTTCGGTCTGGTAGGAGACCACCATCCCGTTGATGATGTCCAGGTTATCCGCTGTTTCGTCCCAGGCTTCGGCCACCATATCCAGAATCTGCTTGCGCGCGTCGCCCGCCGCAGCCATGACCGCGTTCCCCATGCTCCAGGTCAGGCGGCTGGCGACCGTCTGCCACTCGTATGGGCTGTACTGGGTGTCAATCGGCCCCTGCACCCTCACCCAATCCACGGGCACCCCCAGGGCGGCGGCGGCCATCTGGGCTACGATGGTAAAGCTCCCCTGCCCGATCTCCTGCCCGCCGACCGAGACGGTAACCGTGCCATCCTCGTTCAGTTCCACAATTGCACTGGACCCGGCGTTCGGCGGCATGGCCGGGGCTTTCCACATCAGGGCCAGCCCCTTCCCGCGCCGTTTGTTCGGGGCGCTCGGCGGGGGCTTCATCCCCCAATCCAGCGCCTGGGCCACCTTTTCCAGGCACTGCGATAACCCGATTGGGTGCATTTTCATCCCGGTGACCAGGATATCCCCATCCTGCACGCAGTTACGGCGGCGGAACTCGACCCGGTCCATCCCGATCTTTTCCGCCAGTTCGTCCACCACCTGCTCGATCCCGGTGTGCAGTTCCGACATGCCGAAGCCCCGGTACGCGCCGCCGATCGGGTGATTGGTATAGACGCAGATGCTGTCCGCCCGCACGTTGGGGATATCGTAGGGCCCGGTGCTGCTGTAACCGCCGGCGCGGGTGATATTCACCCCATACTCGGTATAGGCCCCGCCATCCCAATACATCGTGTTCTCCAGGGCCAGCAGGTTCCCCTCCCGATCGCAGCCCATCTTGAGCTTGATCGTCAGCCCCTGGCGGACGAAATTGGTGAAGAACTCCTCTTCGCGCGTCAGGCGCAGCTTCACTGGGCGGCCCCTGGCTTTCATGGCGATCGCCACTGCGTTGGCTTCCATGGTCACACCCGCTTTACAGCCGAAACCGCCGCCCACATATGGAGCGATCACCCGCATATCGCTCTGTGAGATCCCCAGGGTCTTGGCGATCAGGTTGCGCACTGCGAACGGCGACTGCGAGCTGGCCCACAGGGTCACCTTCCCATCCTCGTCCACTTTCGCTACCGCCGCGTGAGGTTCGATCGGCACGTGCTGAATATGCGGAATCTTGTAGGTCCGCTCGACGATCGCCGCGCACTGCTCCCAGGTCGCCTCGGTGTCGCCCTTGCGGAGCTTGAAATGGTTCGAGATATTGGTCCCCGGCCTGGGGAAGATAAAATTCACCACCTCGTATTCTCCCAGGCCGGGATGGATGAGCGGCGCTTCGGGGCTCGCCCCGTATTCGGCGTCGAACACCGGTTCCAGCGGCTCGTAGGTCACTTCGATCAGGTCCAGCGCTCTCTCGGCGATCTCCTCGCTGATCGCCGCTACACCGGCGACCGGTTCACCCACGAAGCGCACTCGCTCGCGGGCGAAGATGTTCCGGTCCTTCAAATACAGTCCGATGTAGCTGTCGAAATCCTGACCGGTGACGATAACTTTGACCCCCGGCAGCGCTTGCGCCTTGCTCACATCGATCTTCTTGATCAATGCGTGCGGGTGCGGGCTGCGTTTGATGCGGGCGTGCAGCAGGCCGGCCCCGAATTGGAGGTCATCCGTGTAGATCGCCGCGCCGGTCACCTTGTCCCGCGCATCGATCCGCTGGTAACTCCCGCCAACCGGCCCGGCTTTTTCCACCATCTCCATATCATCTCTCCTTCGCACAGCCAAACCTTCCCCAATGCCGGCTCAGGCCCATGGGGAAGGGCTGAAGCAATTTCAGGCTACCGGCGGCGGGGCCGCCTGCCGTTTCGAGGCCGCCTCGATCGCCCGGATGATGCGCACATACCCGGTGCAGCGACACAGGTTCCCGACCAGCGCTTCACGGATCTCCATCTCGGTGGGCTGCGGTGTCCGGTTTAACAGCGCCCTGGCCGAAATCAACACGCCCGGCGTGCAGAAGCCGCACTGCACGCCGCCGCTCTCGATCAACGCCGCCTGCAGCGGATCAAGCTGATGGTCTTGCGCCAGGCCTTCGATCGTGACGATCTCGGCCCCATCGCACTCCACCGCCAGCACCATGCAGCTGTTCACCGGCTCGCCATCCAGCATCACCGTGCAGGCTCCACACTCCCCGGCCGCGCACCCGTTCTTCGTGCCCGTCAGCGCCAGGCTCTCTCTCAACATCTGCAGCAAGGTGATATGCGCCGGGACGATCACCTCTTCAAGTTCACCGTTGACCGTCACTTGAATTTTGTGAAATGTCATCTTTCCCTCCCAGGCCTCGGGTGCTTATTCTTCGGCGATGGTCATCCGGCTCAGCTCATGCCAGACGGCCAGGAGCGCCCGCAGCGACAGATTGCGGACCATCATCTTCCGGTAGCGGGCGCTGCCGCGCACATCGTCGATCGGGCTGCAAGCGTCCATCGCCGCCTGAGCCGCCTGCGCCAGGGAAGCTTCGTCCACCGGGTTATCCGCCAGCATGGCCTCCACCCGGCCGACCACCAGCGGGGTGGGGGCCACGGAAGCCAGCGCCAGGCGGAAGCGAAAACCGGAAGCAGTCCTCTCATCCGGATACCCCAGGGCCGTCACCCCTACGATGGCCAGGTCGCTGGCTTTGTTGCGCCCGTGCTTGAGGTACCGGCCATAAGCTCTGTCCGGCGGAATTGGGAACTGGACCGAGACGACGATATCTCCGGTGTTGAGGATTGTCTTCCCCGGGCCGAGGAAGAACGACAGCAGTGGTTCCTGGCGCATGCCATCCACCCCGTGCACGTTGAGCACTCCATCCAGCAGCATACACGCCCCCGTGGTATCTCCCGCGGGAGAAGCGTTGCACAGATTGCCAACCACGGTGGCCCGCGAGCGCAGTTGGTAGCTGGCCACAGAAGCGGCCGCTTCCGCCAGCAGCGGATAGCGATCTCGAACCGGTCCCGAGGCGATCACCTGGTTCATCGTGACCGCCGCACCAATCACCAATCCGGCCTCCCGGTCGAAGCGGATCTCCCGCATCCCTTCCAGCCCCTTCACATCAACCAGGTACTTCTCTTTCCACAAGCCGTCACGCATACGGACGAAGACGTCCGTGCCTCCCATGAACAGCCGCGCCTCACCCGCGTGATCCAGCAGGAACTGGCTGGCCTCTTCGAGAGTGCGTGGCTTGATATATGCAAATTCAGGTAGACCAGGGTGCGCAAGTTTGCTCATAACGTTCCCCTCTTTGTCATCTCCGGTCGAAAAAGCGTATGCCTGATCCCCGCCTGTCACGAGCCCGGCCTGTTAGCAGGGGCGGGTGGCCCGCCCCTGCTAAGGACGGCTCTACGGCTCACAGGTTGATATTTTCCCGTTCCTTCACCCCAAACAGCGAAGGCGGAAGGAACAGGAAGAGCAGGTTGACCAGAATCCCCAGGATGGCTGCGAACACGATCGCCGGAATACCGTTGGGGAACAACACCGGGATATGGAAGGGGAACAGGCCATCTGGAAGCCCCAGGTTGCCGCCGATACCGGTAATCAGGATGATGGCCCCGATTGCCAGTTGGCGCGGCTCGAACAGGTTGACTTTCTCGGATTGGATCAGGGCAACACCCTGCATACCGATCACCCCGAACAAATAGATCGAGAGACCACCGGTAACGGCCGCAGGCAAGGTATTCACCACTGCCGCCAGTTTGCCCACGAAGCCCAGCAGAATGGCGATCACCCCGGCCGCCATCAGCACCGCCACCGAATAATTGCGAGTGATCGCCATCAGGCTGTTGTTCTCGCCGTAGTTCGTCCCCGCGCAGCCGCCGAGGAACCCCACCACCAAGTCATCCGATCCATCGGCCACCAGGTTAAGGCCGATCAGGCGCTTGATCTCCAGCGGCGGGCGGCCCTGTTCTTTTGCCAATTGGTCGATATACAGGCTCATCTGGTACAGGTGAGCGGTGCTCTCCGGGATGGTGGCGATCGCAATCAGGGCGATGCCGACCACCGCGCCCCAGGCCCGCGGGTCGTTGAACGCCGGAAGGGTGATGGCCGGGACAACCAGCCACCTGGCCTGAGCCACAATGCTGAAATCCACTAACCCGAAGAAGAAGGAGACAAAGTATCCGACGGCCGCTCCCAACAAGATGGGCAGCATTCCGATCAGGCCTTTCCCCTGGAGATAAACCGAAAATGCAATGGTCACGACCAGGGTGATCAGCGACACGGTCCAGTTCGCGCTGGCCATGTTCAGCGCGGCTCCCGCCAGGGCGATGCCGATGACGATCGCCACGCTGCCGGTGATGACAGGCGGCAGCACCCGGTCCAGGGCCTCCTTGCCGATGCGCATGATCAACAGGCCGATCAGTATTTCGAAGATCGCTGTGCCGATAATCCCGACCTGGACGATTCTCACTCCTTCCGGACAGTAGAAAGTGGCCGGGTTGCTGAAGCAGTCGTTGGCGTATAGGCTCATCGTGGTGATCACCACGGTGATATAGCTGAAACTGGAACCATAGTACAGGGGGATACGCCGTCCGGATACCAGCAAAGCGATAATCGTTCCGATCCCGCTCGCCAGCAGGGTAACACCCACATCAAACTTGGTAAGAATCGCCACCAGCACGGTGGCGGGGAACATGGTGAGGACTTGTTGAAAGCCCAGGCTAACCATCGCCCCCAGCGGAGGGATGTCATAGGGCAAATACCCGATGATTTTGCCCTCCTCAGCCGATGCTGCTACTGCATTTGCTCTGGCCATTAATCTCACCTCCCAAATGAAACCGAACGAAAGGCCACCGAAATGAAGAATCAGTTGAATACCAGTGATTGGGATCTGCCGCAGACCGGCGCGCGGCTGCCTCCTTTCCGCTGCCTGTGGATCGGATGGCTGCACCGGCCGGGATGATTCAATTACGAAGCTGGGATGGGGAGAAGGTGGTGGGGGCGATAAGCAGCGAGTATAATCCGTTTGGATTGGACGTTGATTTGAGATAAAAATAACTCGAACCGTGCCCGGGAGGGACAAAGAAGTGAAAGAGTGTGGCCTGCCCAGGGCACAGATAAGCCATCCGGGATTCCCTATGAATACCCTGGCGCAGTGGTTTATGATGAGGGCCTGCTGTTACGAAAGGCTAATTCGAGTTATTCCAGCTATTATTGACAATTTTTCAGTTATTATGCAACCTAAGGAAATCACTTTCAACCAGTGACTTCTAGCACCATCATTCTGTCATGTTTTATGACACACTTTCCGTTTCTGTTATCTGTCCGCTTCATTGCTAATTATCACCGGGACTTCCTCTCCCAGTGCAAGCGATGAGCGGTGAATGAACCAGGCGCCCGGACGATCTGGCGGCCAGGTGTGTTGGCGAGTTCGAGGGGCCATGAACTTCCGAGAGTGGAAGATCGGCAGTGTGGGGGCTGGCGCTGCCCGCCTCCTTCAGGATCACCGGCAACTGAAATGCGTGGGGGTCACCTCGCGCGGCGGCTTCCTCCAGCTCGATCCCGCCCACATGGTTTTTCTCTCCTGGGAGCCGTACCGCGGCCCGCTCACGATCAACCTGGCTGACCCCAGCGACCCTGGGCCATCCTTGCCCTCGATCCATGAGGCGCTGTCCCCCGGCGCAGCGGGAGTCATCCACCGCGGCCAGCTCTCGATCCCGGAAAGCGGCCTCCGCTTCGACCTCCGCCAGGCCAAAATCTGGGAAGCGCCGGCACCACCTGCGCCTGTCGTGGACCTGCCGGCTGCATACCGGCGCTACCTGGCCATCGCCCGGCAGGTATGCCGCCTGAAACCTGGCCGCCCAAGTCGTTGGTTAACCTCACTGCTGCAGCTGCTCGACCCCCAGCCTCCCTCACCGCCAGACGAAACCGTACCGGGTCTGGCGGAATTAGCGTCCGCCATCCGCACCTCAGCGCCGCCGGACGGCGCCCACCTGCTCGCTGCTTTACATCCCCTGCTGGGTTTGGGGCAAGGGCTCACCCCTTCTGGCGATGACCTCGCCGCCGGGCTGCTGCTGGCCCTGAACCGCTTTCCCCCTGCCTTCCGCCTGGGATTCACCCCACCGGGCCTGATAGAATTTGGACAGAATATGGTACAAATGAGTTACCGCCGAACCACGGCCCTCAGCGCCGGCTTGATGGAGAGCGCCGCCTCTGGCCAGGCTGACGAGCGGCTGATCACCGTCCTCGACAGCCTGTTTGCCGGCCCTTTCCAACCGGAACAAAGCGCAGCCGCCCTGTGCAGTTGGGGCAGTTCCTCAGGCAGCGATGCCTGGGCGGGCGTTGGCCTGGCTTTCCGAAGTATGATGGAGTAAACCATGCAGCTTGATCTCGGTACTGTGATCCTGGTGGTCGCCGTCCTTGTCTTCTACCTGCGCCTGATTATCATCCAGCAGCAGAGAGCCTGGCGCCTGGCGACCTACACCCTCGAGCAGGCTGCGCGGCCGCGGCGCAAGAGCAAAAAAGGCGCCGGGCAGGCTAGACAGGAGCCCCGGCCCGCCCGCATGTTTTCGATCCTCAGCCCCCGGCCGTTGGACCGGCTCATCGCTCTGACAGGGGTCATCGCCATCGTTCTCGGTATCCTGCTCAACCTGTCTCTGCTCCCCCTACCCTGGGCGCTGCCCTATTGGTGGCTGCCGGTCTCCGCCGACATCGTCGCCTTCAGTTTCGCTTTCCGCTGAACGCCTGCCTGGAGCCGGCCATGCCAATGCCGCCTGTTATCTGCCCTGCCTGTGGGAGGTACGACCAGGTAGAAAAGGTCAGTACCCTCTATCTCCGCGGGGCGGGCCTCGGCCGGGGACGGCTTCATTCCCGGTCTGGCACTGAAGCTGGCCCGGATCCAGGCTGGCCGCTCACCCTCTCCCCGGCCGAGTTCAAACGGTTGAGCCGCCAGCTCAGCCCGCCTTCCGGCAAAAGCTCGCTGACCCGCCCAATCCACCCCGATATCGTGATCCTCTTCTTCACCGCCGTGCTGCCATTCTTTCTTGCCGGGGTCTACACCACCCAACCGGGATACTTCCTTCCCCTGGTCGTCCTGGTCGCCGCTGGGTACGGCCTGTATTTTCTCCTCCGCCGCCGGATCCTCCTGCGCTTCCAGGCGCAGCTCGATCTCCGCCAGGCCGAAATCCAGCGCATCCGCAATGGGATCGAGACCTGGATGCAGTTGTACTATTGCGTACGAGATCAGGGTGTTTTCCTGCCCAAAGATGAAACTGTCACCCCTTTAGACCAGCTTTCCACCTATCTTTCGGGGCCGAAAAGACTCTAAGCAGGGTCCTGCGTCAAGCAGGGTCCTGCGACAAGCAGGGTCCTGCGACAAGCAGGGCTCTGCGCAAGAAGGGTCCTGCGACGTAGGCGTAGCTCTACCCCCAACGGATTTCCTCACAACTTTCATCAGGTATAATCAGATACAAAGTGGCTTTACGCAGATGGGAAACGGTTCCAACCTGGATTTCCCCCGATCTGCGTAATTCCCACACCACAACCAGCTATCCACGAGGGGAGATACAGTGGAAACAGTAAACCTGGCACACAAATTCAGCCTGATTCATGATTATTGGAGCCCCAGAATCGCCGGAGAGCTCAACGACTCATACGTTAAGCTGGTCAAAGTCCGGGGGGATTTCGTCTGGCACCACCACGATGCCGAGGATGAACTCTTTCTGGTGATCAAAGGCCGCCTGACCATCCGGTTGAAAGATCAGCCGGATTTGCACCTGGAAGCCGGAGAATTTGCCATCATCCCTCGCGGGGTGGAGCACATGCCGGTGGCCGAGGAAGAGGTTCACCTGCTGCTCCTGGAGCCCAAGACCACGCTCAACACCGGCAATATCCAAAACGAGCGCACCCGCCAGGCCAGTTGGATCTAGCACTGAGGAATCCAGGGAGGAAACCGACATGAACTTTGACCTGAACGGTGAGCAGCGCATGTGGCGCGAGGCGGTCCACGATTTCGTCGCCCGCGAAGTCAAGCCTCGGGCAAGAGAGGTGGATGAAGAGGCGCGCTTCAACTGGGAAGCGGTCCACAAAATGGCTCCCCTCGGCCTGCTTGGCCTGAACGTCCCTGAAGAATACGGTGGGGCCGGGGTGGATGCCCTCAGCGCCGCCATCGCCATCGAAGAACTGGGTTGGGGCTGCGGCAGCACAGCCCTGGCAATTGCCGCCCACAACGGTCTGGGGCTTTTCCCCATCGCCCAATTTGGCAGCAAAGAGCTCAAGGAGCGGTTCCTGCCCGCGGCCGCCAGCGGTGAGGGCCAGCTTGCCGCCCTTGCTCTTACCGAGCCCGGGGCCGGATCGGATCTCAAAGGCGGGGTCCGCACCCGGGCCAGGGTCCAGGGCGATCAATGGGTGATCAATGGCGCCAAGATGTGGTGCACCAACGCCAGCATCGCTGATTTCATCGTCACCCTGGTTCGCACCGGCCCAGACCACGGGTCGCGCTCGCTCAGCCTGATCGTAGTCCCCACCGATGCCCCCGGGCTGCGCATCGGCCCGGCTGAAAAGAAAATGGGGCTGATGGGCTCCCCCACCCATGCCGTCACCTTCGAGGAGGTGTGCGTACCGCGGGAGAACCTGGTCGGTGAAGAAGGGCAAGGGCTGCAATACACCCTGGCCACGCTGGATGGGGGCAGGATCGGGATTGGGGCGCTGTCCGTTGGCCTTGCTCAGGCCGCATTCGAGGAAGGGCTGCGTTATGCCCAGCAGCGCGAGGCTTTCGGGGAGCCCATCTCCGGGTTCCAGGCCATCCAATGGATGCTCTCGGACGCAGCGACCGAAATCCAGGCCGCGCGGCTGATGGTCTATTATGCCGCCTGGCTCAAGTCCCAGGGGCGCCCCTTCAGCCAACAGGCTTCGATGGCCAAACTCTTCGCCACCGAAATGGCCGAGCGCGTCTGCCGCAACGCGATCCAGATCCACGGTGGCTATGGTTACAGCCGCGAATTCCCGGTCGAACGCATCTACCGCGATGTGCGCCTGATGACCATCGGTGAGGGCACCAGCGAAATCCAGCGCCTGGTGATTGCCCGCCACCTCCTCCAACAGAGACAGGCCTGAGGTGGAAAGCGAAAGGCGAAAAGCGGAAAGCGAAAAGTCGTGGTTTTGTCTTCACCACATAGATCACAGAGTACACAGAGAGTGGGATAAGACGCCATGTCTCTGTGTTCTCTATGTACTCTGTGATTCGCTTTATCTTATGGGGCTATTCTGGTTCGGCCGCCGCTGCTGTC
>CAYMLG010000005.1:71747-128584 GCA_964391195.1 uncultured Anaerolineaceae bacterium | reverse complement strand
CAGCTTCCGAGAGAGGGGGAAAGCGATTCCCGGCGTTCGCAGCCGGGAGGTAGGTGAGCAAGAACCGGCACAGCGGTTTATCCAACCTCGTGGGTAATTCACCGTGCTGGCCGCGCGACCGGCTTTCCAGCGCCTCTCATACTGTGTTTGTCTCCCCGTAGTTTCCGGCGAGGTGATTTATTACACATTGGAATTCTATTTTGAGAGGAGTACGTTTTGTATATTACTGAGACAGAGGTTCCGGAGGTAAATGCAACTACCCAAACAAACCTTCAAGATGAGTTTGGTACACCCTGGTACGAACAGATTGACCAATACGATTACCAACCGCCACAGCGGGGACAGGTGTTAGCCGGTGAAATCGTCGGCATAGATGATGAAAATATTTTTGTCGACTTAGGCCTGAAGCGCACCGCCCTCGTCCCCAGTCGAGATCTCAGCAAGTTGGCCCCAGAAACACTCCAAAATCTATCGATCGGTGATCAGGTCCTGGTATATGTTCTGAGGCAACCGGTTGGAGACGGCGACCTGCTGGTCTCTTTGTATAAAGGGCTCGAGTTCGAACACTGGGAGCGGGCAAAACAATCTATGGAAAGCGGCGCTACCCTGGAACTGACCGTGACGGGGAAAAACCGGGGGGGCCTGCTGATCGGGTTTGAATCCCTGGAAGGCTTCTTGCCCTATTCGCTCATCCCTGAACTGCACCGGGTCAGCGATCGCAAACGGTCCGAATCGGTTAAGCAGGCGATGGTTGGGAAAAAACTCCCGGTAAAAGTAATCGAAGTCGATCAATCCAGGCGCAGGTTGATCTTCTCCGCTCAGGCTGCGAAAGAGGATATGCGTAAGAACCGGCTGGAAGAACTCCAGGTGGGCCAGATGATCACCGGGCCGATCGTCAGTATCACTAAATTCGGCGTTTTTATCGATCTCCAGGGGGTAGACGGATTGGTCCATATCTCCAGATTGGATTGGAAACGGGTCAAACATCCGTCAGAGCTTTTCAAGCTGGGAGACGAGATTACGGCCAAAGTGGTCGGAATCGACATGGAACGCAAGCGCATCAGCCTGGATCGCCGGGCGCTCCTGCCCAGCCCCTGGGAATCTTTCGTCGCCGAACACCAGGTGGGTGATACGATCAATGGCAAGGTGACGAATGTGGTCGAGTTCGGCGCGTTCGTTGAAGTCGCAGACGGTGTAGAGGGCTTGATTCACGTCAGCGAGCTTGGCTATACCGCGTCCGACAATCCACAGGGTGTGGTCTATCCCGGAGAGCCCGTCCTGGTCCGCATCCTGGATATCAACCTCGAGCGCTCCCGCATCTCGCTGAGCATGCGCCAGGTGCCCCTTGAGGCTCAAATCGCCTGGAGTCTCGAGAACCTAGAATCGAAGCAGGCAACTCAGACTGGCGAGGGCTCAACCTAGCTGGAAGCCGGCAGCTTCCCACTCAGGGATAAAAAAAGCTGGTTCGTGTCATTTCGCAGCACGGACCAGCCTTCTTCTTCTCAGGAGCAACGGGAACCCATTGGTTATCTCGGGCGGACTGCGTTGAGAAAATCGGCGAACAAACCGTAAGCGGTGGTATGGGGCCCCGGATCTTCTTCGATCACCGACAGCAGACCCAAAACATCCGTCTCGAACTGGACGATACTGGTCGTACCCATTACCCCGTACAACGGAGAATCCGCCGCAACCTTCTCCGGGGCAACCCGGCCGCGCACACGATCGCCATCTCGCTCCGCGGTACACACGAGCTTCCAGCGCTTATTCTCTGCCGCGGCCTGGCGCACTTCCTGCTCCGTAATATGCCGGATCCCCTGGCGTTCCACTTCTTGAGGTTTCAGCGGCATCCCCATCAGCACAGTCGCCAGAGCCGCCACTTTGATGGCCGCATCCCATCCATCGATGTCGCCGGAGGGATCCGTCTCGGCGATGCCAATTTCCTGGCAATGAGCCACCGCTTCGTCGAAGGTGTCGCCCTGTTCCATCCGCGTGAGGATCATATTGGTGGTCGAGTTGAGCACTCCCCGGAAACACCGCAGTTTGGCCCCGGGGAGGGTTTCCCGGTACAGAGAAAAAATCGGCGCGCCATCCATTACCGTCGATTCGAAAAAGAACCGCACACCGTGGGCCTTTGCCATATCGGTCAGTTCCCGGTACGCATGGACGACCGGGCCTTTGTTGGCGGTGATGGCGTGCATCCCCATTTCAATTGCGGCTTTTAGATGATCGATCGCCGGTTGTCCTGTCTGATAATTCACCGGGGTGTTCTCGAAGAGAACACCGGCCCCACATTCACGGATGAAATCGAGCGCGCTGCCGGGCCTGGCCGTGGTGGGAAGAGACAGCAACGATTCACCGGATTGGATCAGGGCTAACGCCTGTTCCAGGTCGATCCCATCCCGGTTTACGATCATCCCATGCCGCCCGGTACCAATACCGGTTATGCAAAAAGTCAAATCATAACGTGTCTTTAATTCCGCTTGCTTCTGCAGCAGCAGGCGCGCCAGGGCCTGCCCGACATTCCCAAAACCTAGCAAGGCAAGATTGTAGTGAGACATTCTTCCTCCTGAAAATGGTGATGCGCGCGGGTAACAAAACAGAGGCGTGAACGGACGGATAAGACCGGCTAGATCTGCGGCCAGGGATAGGGACGACGATAAGGGTTTGGGGGAGGAAAACGATTGCTCTTGACCAGATTTTGGGCTCGTTTGGCAAGCGCATTGATTTCCTCATCGCTGAGATAGGCGGACAAACTGGCGCGCAAGTCATCCTTCCCGGCGGATTTCTGGCTTAGTCTCTGGTGCAGCATGGTTAGATCCGCACACAGGTCCGAAGGTAAAGGCTCGCCGGAAAAATCCCACACGACAGTCCTCAGCTTATCTTCAGTATGAAAGCATACGCCATGGTCGATCAGCCAGATATGATTATTCTTATCAATGAGGATATGGCTTCCCTTCCGGTCAGCGTTGTTGATCAGCAAATCGAACAGGGCTGTCGGGCGTAAGCGCTGTTGATCTTCATCATTGAAATTAAAGTAATGATACTCGGGGTCATGCTCGATAAACAACTGCAAAGACCCGGGACCGATCGGCCCCTTGGTTCGATAGATGGTCGGAGGGACCAGCTCCCAACCCAAGGCCTCACTGACCAGATAAGCGGCGACTTCGCGTTTCGCCAGGGTTGAAACCGGGAAATCCCACAGTGGGCGTTCGCCACGAGTCGGCTTATATACGGCGGAGAACGAAACCCCCTCATACTCTACCTGAGCCAGGAAGGTGTAGTTTGAACCCCAAAGAAACTCACCCTGAACAGTGACTTTCCCCTGGTTCATCATCGTGAGGATTTCTTCCGCTGAAAAATCCATAATATCAATAGACAGACAATAGGGCTGGCGAGCGTTCAATTCGCCAATCCCCACTGGATATGTTTTTCCACCAGCCGTGCAAAATAGGGCCGGTGAAGGCGATCACCGATTAATGCATGTGACCGTTTCGTTTTGGGCAGAAGTGGCCTTCCGGATCCATGGGCTGACCGCATTGCGGACAGACTGATCGTCCCCGCGCAGCGACCTCCATCCCCCAATGACACATGGCCCGGATTTGAGAGCGAGTGCACCAGAAACGCACGACGCTTGCTTCCTCCGCGTCGACCCCTTCTGGCAGCAGCTCCCTCGCGACAAGTACTACCCGATCTGTATCGGCATCATAGCCCAAGCCCAGTTCTCCCACTCGAAACAGAGGGTCAACTGGTGGGTTGATATGCATCCTCTCTTCAACGAAATCGGCTGTAGCCTCAGGCAAGCTAGGAAATTTTTGGTCGATTTCAGAGAGGAATTGTTCGACCCCTACAGCCAGGGATTGAATTTGTATCTTTTCAACGATGAGTGTGATCGTACGTTCCCCTTGCCAGCCTTGAATATAAAAAACGCGCTTCCCCGGCTGTCCGATTGCATCAGTCGTGATGTGTGTTACCGGCTGCAGATCAATTTCTGTTGCTGGCATAGCTACTCCGGTTTATCTAGGACGGATGATCCCGCCTTAATCTTACAAAGGTGAGATGCTGGGCAATGAATGGGCAAGGGTTGAAACTTCAGTGCATCTGCCCGCCAGCTTAAGCTGTATACAAGCAAGTATACCAGAATCAAGGTTTTGGCAAAGTGAAAGACAGATCAACATTTAACGCCAATAACCGCGGCCCACCCTCACCCACTACCAGCGGGGTGATGGATGCCGGCGAAACATTCAGGCGTTGGAAGAGATCGAGCGGCAATCCGATATAGTAGGCGACGGCGAGTTTGATGATATCGGAATGGGAGACACAGACGATCATGTCTTTCGCCTCATGCTGTCCCGCCAGGGTATCCAACTCACGACAAATCCGGTACTGGGCTTCGGCAAAAGATTCCCCTCCTGGGAACCGCATCTGCGATGGAGTGTATTGGACAACTCGCCATATCTTGCGGCGGCTGAGGCCTTTTACTTTCTGGTCCTGCCACTCGCCAAAATCCACTTCGATCAACCCTTCACGCGGGATCACCTCCAATCCCAGGGCTTTGGCAATTGGCTCGGCGGTCTCCATCGTCCGCTCTAGCGGACTGCTGTAAACAGCCTTGACCGGCGCATCCTTCAGCTTATCGGCAACTGCTTGCGCCTGGCTGATGCCCTTCTTGTTTAAGTGCACGCCCGGCAATCTTCCGGCCAGGCGTCCCTTCTTCACATAATCATTTTCGCCATGACGAACTAACAGAATAATCGGCATACGGCCCCTTCAATCTCACCCGATTCACATGGAGTTCCTGGGCTGTTGTGCAGCAGCCCAAGAACTCCATGTGCAGTTATCATCACGTGAGCACGTAGCTGCTATCGCAGCTAATTGCTCTGCTTGTGTTTCCCCTTTATCTCGCGGATATCATCTTCGCTCAATTCGGGCAAAGTCTCCGCTTTTTCGATCCCCAACGCCTGCCGCTGCGCCTCTCGCCACCTGGCCAGGCGGTCTACTACCTGTCCTTCATATCCCTGGTTGGAGGGACGGTAGAAGTAAGTGCCTAATAACGAGGCCGGTAAATACTGCTGCGGTAGGAAATGATCTGGATCATCATGGGGATATTGGTAGCCTTGCCCATGACCTAACGCTTTGGCATCCCGGTTGGCGTCCTGCAAGTGCTGGGGCACCTGGGTGATGCCTTCCTGCTCGATCAACTGGAAAGCCTTGAAGTAGGCCCCGGCCGAGTTGGATTTCGGCGCCGTGGCCAGATATAGGGTGGCCTCGACGATCGGGTAGATCCCTTCTGGCAGCCCGATATAATCGAACGCCTGGGCGGCGGCGTTGGCCACCACCAGCCCGAGAGGGTCTCCCAAACCGATATCTTCACCGGCGAGGATAATCAGGCGGCGCAGGATGAAGCGGGGATCCTCACCGGCGTACAGCATCTTCGCCAGCCAATACAGTGCTGCATCCGGGTCTGACCCCCGCACCGACTTGATAAACGCCGAGATGGTGTCGTAGTGCGCGTCGCCGTCTTTATCGTACAGCACGGCCCGGCGTTGGATGGATTCTTGGGCGACTTCGAGGGTGATCTGGATCACCCCCTGATCGTCGGGAGCCGTGCTTTCCACCGCCAGCTCGAGGGCGTTCAATGCATTGCGGGCATCGCCCCCGGCCACCCGGATCAGGTGCTGCATCGCATCTTCCTCGACCCTCACCTGGCGGTTGCCGTACCCTCGTTCGGGATCGGTCAGCGCATTCTCAAGGATCCGGCGGACATCCTCGTCGGTCAGCGGGCGGAGTTGGAATACCCGCGAACGGGAAACCAGGGCGCCGATCACCTCGAAGTATGGGTTCTCCGTCGTGGCCCCAATCAGGGTCACTGTGCCATTTTCCACATGCGGGAGCAGCGCATCTTGTTGGGCGCGATTCCAGCGGTGGACTTCATCCACAAAGAGGATGGTTTTCTTCTGATAGAGCCTACGGCGCTCGATGGCTTTATCGATCACCGCCCGCAGCTCGGCTTTGCCCGACATCACGGCCGACAGCGTTTCAAAGTGGCTCTTGGTCTGGTTGGCGATCACCATCGCAAGAGTCGTCTTCCCCGTCCCCGGCGGCCCCCACAATAAAATGGAAGAAAACATCCGGTCCGCTTCGATCGCCCGGCGAAGGAGCTTGCCCGGCCCGGCGATGTGCTCCTGGCCGATGTATTCGTCCAGCGTGCGCGGGCGCATGCGGGCTGCCAGCGGCGCCTCGGTCTTCATACTCTCCTTCATGGCGTGGTCAAAGAGGTCCATCGGTATGTATATTACTACAAACCGGGGGAAGTGGTATGCGGTTATTAATGTGCCGAAGAGTGAGTGCGCTGCCGGACGACTGATTAACGATACGCAATCCAGCGGCGATTGATCTTCCCTTATTCTCTAATTCGCCGCTCATGTGATATACTAAAAAGATCATATTTGTATCATTATTACCTTAAGGATAGATATTTTAAATGCTCAACAGGCTAGTTAGGCTGCCAGAGAATGGATCGAACATAACCGGGAGCAGTACCGGGTTTGCGGGCTGCTCACCTGGTTGGCAGCATCTTGGGCATGTCTGCCGATGCGCCTTTCCCGGCGCATAAAGACCTCGACTTTCACCTGATCTGCAGCGATGGCAGCCCGCCCCTCATCCGGCGGGGACCCTTCGCTCCTATCATTGAAACTGCTCATCTTTAGCAACTGCAAGTAGTAAATCGCACTCAAGCTGTCCTCCGAGCGCGAGATACCAGGTTGGGCCTTGAGCGTGATCGTCGATACCCCCAGCTACTAGAAGTCAAATTTAACCAGGTCTCCTGAGTCCTGCCGTCGTACAAGGTGCTGACCTGGCATCTATACACCAGCGAAAGTTGAGTTATCTCTGCTGTGCGTCATGTGATGAATTCATTCTATTAGCACCGGCAGCGCATGTGAGCTCGACGGTTGGGCGCTGAGTCTAATCAGTTCCATGTACATGGGAACCGTCTATGGATGAAAATCGTATTTTCTTGGAGGGGAAATGAAGAAGCGGGGAATCAAGTCTGTTATTGCTATCATCATCCTTGTCGGTTTACTTGCGGGTACAAAACTGAATTCTGCCGTTGCAGGCAGAACCTCTGCGGCTTCCATCGAGAATACCGATTGCACGACTTTCGAAGGATCTGGTTTATCTGAGGATTGGCAATGTGGCTATCTGATCGTCCCCGAAAACCGTTCCGACCCTCAGAGCCGCACCATCAAGGTCGCGTTTGCCGTTCTAAAAGCAACGGGGGAGAATCCACAACCGGATGCTGTGGTTTACCTCACAGGTGGACCTGGCCAAATTGCGATCGAAGGCGGTTGGAATGAATGGAAGACTGGATCGCTGATGAACCACGACCTGATTCTCGTTGACCCACGCGGGGTGGGCTACTCACAACCAATGATGAATTGTCCGCCTGATACACCGGCCGATGCCAGCAGGCAGGAAAAAGCGCCCAACGCGGAAGAGAGCAACGCCCAATTCATGGAATGGGCAAAGCTGTGCCGTGAACAACTCATCAGCGAAGGCTTTGACCTGACCGCATACAACTCCACAGCCAATGCCTACGACCTGGAAGATTTACGCCTGGCCCTGGGTTATGACCAATGGAACCTGTACGGCATTTCCTATGGTACTCGTACCGCCCTTTACACCATGCGCCTTGTCCCTGACGGGATCCGCAGTGTGATTCTGGATTCCGCACTGCCGCCACAAGTAGATCGGATTGGCGGCGATCTGACCTCTACCGCTGCATCATTCTCTGCTTTATTCGCGGCCTGCAGCGCCGACCCTGCGTGCAATCGAGACTATCCTAATCTTGAGACGAAACTCCATGAGGTGATTCAACGCCTGGATGCCGAGCCGGTGAAAATCGCCTTCACGGATGACAAGACGGGAGAGAAGAAACAAGTTTGGGTTGGGAGCGATGCGGTGATTACCGGATTGCAAGAGATCATGAAACGCGGGTATCTCCTTCGGATGGCGCCACTGATCATTTCCCGCATCCACGCCGGTGACCGGAGCCTGATCGAAAATTTATATCAGGGGCTGGTGCCAACCGAAAACCCTGCCTATTACAACATCGTTATTTGCCATGATACAGGTTCGTTGTTCGACAAGGATACATTCGCACAAGAACTCGAAAAGTATCCTGAATTGAAGCCACGCTATGCCATATATCCAGATGCCTTCATTTGTCCCACCTGGGACGCGGGTCAAGCCGGTGCCACCCAAACCGCGCCCGTGGAGAGCACGATCCCGACATTGATCTTGACTGGCGGTGATTTCGATTCCGTCACGCCGCCTGCTTATGCCGAACTCACCGCCCAAACACTTAGCGAGGGCCATTTATTCGTCTTCCCCAAATACACCCATGCAGTGAGCTTCGAAGATTGTCCCAAATCCATGGTGGCCGCATTTCTGGAAGACCCCTCACGCGAACCCGACTCTTCCTGCATCGCACAGATGGACGGGCTCCCCTTCGTCACAGATGTTTATCCCAATAAAGGCGCGCTGGCGATCTTTATCCTCGTGCAAAACCCAACTTCACCGCTATCGCTGGGGATTGGAGCGATCGGACTGATTTTCCTGCTTGGGTTTATCCTCATCCCAGTCGCCTATTTCCGTTCAGAGAGACAGAATGATCGGATTCCGCCCAGGCTTGCCCACTTGACCCTTTGGTTGGCATCCACACTCTGTCTGATCTTCATGGCCGGCGCGTGGATACTCTCCAAGAGAGCGCTGGCAGACAATTTTGGCTGGGCAACCCTCGTTGGATTTTCCCCTTCATCTAGTAAATATCTTTTCATCCTCCCATGGCTGGCATCTATGCTGGCAGCAGCATTGCTCATTTTCACCGTTCTGGCCTGGAAAAATCGCTGGTGGAAGCGGCTTGAACTCGTTCTGTTTACTCTTGGCGCACTGGCGGTAACGAGCCTGACAGGATTACTTATCTACCTGAAAGTATTGTCTATCTAAGGTTGGGACATATCCCCATAATGAGCGGACTGCTCTCCGGTCAGTTGTTCCTATCCCTATCCCCGGAAAATACCCCGCCTGAATTCCCCATATTAAGCATTTCTACCCCCTGCTTGACAAACTTGATATTTGCAGAAGCTTCCAGATATAATAACGCGATAATATAGCCGTTCCTGCTTTAACTGCCTCTGGCCTTCACCCTCGTCGCTGATCGCCTGAAGATAGGACGTCGCCAGTCCGGGGAGACGCCGGAGGCTCTGCTGGTGAGGCGGTTGAAGGGAAACCCGCAGGCAATTGCTTCATCAGTGATCACTCAGGCAATGGCGATCGAGGCCATGAACCAACTCGCCTGGTCGGAACGAGTCAGGGCAAGAATGGCAGACTGGCGCGGTTCCACCACTTTGTGGGTTCAATCCCACCATCGCTTTTCAAGGGGGTTAGTTTACAAGAAAGTGTGGAAATGCTCAAAACCCTACGCAACCAACTTATTCTCAGTCACATACTTCCCTTATTGATCATCATTCCCCTCATGGGAGGGGTAATCGTCTATGCGACTGAGACGGATTATCTGCTTCCGAATCTCTCTAGGGAATTAAGGGATGATTCCAGATTGTTAACTTTGATGATCCGTCAGCAAGAACAGGTCTTTGATACCCCCCAACATGCTGAGACCTTTCTAGACCAGTTGAAGCCGTATCCACCGAAAAGAATCATGCTGCTTTCCACCGATGGCCGCATCCTGGCCTCAACTGACCCAGGCGATGCCGTCCGGATAAACCAGGTGCTACAGGTTCCGGGTCTGGAGGATGCCCAAAATGGAAAACTGGTTGAGCAGATTATTTTCAGTCAAGACCTGAACAGCGAGATAGTCGATGTTCTTGCTCCTGTACCAGGCGAGGGCCAACACCCGGGGGGGATCATCCGCATAAGTTATCCTTTTGCGACCGCAACCGACCAGATAATACAGCTTCGCTTCCTCATCACAGGGATCCTGGCTCTTGGCCTGCTGTCAGGATCTATTCTGGGTTTTCTCTTAGCGACGAATATCATCAGCCCGGTTCACCAGGTGACCCAGGCGGTTTATGCTCTTGCCCGTGGAGATCATCGGGAGAAACTGGAGGAACAAGGACCAGAGGAACTCAAGCTGCTGCTGAATTCGGTCAATTATCTCGTGGAGCGCCTGAGCAGCTTGGAAAAGGCTCGTCGCCAATTACTGGCTAATCTGATTCACGAATTAGGGCGCCCCTTAGGAGCATTACGCATGGCAATCCATGCTGCAAAGCAGGGCGCCAAACAAGAGCCACAATTCCTGGACGAACTACTCTTGGGGATGGAAGAAAAGATGGATCTCTTGCAGCAGTTGTTAGACGATCTGGCCCATCTGCAAGATCAAGTTCTGGGAACCCTGGAACTGGACCGCAAATGGATCGCTGTTGGCAAATGGCTGCCTGCTGTCTTATTGCCCTGGAAGGAGGCTGCGCCTGAAAAAGGTTTGAAGTGGGAAGAGTCAATCCCGCCTGATCTACCCACCATCTCGGCCGATCCTATCCGTTTGGGACAGGTCATTGGGAACCTGGTTAGCAATGCTTTTAAATATACGCCTGAGGGTGGGATGGTATCCATCTCCGCCGGTGCTGCCCGGGGTGAAATTTGGATATCGGTGAGCGATTCGGGCCCTGGTATCCCTCCTGAAGACCAAGGAAAAATATTTATACCCTTCTTTCGTGGGGATCAAGTTCGCGATTTCAAGCGCGGCACGGGTCTGGGGTTACCCATTGCACATGATCTGGTGATAGCGCATGGGGGGCGTATTGAAGTAGAGAGCACCCCCGGATCAGGAACGAAGTTCAAAGTCTGGATTCCAATCCATAAGTAGGAACAGAACCGCTGTAATTAATATGAACGTTGCCCCGATTCTGCTCTTTCTCGGTCTCGGATCCAGGTAAAAAACACCACGCTCAGAGCCGCCAGGTAGATCAATTGACCCGGCACCCACATGATGAACCCGGCAATTTGTTGGTCTGCCAGCGGGCTGAGATCGAACACCCGGGGCGCTGCCGCATAGGCCGTGTAGAAACTGACTGAGGCGAAGACCAGCAGGGCGGATAAGATGGCCGTAGGGGTCTCTTCCAGGAAGATGTACAGAATTTTCGCCGGTGGGGAAAGCCTTGGAAGCTCGGGCAGTGGGCTGAGCACCGGCCACCAGTTCAGGATGCCTGTTGCGATAAAGAGCAGGTGTTCGAAGATGTGAATGGTTTCGTCCTGCAGCGCGGCCTGGTAAAGACTGGGCAGGTGCCAGGCCAAGAAGACGCCATTGAACAGAGCAAAAGCGACGAGCGGCCTGGTGAGAGTCACTGCTGCGAACCGGACAGGTGGAAAGCATAATAGGGGGCGCAACAGCCATTGGGGAGTTCCCAGCAATAGCAGCGGCGGGGCGACCAGCGCGATCAATACATGCTGGGCCATATGGGCTGAGAATAGATAATGGTCGCCCAGGAAGTCCAGGGGGGAAACCAGCGCCAAGAATAGGACCAACGCTCCCGATATGAACCAGGCGACCTGCGCCGGCCTGGCCGGTTGTGAGGTTGTGAACCGCGATCGAAATGGGCCGGTTAGCAGTAAGTATCCACAAACCAGGATCCCGATCCCAGCAACCACACTGGGTTCCCAATCCCAGGCCAACCACCAGCGCTCCAGACCGGCATTCATCGTTTACCTCACATCGAGGAGCGGCGGGGCGAAGAGGACAGCCAGGGACAGAATCAGCCCAATCCCCATCAAGACCCCCATGACGAAGATTGCGCTGAACACCCGCCGGTCAGATTTCAGGTGCATATAGAACAACGCCACCAGAGTGGCTTTCGCCAGGGCAAGCGGAATGAGGATTGGCAAACGGGGCAAATTAACATACGTTACCCCGACTTCGATAGCGGTAAGTATTGCCAATACCGCGAAAACCCCGACGTAATTGGGCGATTTTTCTAAGCGCTTTTCTTCCTGATTCTCCAAAGATAACTCCTATCCTGCCTGCTGCCGTCCCCGGATTGAATTCCCTGATTCATCTGGCCTGGGACCTAGATCAGGTAAACCACGGTGAAAATAATGATCCAGACCAGGTCGACAAAGTGCCAGTACAGACCAACCAACTCCACAGCAAACGGAGCTTCTTTCCATTCCCGGCGAGATAACTCCCGGACCAGGACAAAACCGATCCAAACCAGCCCGGCTGTCACGTGCGCCCCATGGAAACCGGTCAAGGTAAAAAAGGTAGCCCCGAACAGATTACGGCTGAGGGAGAGCCCCAGGTTTGCGAGGTTGCTGAATTCGTACACTTGCCCACCCAAGAAAACCAGTCCGAGCAGTGCAGTAACCCCCAGCCAGCGGCGCATGGCCCGCCGTTTCCCTCGCTGTCCTGCGCTCAAGGCGCTGACCATGGTCAGACTACTGCAGATCAAATCAAAAGTGTTGAACGCCACTAACGGCACATCCAGCGCAGTTTGTGGAAATGGACCGGTAACACTTTTCCCACGCAGGACGATGTAAGTGACGATCAACGCAGAGAAAAAGACAGACTCCGATGCCAGGAAGGTCCATACCCCTAGCTTGCGGTTATCAACGCCCAGGGAAGTGGGCTCAGAAGAGGGGATGGTTGAGGCTGTGTTCATCAGGCCTCCTCCACTTCAGCGAAAGGGCTCTCTCTCGACCAGGATACGATCCCCGCGAAGGCTATTGCAGCCCCTGGCAGGGCCAGCCAGGGGTTATAGATCAATCCGAAGGCTGCCGCCATCAGCCCGAGGGCCAGCAGTGCAGGGTTATACGAGGGGCCTGGAAGATGGAAACCGGCTGGCCCCTGATCCGGAGGCGCCAGTCCTTTATTCTTGTCCCAGGCTGGACGGCGGCTGTGGACGGTGGGGATCACAGCGAAGTTGTAAGCCGGGGGTGGAGAGGAGGTCGTCCATTCCAATGTCTGGGCGCCCCAGGGATCGTCACCAGCAACCTTCCCCTGGCGCAGGCTGGAGAAAACGTTCCAGAGGAAAATCAATATCGCCAATGCGATGACAAATGCCCCCAAAGTTTCCACCAGATTTAGAGCCCCCCAGCCTAAACCTTCAGCGTATGTGTATACACGCCGCGGCATACCCAACAAACCCAGGATGTGCATCGGGAAGAATGTCAGGTTGAAACCCAGGAATAAGGTCCAGAACTGCCACCGCCCCAATTTCTCGTCCAGAAGCCGCCCGGTAAGCTTGGGAAACCAGTAGAAAATTCCGGAGAAGACGGCGAACACCGTCCCACCAAAGAGGACGTAATGGAGGTGGGCGACCACGTAATAGGTGTCTGTCACCTGTAAATCCACCGGTACGACAGCCAGGGAAACGCCGCTCAACCCGCCGATAATGAACATGGCGATAAAACCCACTGCGAAAAGAAACGCGCTTTTCGCGTTGATCTTGCCGCCCCACATGGTAGCGATCCAATTAAATATCTTGATGCTGGTCGGTACTGCGATCACCATGCTGTCGATCGAAAAGACGGCATCTGCGATTGGGCTCATCCCGACCGCGAACATATGGTGGGCCCATACTGTGAAGCTCAGAAAGCCGATGGCAATCCCCGAATAGACGATGGCGCCATAGCCAAAGATGGGCTTGCGAGAGAAGGCCGGTACGACCTCGGAGATGATCCCGAACGCCGGCAGGATCAGAATATATACTTCGGGGTGGCCGAAGAACCAGAATAAGTGCTGCCAGAGCAGGGGATCAGCTCCCTGGCCGGATGCAAAAAACGGGGCGCCAAAATTGCGCGAGAAGAAGAGCAGGATGGCATCTACAGTCAGGCTGGGGATGGCGAAGATGATCAGGAATACGGTGACCAGGATCTGCCACACGAAGAGCGGCATCCGTAAGAGCGTCATCCCCGGGGCGCGAAGGTTCAGGATGGTCACAATTAAATTGATCGCCCCTGCGGTCGAACCAATACCGGTCAGGATAATACCCAGCGCCCAGAAATCCATCCCATGGGATGGGGAGAACTGGCTGCCGTTTAGCGGAGCATAGGCGAACCAGCCGGCGTCCGCTGCCCCACCTAACAGAAAGGAGCTGTACATCAGGAGGCCGCCGAACAAAAAAGCCCAATAGCTGAAGGCGTTCAGGCGGGGGAAAGCCATATCGCGCGCTCCGATCATCAGCGGGACGGCGAAGTTGGCAAAACCAATCAGGATAGGCATGGCGAACAGGAAGATCATCGTCGTACCATGCATGGTGAAGATCTGGCTGTAAGTATCGGGTGAGAGCAGCCGGTTTTCGGGCCTCGCCAGTTGGAGGCGGATGAGCATCGCCTCCAGCCCCCCGACCAGCAAGAACGCGATGGCGGTGACCATGTACAGGATCCCAATATCCTTGTGATTCGTGCTCGCCAGCCAGCCTAAGAGGCCGGAGGGGCGTTTTACGAGGATGGGCAGTTCTTCTATTGTATTTGCCATACTCCTAATCGTTCTTCCCTTCACTTCAGGCTTTCGAGAAATGCCAGCAGTTGTTCGATCTCTTCTTGTGACAGGTTCAGATTGGGCATCAGAGTCCGGGGTTTCACCTGTTGAGGGTTTTCCAGCCACCGGGCAACATCCTGGGGGGTGTTTTGCAGGGCTCCTCCGGCGAGGATGTTCCGGCTGGCAAAATGGGTGAGGTCAGGCCCAACCTCACCCTGCGCCTGCGTTCCCTGTATCATATGGCAGGCAGCGCACCCCCGGCTCATAAAGGTCTGTTCCCCCTGAGCCGCCGCGCCTGCCAGTTCGGGAACCGCTGCTTGCTGGTTTTTCACCCAGGCCTGGAACTGCTCCGGCTCCTCGACGATTACCTGTAGACCCATGAGGGCGTGCTCGGGACCGCAGAATTCAGCACACTGGCCGTGGAATTCACCCGTCCTGTTTGGCTGGAACCAGGTATGGTTCGTATGGCCTGGAATAGCGTCGGTCTTACCCCCCAACTGCGGCACCCAGAAACTGTGGATCACGTCGGCCGATTCGATATCCACCTCAGCCACCACGCCGGCTGGCAGGTGCAGCTCGTTCGCTGTATTAATTTGCAGGTCAGGATAATCGAATTCCCACCACCATTGGTGTCCTATAACGCGCACATTCAACTTCTCAGGCGGTGGGCTCTCACCGCCGGGGATCGCGGCCGGAGCGGATGCCAGGCTGACCAGTGGCTGTAAAGAAATGGCGAAGATCGCCAGCAAGACCAGGGCCGGGGCTAATGTCCACCCGATCTCCAGCACCCGGTTGCCCTCCACCTGGCTGGGAGGCCCTTCTGTTGGTTTGCGACTGAAACGCAGCGCGGCGAAAACCAACGCCCCCTCGACAACGACAAATACAATCGCCGCTATTCCGAAGATGATCCAGGTCAGGCGCGCGATCTGTGATGCATTCCAGGACACTGGCGCCAGGGCAGAGGGGGCCCTGGCGCAGCCTGCCAGCATCTCCGGCAAAAGGACCATCAGAATCTTTATCAGGAACTGCCCCCGCAGATGTCGATGTCCTAACATCTCAGTATTATTCGTTTACCACGATCGGTTCGTGCATCCCGGCCTCATAATGCCCAGGCAAATGACAGGCAAATTCCAGCGAGCCGGACGGATAAGGCTGTGTGAAGGTGTAATCAAGCTCCTTGGTTGCGCCGGCAGGGAGATCTTCCCCACTGATGGATACCAAAGCCATTTCCGAGACCTGTTCGGCGGAGAGCTGCTCGCTGTTGGGGGGTATGATCGCGAAATCGTGCGCCACCGATCCATTATTCGTCACAGTGAAGTGGTAAGGCACACCCACCTCAAACGTCGTCAGCGACGAATCGATTTTGAATTCGGTCAGGCTGACCTGTACGTCAACAGGTTTATTTCCGGCCGAAGCGCTACCGCTGCAGGCGGACAGCCCAACCGATGCAACCAATAAGATTGCAATCAGCAAAACGAGTTGTTTGTTCCAACGATACATAACTGTAACTTCCTCCTTTATTTATCCCTTTTGTCACCCCTCGATCAACAAAAACAACGCGGTTACTCCTGCCCCGACGAGCAGCGGCGGACCATGCTGGTCTTGCAGAGCAGAAAGAATGAGCCCTCCGAGCAGACCGATCAAGCCGAGATAAGGCGTCATCCGGTGCCAGAGTGCTTCACGGCGGCGCAGTTGGATAACCAGGCTGGCCACAATCGCTGCCGCCGCCGCTGCAAATAACGGGCTGCCCGCGGCAATACCCACCAGGTCAGCAGTGAAAGTCAGAGTCACTACGGCTGTCACCCAATGTTCTCGGTTCTCGCCGCGAAGCAAGAGCAATAGCCACGCCCCGATAATGCCGCAGATACCAACCGAGGCGCCAGCGCCTCGAGGCTGCCAGGCGAAGCTCACAACATCGCCCGTCAATCCCCCGGCGAACCAGAGCGCCAGCCATCGCAGGCTACCGAAGCGGCGTTCGACAACCGGACCAACGAGAGCAAGGATGGCGAGTAGGATGTACTGGGCCCAGATCTCGGGATTCACGAACCGGGGCGTGACCAACCGCCACCACTGTCCGGCTCGCAGCGCCTCAAGATTCCGATCGAGGGCGGGCAGTAGCGCGGGATAAAAAATCTGCAGGCTGGTGAGGACAGCGGTGATGGCAATGATACCGGCTGTAGCTACGGGCAGAGGGTGCTGCGCTGCGGCTTGTTCAGCCACTGGGGTTTTATTATCGATCACCTGCTGATTATTTGCCATGACACGCCTCTAGACAGCCCGAAAGCCTCAGCCCCCAGCGGTTATCTGATTCGTCGAAACTCATGGTAAGGGATGGGATTCCGTTTCTCATGGTGTGTCCCTAACGACTAATACCCTTTTTCATAATCAGCAGGCAAGCTTTTGCCGGAATACTCGTTGGGCAACGGTTGTTCATTCAGGAATGCTTTGAGGTTCATTTCAAACTCTTCAGGCTTGTCCTGGTATGCGTTATGGCCTGCATCGCTCAAATAAACCAATTGAGCTGGTCCCGATTGAAACGCATCGAGGTATTCGAGCCCGGATGCCCAACTCAAGTAGTCGCACGAGCCCTTGATCACCAGAGTCGGAATCTTGTAGCGCTTCAACGCTGCAGTAAAGTCTTTGGGCGGCACAGCGCGCGCGGACTGGGGAAATTGTAGGGAGTAAAAGCCCAAGCCATACAGGCGCTGTGTCGTTTCGTGATTCCCACAATGAAGCGCAGGTTCACTGATGGCATACACATCGTCGTTCCGCGCGTCCATTTCTGCATCACTAGCGAAACGATGTGCGGCGCGCGGATTGATTTGCAGCAAGAGGTAAGCCGTAAATGGTCTAGGCTGCAGTATCAGCGCATAGATCGCTAATTTCTGCGCCGTCGTCAACCTCGTTTGTAGACCGCTGCCGCCCTCTATACCCCCGATGAGGGCCCCAGGCGAGGAGGCGATAAATTTAGCCACATGTTCACCATGCTGTGCAATATACAATGCGGCGAGGCTGGCACCATACGAATGGCCGATCAGAATCACTTTATCCGCACCGATCTGCTGCCTGATCTCTTCGAGGTCGGCGGCATGGCGTTCGATGGTATATCCGCCTGGATCTTGGAGACGGGATGATCTGCCTGTTCCGAGTTGATCGTACACATACACGATGTAACCCTCCTCGCGCAGTCTACCGAAATATGCTGCATCGCCCTCTAGATCCGCGATGCCGGGCCCACCGTGCAGAAAAATGATCGGCTCGGGACGAGCCTTTTTTTCTGGAGCCAGCTTGAGATAGGCGATTTTGGAACCGGTGGAAAGGTTCCAGTATTGCACATCTGCCAGATCAGGGGGGTTCTCTCCGGCAGCCGGCTTCAAAACTGCGATGTAAAAAATACCGAGGAGGACAAGCGAACTCACACTCCAGGAAGCAACACGTCCTTTGATAAAACGCTGACCAAAGAGAAAGTATTGTCCGATGTAGTTCGCCAGGAAGAGTACCCCGAGCGCAGTTCCAACGAGTACGGATAGGTTAGCGGTGAAAAAAGCAGTCCCCACGAGCGCCAGAACTGCCATGACCTCAGCAAAAAATCCGATCAGGACGGCTTTCCCTAGCATTGACATCATCTTTACCTGTCTGGTTTGCCCACCTTTTCTTCGCCAATATTCAGTAGAAGCCTGGCCCATCACGATCTACTCAGTTCCTTTTGCAAATCTGGCCTTTTCAAGCGATCGACCACTGCGATGACCGCCCACCTCTTGGGTGTAATCACCTCCATCTGCCAACTATAGAGCGGGTGAGTTCGCCTGTGATGAAGACGGCGATGGCTTTTATCAAGTGCAGTCAACACCCTGGGACGCTATTCGTCCCTGCTGTGCTCATGGCTGCGATATCATCCTTTATCTTATCTGGCTGTCTCCGGGGAATCTTTACACATGACTAAAATTCAGCTTATGACAACCTTAAATACTTAGGCGTAAGGCATTTTTAAGGTGAACATAAGTTGAACTTAAAGACTTTTCGAGACGCCCACTGCTAAGATGAATCCGAGTTAAGTTCTTTGCCGCGGAATCAAAGTTTAAGCGCGGACTGACCCAGAAGTTTTCACGTGGATCGAGGGGGAAAACAGAATTCCGAATGAGGATGGAGATGTCGGAAAACGATCATCATGCAGGGCGTATCCCAGGATGGGCCGCCATCTTTAGAACGGGTTTGAGCCGCCTGATCGCCGGCGCCAATCGCACTAGATTGTTGATCCTGATCGGAGTCGTGATCATCGCAGGGGCTTTTTTCCTTTTTAGACCCAAAACACAAGCCGCCCCGACACAGCCAATTCCATTCAATCATGAGGTCATGGTTCAACTCGGTATCAAATGCCTTTTTTGTCATACGGAGGCGCGTCGATCGCAGGCGGCCGGGATGCCCAGCGTCGAGAAATGCATGGGCTGCCATAAGCAGATTGCGACCGGCTCTCCGGCCATTCAACAGTTAGCAGGTTACTGGGAACGACAGGAGCCTATCCCCTGGGTGCGGGTCAACCGGCTGCCGCGCTTTGTCTATTTCAGCCACCAGGTACACGTGACCGCGGCCAAGCTGGATTGCGAGCGCTGCCACGGAGACGTAGGGCATATGGCGGAAGCGCGCCCGGTGGTCACGATGAATATGGGTTGGTGCCTGCATTGTCACGAACAGCAGCCGAACGCTGACCAGTTGGTAGACTGTGTTATCTGCCACCAATAGGAGTCGAAATGACGGCACATAAAATCAGTCGCCGCGATTTTCTTAAAATTGGCGCTACCGGCGCTGCGCTTTCAGTCCTTGCCGGCTGCCAGAAACCGCGTCGTTGGGTGGTGCTGGAACCTTTTGTCAGCCCTCCCGAGCAGCAACTCGCAGGCGTTCCGACCTGGTATGCCAGCACTTGCCGCCAATGCCCGGCCGGCTGCGGGATCATCGTGCGTATCATGAACGGCCGGGCCGTGAAGATCGAGGGCAACCCCGAGCACCCACTCAACCGCGGGAAGCTGTGCGCCCGCGGGCAGGCCGGTCTTCAGGTGCTGTATAATCCCGACCGGCTCCAAGGCCCGGTCCGCCAGGAGGACCGAGGCTCCCGCCAGTTTCAGCCGATGTCTTGGGAGGAGGCGCTCGAATCCCTGGCCGCGCAGCTTCAGGATGCCGGCGATAAGGTGGTTTTCTGGCTGGGGTCAACCGTCTCCGGTCATCTCTACGACCTGTTCCAGCAGTTCGCCAGCGCCATCCACGCTCAAGACCCGATCGTTTTCGATCTTTATACAGCCTTCCACGGTTATCCGGCCCTGACCCAGGCCAATCAGGGCCAGTTGCCGGCTTATGACCTTGGAGGCGCGGATGTGGTATTCTCGTTCGGCGCCGATTTCCTGGGTACCTGGCTCTCGTCCACCCGGTATGGCATCGAATTTGGAAAGTTTCGCAGCCAACCTCTGGGGAAGCGCGGCTATCTTGTCCAGTTCGAGCCGCGCATGTCGACCACCGGCGCCAAAGCCGATCGCTGGCTGCCCCTCCGTCCCGGCACCGAAGGGTTGGTCGCACAGGCCATTGCCTGGCTGATCGCTGACCAGTCTGCCGGCCCGGCGGATCTGGTCGAGCGCGCCAAAGCACTGGCTGCCGAGGTGGATGTCGGCAGCATTGCCGAGGCCAGTGACATCCCTGCCGAAGAACTGGGGCGCCTGGCACAGATCTTTGCTCAGTACGATCGACCGCTGGCAATCCCGGGGGCCCCCATGGCCGGGCAGGATCAGGCTGCTGAAATGATTGCCGCGGTGCAGGTCTTGAACCGGATCGCCGGCGTCACTGGTCAGCCATCCGGCCAGTCGTCGCCATCTACTACCCCAAATCTGCCTTTGAAAAGGCCAACGATCTCATCAATAGAACAGGTACAGCAGGTGATCGACCAGATGGAAGCGGGACAGGTGCAGGCGCTGTTCGTCCACAGCGCCAACCCGGCTTACGAGCTGCCCGATCGAGCCGGTTTTGCCGAAGCGTTGGCGAAGGTGCCTTTTGTGGTTTCCTTTGCCCCCATCATGGACGAGACCGCTGCTTTGGCTGACCTGATTCTGCCAGATCGAACCTATCTGGAATCGTGGGGGTACGAGGTTGTCGCCCCAGGCTTTGGAGAAATGGTCGTCAGCAGCCAGCAGCCCGTGGTTAAACCCGTCTACGATAACCGCTCCGCGGCCGATGTGCTGCTTGCTGTTTCCAGGGAGATCCCATTAGCATCGGGCGGGCTTTCCTGGGAAGATGAGGTTGCTTTCCTGAAAGAGTCCGTCAGCCAGTTATCCGGCGGTGTGGAAGCCGATCTCTTCCAGGCCAGCTTCCAGCAGCACGGGGGGTGGTGGCAGGAAACCGCTCCAGATCTTGAAACGCCTGAAACCAGGCCCGAAAAATCCCATCCCTTGTCTCCAATCCGTTTCCCGGGCGATCCGCAAGAGTACCCTTATTACCTCCACCTGTTCATGTCTAATCTGCTTAGCGATGGCCGTGGCGCCAGCCAACCCTGGCTGCAAGGTTCTCCGGATGCGAATACGACCATATCCTGGCAAACCTGGGTGGAGATCAACCCGGCGACTGCCGAGGAACTGGGATTGAAGCAAGGGGATATCGTTAGGGTAACTTCACCGGCCGGTGAACTGGAGGCTCCGGTCTACCTGTATCCGGCCATACGCCCGGATACGATCGGCATCCCGCTGGGCCAGGGACACACCGATTTCGGGCGTTTTGCTCAGAACCGCGGCAGCAATCCCATCCATCTCTTGGATATGGAGGAGGGCGGCGTGGGCTGGGTCACTCCGCGGGTCAGGATTACGCCTACCGGTAAGCGAGCAGCCCTGGCTACCTTTGAGAACCAGGTGGGTGTAACGGAGGGTTTTATCAACGAGGCGTTTCCTGGACAATAATCTGTGCTGTTGAGCCAGAAGTTTCGAGCCTGGCAGGCGTTGTTGCAGCTCTGCAGCATCTCCTGTCCTGCTTCTTGGAGGATAGCATGCCTGAATTACCTGAGCGTAAATGGACTATGGTCGTCAACCTTGATGCCTGCACAGGCTGTAATGCCTGTGTGGTTGCCTGTCACGCGGAAAATAACGTCCCCATTGTCAGCGAGGAAGAGGTTGTCCGCGGCCGCGCCATGCACTGGATCCGTATCGAACGTTACTGGGAAGGTGAATGGCCAGATGTGAAAGCCCGTTATATCCCGGTAATGTGCCAACAGTGCGAGCGGGCACCTTGTGAGCCGGTCTGCCCGGTCTACGCCACGATGCACAGCCAGCGGGAGAATTTGAATTTGCAGGTTTACAACCGCTGTGTTGGCACCCGTTATTGCCAGAACAATGATCCTTATAAAGTCAGGTTCTTTAATTTCAATGACCCGGACTTCGAAGGGTTACTGAAAGAACAATTGAACCCCGACGTTACCGTACGAAGCGCGGGTGTGATGGAAAAATGTACCTTCTGCGTCCAGCGCATCCGGCGATCCGAGGAACAGGCGCTGGTCGAAAACCGGCCTCTGCGCGACGGCGAGGCGGTGCCTGCCTGCGTCCAGGCGTGCCCGACCAGCGCTCTCGTCTTCGGCGACCTGAAAGATCCTGACAGCGAAGCCACGCGCCTGGTCCGTGGGAATCAACGGAAATTCCGGCTCCTGGAGGAGTTAGGGGCAGAGCCCCAGGTTTATTACCTGCAGGGCGGCAATTCTGAGGTGGTTGAGTTAGAAACGGATGGCGCCGAGATAAGGGGGAATGATGGAAGGGCTCAAAATGGATAGGCCGCGTGATTACCCGATCTGGAGGCGACCTCCACCGGAAGACACAGAACTGGCCCACCAGGTTGAGCACGAGCGGAGGCTGCATCTGCTACTCGACCCCCGCTACCCCTTGGACATCGACCGGGGGGTGCTGGAACCTATGTTCCGGCATACCTGGCGTTTTTGGATCATCACCGCAATCCTGGCTGGGCTGGTTCTTTTGTTCGGCGTCATTTGGACATACCAGATGAACCTGGGACTGGGGATTACCGGGTTGAACCGTCCGGTGATGTGGGCGCTATACATCGTTAACTTCGTCTATTTTATCGGCATCGGCCACGCGGGAACATTTATTTCGGCTGCGCTGCGGGTTTTGAAGATCGAGTGGCGCCGGCCGATCAGCCGGGCCGCCGAGACTCTAACAGTGTTCGCTCTCATGGCCGCGGCCATGTTCCCCCTGGTGCATTTGGGGCGCTCGTGGAAGTTCTACTGGCTGCTGCCTATCCCGAACCAGCGCCAGATCTGGCCTAGCTACCACTCACCCTTGCTGTGGGATTTGACGGCGATTTTCACCTACCTGACCTGTAGTATTTTGTTTGCCTATATCGGCCTGCTGCCGGATCTGGCCATGGCGCGCGACCACACAATCGGCTGGCGCCACCGGTTGTACGAAATGCTGGCCCTTGGCTGGCGTGGCACTGAACGGGAATGGGTTAACCAGGAGACAGCGCTCAACGTCTTCAGCTACGCCATCATCCCGGTGATGTTCTCCGTACACACTATCGTCTCCTGGGATTTTGCTATGGCCATCCAACCAGGCTGGCACAGCACGGTCTTCGGACCCTATTTCGTGATCGGGGCCCTCTTTTCAGGGGCGGGGGCGGTCATCATGGTCCTGGTGCTCATCCGCAAAGCCATGCACCTGGAATACTTCTTACGCGACGAGCACTTTGATGGGATGGGAAAGTTTTTACTGCTCCTCTCCCTGGCCTGGGCTTATTTCTACTTCAACGATTACCTCGTCCCGTGGTATGGCCAGGCGCCAGTTGAGAAGGTTATTCAGCAGCTCCTGGCCACTGGTTTCGCCGCACCCCTGTGGTTCATGATGTTGTTCTGCAACGTGGTTTTGCCATGGGCTACTCTGTGGTCCCGGCGGGTGCGCACCTCCGTCCCGGCGATTTTCATCGTTTCGCTGTTTGTTCAGGTTGGCATGTACCTGGAACGCTACATTATCATCCCGGTCACCCTGGGCAGAAATGAGCTGCCTTATAGTTGGGGGATTTATATCCCCCAGTGGCCCGAAAGCCTGATCACAGTGGGCGCCTTCGCGTTGGTCGCTCTCCTGTACGTGCTCTTTTCGAGGATCTTTCCACTGATTCCGGTATGGGAAGTGTATGAAGGGCAGGTACTGCAGGGTCTCCGGCGGATAGGCCGGGCGTTGGTGCCAACCAAGGCTGAGCCGGAGGATTAGGGCAGGAGGGTATCATGGGCGAGGTCCAATTACTGGGGTTATTCCACGAGGCGACCCCCACTGCCGAAACGATCGGCGCATTGCACCGGCTCGGAGTGCCTGACGAGAAGATCACGGTGATGTCTGGGATCCCTTACCGGGCAGAGATGCTCGGGCGTTCCCGGCCTCGGCGCAGGGTGGTCCTGATCTCCCTGATTGGCGCGGTGCTGGGATTGCTGGCCGGGCTCTTCCTCACGTTTGGGATCTTTCTGCTCTACCCGCTTGAGCAGGGCGGGCAGCCGATTACCCCTATCCCGCCCACCCTGATTGTCCTATTCGAAACGACGATGTTGGGCACCATGTGGGCCGCCTTTTTCGGCCTTCTAGGGGAGAATCGCTTCCCGGTCTTTAAGTCTCAGCTCTACGACCCGCGCATTACCGAAGGTCACATCGGGGTTCTGGTTGAAGTCGAGGATACGCTGGGCGATCAGGTGGAGAGCATTCTGAAGGCAAACGGCGCTCATCACCTGCGGCGCGAAGCATCCACCCCCCAGCACACGGATGTCCGCCTGACTGCATTTTGGGCAACGGTAGGCGCGGTTGTCGTCCTGTTGGGTGCCGTCACCCTGCTGATCGGTTATGATTTGGTGAAAATACGGTTCCCTACCAATATGGCCGAACAGGATTCCACCGCATACCTGCAGGGACCGCGCCGGGCTGCTCCGGTGGAATCTATCCCCATCCAGGGACCAGTGCTGATCGACGGGCAGCCGGCCAATAAGCCAGTGCCATCTTCACCCGAATCCATCCAGCGCGGTCAAGAATTGTTCAGCATCACCTGCGCCGTGTGTCATGGGCCGGCCGGCGATGGCAGCAGCCCGCTGAGCGGTTTTTTCTCGCCAAAACCCGCGGACCTTACTTCCTCCCAGGTACAAGACTTGCCGGATAGAGAGATCTTTATGGTGGTCACCCAGGGACGTGGGGTTATGCCCAGTATAGCCGAGAACCTGAGCCCTTCAGAACGTTGGGACGTGATCAACTACGTCCGAACCCTAAAGAAGTAGAAGATGAAGCGATCTGGTCCTAAACGATAAAGACCGGCAGGCGCGTATTGCATAACACATAATCAACGGTGCTGCCTGTCAACCATTCCAGAATTTCCCCGTGCCGGTAGCTGCCCATGAGGATCAACTGCGCCCGATATTCTACTGCCGCAGCGACGATTTCCTCGGCTGGCTGGCCTGAACGGATCACAAGCCGGTCGTAGCTCAGCCCGCTCTCATACAGGTGGTCCTGGATATCGACCCGATGACCAACAGGTGACCGGTCCAGTTCGCTCACCGAGAGCACGGTGATGTGACAGGAGAACGCCTGTTGCAGGATGGGCGCCCAGGCCAGGGCGTTCTCTGCCTGCCTGCTTCCGTTGTATGCCAGTAAGATGCGCTCGATTGGCCGCCGCCAGGCATCCTCACTGCCGGCGATAATCGGCCGGTGGACGTGATGGGCGATCGATCGAAAATTGCTGCCCAGGTGTTGCATTTCTGAAGTATGGCTGTAACCGCGCCGGCCCAACGAAATCAATCGTGCATGGGTGGCTTTGGAAATGATCAGCTCAGGAACGCCTCCCAGGATAATTTCCGTCTCCAGAGGCACATGCCCCTGGTGGCAGATTTGCCGCAGCCAGCCGAGCGCCAGCGCCCCCTGTCTTTCAAACAGATCGATCGTTTCAGCTTCTGAGCCCGGCTCCTCGAAACTGCCTAATTCTGAATGGTAATCCCCGTAATTCTCGCCTAACAGGACCATTAAATCTGCAACATAGAGCCCATAGACGGAGAAATGCTGGCTCCGTGCGAGCTGGACGGCGATATGGGCGGCTGATTGTGAGGCCGGCGAGCCATCCATGGCGATCAGGACCGTGTTCTCGGATGTGCGGCCTTCAATCAACCTATCACCTGCTTCAACAGACAATTGTGTCCGATTCGTCATGCTCATTCTTTTCTCTCCCTTTTGATGGCCCTCTCCGGGGCTGGAGAAGGCCATTCCGATTAGCAAGCATCCACGCCAGATCGAGTAGAAAATGCCTTGGACCCCAGGACATCACTGTCCAGGGGTAGATCCAGGATATGCTGGACATTGAACCCGTTTCTCTGGAGCACTTCCTCGATCAGCTCATCGCTGATCCGAGTGTCATCATATTGGATCACGACATCTCCATCTGGACGAATCTCCCAATCAAACATGCCTTTGAACCTGGGGATGAAACCCTCAAGCTCTTTTTTCGTGTTTTGGGGAGCATAAGGATCGACGGCGATAAACTCTGCAATACTCATAGAATCTCCTCCCTGTTAAATCCATTTTCCTTCCCAGTGCCTTGAGCAGCGGCCCTGTTATTGATAAGCTTGTTGGCTTCTCAACCTTCCGCTTCGTGCAGTCTTTTGATCAACCGCTGAACAGGCGACGATGATCGATCAGGATCGCCCGGACTTTTTCTGCAGGGTGTGGGTGTAGGTGTCCAGGGTGACCGCCAGGAGCAGGACGGCGCCGGTGACCATGAATTTGATCGAGGAGGAGAACGCCAACAGATCCATCCCATTGGCGATCGACCCGATCAGGAGGGCGCCAAGCAGGGCAGACCAGGTGCTCCCCTGGCCGCCGAAGAGGCTGGTTCCACCGATGACGGCCGCAGCGATAGCGTTCAGCAGCACATCGCCGCTGCCAGAAGACTGGTTTACCGACAGCAGCCGCGATCCTGCCAGGATCCCTCCACAGGCGGCCAGCGCCGAGCATAAGCTGAAGACCACGATCCGGACCTGGTCCACATTGATTCCGGCGCGCCGGGTTGCCTCTGCGTTGCCGCCAACAGCAAAAACATAACGGCCAAAACGTGTCCGCTGCAGGATCAAATCGAAAATTACAATAAACCCGAAGAAGAACAGGACGGCTGACGGAATCCCCTGGATTGGAGTCCCTTCCCTGATCGGGTTACGGTTGGCGCTCATGATGCCTACGGCCAATAGAATTGCCGCCGCGATAACGGCGATACGGATTACCAGGGCCGCCATGGGCTGCACGTTCAGGCCAGCTCGCGCCCGTTGCGCCCGCTTTCGGAACTGGCCGGCGGAGACAACCAGGATAAATAGTATGGCCAATCCCCAACCGGCAGCCAGTGGGAGGCGGGAGTTGGCAATCCCGATGATTACCGGATCGGTCAGGTTGACTGTCCCTGTGCTTCCCAACACAAACAATAAAGCGCCCTGCCATCCAAGATAGCCGGCCAGGGTTACGACAAAAGATGGCACGTGCAGCCTGGCAAACCACCCACCTTGCAGCAGCCCTATGATCGCGCCGGTGAGGATGCCGGCCGCAATCGCAACCGTGGCCGGCAACCCAGACTTGACCGAGAGCACCGCCATGATCCCGGCAGACAGCCCGCTCACCGCTCCCACCGACAGGTCGATTTCCCCGATCAGCAGCGCCAGCACGACTCCGACCGAGATCGTTCCAACGGCTGAGATCTGCACCAGCAGGTTGGTCAGGTTTACCGGGGTAAGGAAGTTGGGATTAGCGGCTTGAAATATTATTGCAATCAAGACCAGCCCGAGCAGCACCGGGAGAGACCCGATGTCCCCCTGCCTGATCCGCCGTAAGGCGCCCGCAACCAACTTTTGGAAAGATGTGGGCTGAGCCGCTTTTTTCTTCACAGATGTCGCCTCATCCATCTCGTTCTGTCCTTATTCATCTGCAAGATTTGCATTGTCATCCTTCGTCACTGCGTTGAACATCGCTCCGGTGATGGCTGCCACCACTTGTTCAGGGTTAGATGTATGGGCGTTGAAGGTCGCTACGCGATGCCCCAGCCTTAGCACGATAATGCGGTCCGCCACATCGAAAATGTCTGCCAGATTGTGGCTGATCACGATCACTCCCAAACCTCGCTCGCGCAGCCGGAGGATCAAGTCCTTCACCTGGCGGGTTTGATCTACTCCGAGGGCAGCCGTCGGTTCATCGAGCACCACCACCCTGGAATCCCACATCACCGCCCGCGAAACTGCCACCGATTGCCGCTGGCCTCCAGAAAGTGTGGCGACCTGGCTCCGGATGGAGGGCAGGTGGACATGCAGATCGGAAAGCAGTTGAATCGTGTTTTGTTCCATCTTCACCTCATCCATCGAAGACAGCATTCCGGGGATCACAGGCCGGGTTCGTTCCCGGCCGAGATAAAGATTGGCGACCACGTCCAGGTTATCGCATAGAGACAGGTCCTGATACACGGTCTCGATCCCCAATCGGGTGGCATCTTTTGGGCTGTTCACAACTCTCACCTTGCCTTCGAAGAGATATTGTCCGGAATCAGGGCGGTATACCCCGGAGATAATCTTGACCAGCGTCGATTTCCCTGCGCCATTGTCGCCCACCAGGCCGACCACTTCGTTGAGATAAACCTCGAAGTCCACATCAGAAAGGGCCTGTACAGCGCCGAATCGCTTGTTGATACCAAGCAACTGCAGGATGGGCGCAGTTTTCGACTGTTCCATTCATGACCTCCCAAGAGCGGAGGGGCTCAAGCGGGAGCCCCGCCTTGCCCCTCCTGAAACTCAACCTCGAACCACCAGGCGCTCGCCTATTGCAGTCCAGCGGATTCGCAGGCTTCGGCGAAGTCGGCCGTACAAATCTGCTCCACAGTCCAGAAGTTATCTTTCACAACGGTATCCTTTACATTATCCTTTGTGACAGCTACTGGTGCCAGCAGGATCGAAGGCACGTCGATCGTATTATTATTGACCGTCGCGCCATTGGTCATGTCGGAGGGAACGTCAGTGTTGGTGAGCAGGTAATAAGCAAGTTGGGCGGCGGCCTCCGCCTCTGGTTTGATCGCTTTATATACGGTCATGTACTGGTCTCCGCTCAGGATGCGTTGAATGGCGGCAAGCTCAGCATCCTGTCCCGTTACTGGAGGCAGCGGATTCAGGCCAGCGGTCTTCATCGCCGCGATGGCCCCACCTGCCGTGCCATCGTTAGCGGCATACACGCCATCCACCATGTTTCCCAGCGCCGTCAGCGCTTGCTGCATTTCATTCTGCGCCTGGTCTGGGCTCCAATCCGGCGTGTCGTACTCTTTGGCGATGGTCAGCCCCTGTGACTCAACCAGCGGGTCGAACACGCTGTGCGCGCCTGCTTTGAAGAGGCTGGCGTTGTTGTCGGTTGGCGAGCCGTTGATCATGACGATCTGCGGGTTCTGCTTCCCCTGCCGGCTCAGCTCATCGACCAGGCTCTGCGCCTGCAGTTCTCCGACTTTCTCGTTGTCGAAGGAAATATAGTAATTCACCCCGTCGGAGTTAAGAATAAGCCGGTCGTAGGCAATCACCGGCACGCCCTGAGATTTCGCTCTATCGGCAATGACCGCAGCCGCGGTTGAGTTAACGGGATCGAGGACGAGCACCTGGGCACCATTGGTTAAAGCCGCCTCCGCCTGAGAGAGCTGTGTGTCGGCGTTCTGGTTGGCGTTGCTGTATATGACCTCGCAATTTGGGCAAAGCTCCTTGAATTTTGCCTCGAAGTAAGGCCGGTCGGCAGTCTCATAGCGGGTGGTCTTCGTCTCGGGCAGCAGGAGAGCGATCTTACCGGATGCCGTTTGCCCGGGTGTTGCCTCCGCTTCAGCCGTTGGCTGAGCTGAAGGCTGGGTAGTCGGCCCGGTCTGGGGCAGAGATGAAACTTCAGTGGGGACTTCAGTCTCAGCTTGCGCGGTTGGTGTGACTGCTGGAACTTCAGTGGGCGCTTCAGTCTGAGCTTGCGCAGTCGGTGTGACTGCGGAGCCTGGGGTCGTTGTGGCTGAGGCACAGCCAGCCAACAGCAGGCTGGCCATGACAATCAAACTCAACAAAGTCGATTTGTGAGATCGGCGTAACATTTTTTTACCTCCCTGTTCATGTTTATTCAAATGAATCGGATTAGATTGTTTGTCGTTAATATGTGAATTCGTGATCACCTCCTTTCTTTAGAGAAACTAAATAGCCGCCTGAGCTGCATGGCGGCCAAGATTTCTACAAGATTACAATTTAGCAGGTCAAATCTGATAGAGTTCCTGGTCAGGTTTGCAACCTTACCAGCCAAAACAGCCCGTGAAACCGATCAACACAAGCCACATCAATCGAGTTTCTGTCTCTGATTGTATTTCCTGGAGATCTCCTCCATCCTTATATCAGCTTGATAAACAGCTTATCAATGCATTAAAGTTATCCAGTTACCTCTATAAGACCGGCAGCGCCCAGGAACATATCACGCATGCTGTGGTCCACAAAAGTATATTTCCCGGGTTGCGGGATTACCAGGTCGAAGATAACCCCTTGCCCAGGTGCTACCTCGTACGTCGACACGCCATCCAGGGCGTGGGCTGTCACACCATCGGGGTAGACCGCTGCGAATATAGCGCCAATGACATGAAAAGCGCTCGGGAGGTTTGGCCCGGCATCGACCACGTATAGCCGCAGGCGTTGACCGGCTTTCACCTTCAACGGGTGGTCCTGATACTGGAAAGCTACCCCGTTAAAGACGACTTCGTCCGGTAGAACCGTTTCCATTTTTTTGAAGTCCCCTGCCATCAGATTACCTTCCACCTGCCTGGTGTACCATTCGCTCTGGACCAGGACGTAGCTCGCATCTGCCGGCGGCAACGGTTGGGCTGGATCGACGACAACTGCCCCATACATGCCGTTCGCAATGTGTAGAAGCACTGGCGGCGTGCCACAATGGTAGACGAAGACCCCGGGTGTGGTAGCAGTGAATGAGAATTGAAGACTCTGCCCCGGGGGAATGCTGCGGTATGCGACCTGCGGGTCTACTTCAGCAGCGTGGAAGTCGATCGAATGATCCATATTGCCATGGTTCACGAAGGTGACATCGATGATTTGTCCCTGGCGGACATGGAGTACCGGGCCTGGCACAGTGCCATTAAAAGTCCAGGCTTGATAGCTCACGCCGTTAGCTATTTCAACATCCGTGTCCGTGGCCGTTATCGTCACCTCCACGCGATCTCCTGTCCCAAGCAAGGGAGGTAGGCCAGGGTCCTGAGCGCTGGCGGACGGTGAGGACGAAGCCAGGCTGAGAGGAGAAACGGCCGCGGCGGCGTTGGCCGGGGTTGCAGGAGGTGTATTCAACGCGCTTTGCAAAGTGCTGAAGAAAAATACTCCTGCAAGGATGATCGCAGAAATCGCCACCCCTTGTGATGTCCAGGGAATGCTGCGCGGCGCGGCGGTGAGTTTCTCGGAGGGCGCCCACTCGGCTATTCTTATCCAGGCTGGAAAGCGACGTTCCAGGTAGTTATCGAGGCTGTAAGGTGTCCTGCCGGTGAGCCGGTCGAGAAGGATCAAAGCGATGAACAAAAGGACGTACACCAGCGCCGGACCCAGGTTAGCCGCTCCCGAGGTATAGGGGCCGCCGAAACCATCCACGGTTGACCAAATCAGCAGGCTAAAGCCCAAACCCAGCACATAGACCCACTTACGCGCCAGACCGGCCAGCAGGCCGATGGCCAGGATGGTTTCTATGAGGCGGGTCAACCAGACGAAGACCCCGGTGGCCGGGGTAACCAACGCGATCCAGGCTGTGAACCAGGGCAGGAGCCAGGCGGGCTGTCCTTGTGATGCATTCTGTAAATATCCTACGAAGTGGGCATAAAATTCAGGCCGCCAGGTTAAGTAAGCATTGATCACCCATATCAGGCCGAAAGCAGCGCGTACAGCGCTGGTTAGGACGATCAACAAGGTGGATGGCTGGTTTTCCCATGAAGAAGTTGACAACATTTTGTGAAGCCTCTGTATGAGATAGATACTACCGCCTCTCAGGTCAGGCTGGATGCAATCGATTGGATGAGATCAATTAACGGCGCTGGGTAGACGCCCAGGAACACCAGCAGCGCCACGAGCGCTGCCAGGACCAGGCTACCTGTCAGGCTTTGGGGAGACCTGGCTGCAGGAAGTCCGATTTCGCCCGGCCCGGGAACGAACATAGCAATTACGATGCGCAGGTAGTAGAACAATCCGATGACGCTGGTTACAGCCAGGATGATCACCAGCCATCCAAGACCAGAACCGACGCCTGCTGCCGCCAGGTAGAATTTACCGGTGAACCCAGCGGTCAGCGGAATACCGGCCAGGGAAAGCAGCATCACTGTAAAGACCCCGGCTATCCATGGCCGCCGCCAGAACAGGCCACGGTAATCCTCGATCTGCTCCGCCTCTCGCTCGGGAGCAGACATGAGGGAGATGACGCCGAATGCCCCCAGGGTGGTCACGAAATAGGCTGCAAAATAGAAGGTGACGGCTGTGACGGCCAGGTCCCCACCGGCCAGGAAAGCCACCAGCAAGTAACCCAGGTGCGCGATCGACGAGTAAGCCAGGATGCGCTTGACATTCGACTGCAGCAAGGCCAACAGGTTGCCGGCCAGCATAGACGTGATTGCAAGTAAGGCAAAAATCCAGAAGAGCGAAGGGACAGCGTTAAGGTCGACCGGATGGAAGAATCGCAGCATCAGGGCAAACACGCTGCCTTTAGACACAGTGGCCAGGAAAGCTGTTACCGGCGCCGGCGCTCCCTGATATACATCAGGCGTCCACAGATGAAACGGCACCAACGCCAGTTTAAAGCCGATTCCGGTTAGCAGCAGTCCTACCCCAGGCAGCAGCAGCGGGTGATCCGCCATCACAGGCGGTTCGAGCAGAGAAGCCAGGCGAGAAAAATCCATCGTCCCCGCTTCGGCGTAGATCAATGCCATGCCGAAGAGCAGGAAGGCTGTGGAAACAGCCGCCAGGATCAGGTATTTGACCCCGCCCTCGATGCTGATCGGATTGGTGTGCGTGTAAGCGATCAGGATATAGAGTGAGATGCTGAGAATTTCCAATCCCAGGAAGAAGGAAGCAAAGTGGCTGCTGGTTGCCAGCACACAAGCGCCCAGCGCGGCCAGAAGCAAAAGGACGTAGAACTCTTCCGGTTTACGGGCTCGCTTTTTCAGGTAGCCGTACGAGAGACAGGCTACGACAAAGCTGGCTGCAATAATAAAACCGGTGTAGAGCAGCCCGAACGGATCCAGGATCAGCAGCCCCGTTACCGGGCGCGAGCCGTTGGCCGCCGGAGCCATGAGGGCCAGGAAGGCGATGGCCAGGCCCGCCAGCGCCATCGCCGCAGCAGTACGGTGGCTGCGGTAGAACGCGATCACCAGCAGGATGCCGATCGGGACGGCAGCCAGCACGATCAAGGGCAGCAGGGATGCCAGGTCACTCAGGTTCATGCGACCCCCAATAGAAATGACCCTCACCGGTTGGAGCAAGACGGCGGAGGGCAGGCTCGATCTGGCCGGAGGTGGTTTGCTGGTTATCGAAGGTCTGGCGGGCAGCATCCAGAACAGGCTGCGGGTAAATACCCAACCACACGATAGCCGCGACGAGGGCTGCCAGCATAGCCATCTCCCGGGGATTCAGGTCGGGGAGCTCCCAGCCTGCCTGGTTTGGGCCATGGAAAACGCGCTGGATCATCCACAAAGAATAGATGGTTGAGGAGATCAAACCCAGGGCGGCCAGGATCGCCAGCAGCGGATTTACCTGGAATACCCCTGCTAAAACCAGGAACTCGCCGACGAAGTTGCCCAGTCCAGGCAGCCCTAGAGAGGCCAGGGCGAAGATCAAAGCCATCCCACCCATACGCGGCACGGCCGGCCATAGACCTCCCATCCGGCGCAGGTCACGCGTGTGAATGCGTTCTTGCAGTGCGCCCGCCAGCGCAAAGAGGGCGCCGGTGCTGATCCCGTGAGAAAGGATCTGTACCACGGCGCCCTGCATGGCCAACCGGTCCCCACTGAAGATGCCCAGCAGCACGAACCCCATATGGCTGATGCTTGTGAAAGCGATCAGACGCTTCAGGTCGCCCTGCCCAAACGCCAGGAGCGCACCGTACAGGATTCCGGCAACCCCCAGGATCATGGCGATAGGGGCAAATGTCTGAGCCGCCTCAGGGAAGAGCGGTATCACCAGACGCAGCAGCCCATACGCGCCTGTTTTCAACATCAGGCCGGCCAGGATAATGCTGCCTGCTGTAGGCGCTTCGGTATGCGCGTCCGGCAGCCAGGTGTGGAAAGGCACCGCGGGCAGTTTCACCACGAAAGCAATCCAGAAACCCAGCATCAGCCAGATCGCGGCAGAGAAGGGCAGGTCCGTGCCCAGGAGCTGCGAATAATCGAAGGTATAGGTCCCGGTTGACCGGCCGTGAATGAAATAAAGGCCCAGGATCGCAACCAGCATCAGCAGACCGCTGAGTTGAGTGAAGAGGAAGAACTTCACCGCCGCATACAACCGCTTTTCATGCCCCCACAAGGCGATCAAAAAGTACATCGGCACGAGCATCAATTCCCAGAAGAAATAGAACAGGAATAGGTCCAACGCCAGGAAAACGCCGAGGATGCCAGATAAAACCCACATCAGGTTGAAATGAAAGAAACCCACTCGCTCCTGGATCTCGTTCCAGGAAGCTGCCACAGCGATCAGCCCCAGTAGATTTGTCAGCAAGACGAGCAGCAGGCTCAGGCCGTCTAAACCCAGATGGAAACCAATGCCGAACTGAGGGATCCAGGGTCGGTTAAATTCTGCCAGCCATGGCGCGTGGGCAGATAGGCCGGCTCCTCGGAGCCATATAGACAGCGACAATCCCAGGTTCACGGCCATGGCGATCAGCGAGATCCAGCGGGACCAGCCTGGATCCCGGCGGCTTGCCAGCCAGCCCAGCAGGCCGCCCAAGATGGGGATCAGGATCAGAATAATCAGGGTCATAAGAAAATCACCATTGCCAGGAGGATTACTGCGCCGATCGTGATGGCCAGGGCGTAACTGCGCAGCAGGCCGTTCTCTGTCCAGCTCAGACTGTAATGAAACGCCTCGGACATGCGGGCCAACCCACGGTAAACCAGGTCCACGAAGTCATCGCGGTTGGTGCGGGCGAGCCACTCATAAGGCTGGACGAACAGCTGGTCGTACAGCCAGTCGAAACCCCAACCGGCGAACCATAAACGGTGCAGTGCGGCGCCTGGGGGCGTCTGAACGATACGCCCGGCGAGCTCCGGGCGGCGCAAGAAGATCAGATAGGCCAGTAAGATCCCAGCCAGGGAGACCGCCCCGGCGATCATAGTAAGGGCCAGATCAGATCCTGTCCTGCCGGCTGAAATTTGCACGGGTGGGAGATCAGGTTGCAGCCAACTCATAATGCCCGGCTGGAGAATACCGGCCGCCAGCGAGAAGGCGGCCAGCACCACAAGCGGGATTTGAATATTTGATCCAGGCAAACGGGCAGCCTGTCCTCTCGCCTCTCCGAAGAAAACCAGGAAGACCATGCGGAAAGCATACAGCGAGGTCAGCAGGGCGCCGGCAATTCCAGCCGCCCATAGCCAGGGGCTGCCGCCTGCGGAGGACCAGGCCTGTTCCAGGATCAAATCCTTGCTGTAGTAACCCGCGGTAATTAATGGCAAGGCAGCCAGCGAGGCAGCACCCGCCAGGAACGTCCAGAAAACCAGTGGGAGCTGCCTTCGCAAGCCACCCATCTTGAACAGGTTATGCTCTTCGTGTAGGGCCTGAATCACTACCCCGGCCCCCAGGAAAAGCAGCGACTTAAAGAAGGCGTGGGTGAAGAAATGGAAGATTGCCGCTGCCCAGGCGCCCACGCCTAAAGCCAGGAACATATAACCGACCTGGCTGATCGTTGAATAAGCCAGGACACGCTTGATATCCGTTTGGACCAGCGCGCTGAACCCCGCCAGAAGCAGGGTCGCCGCGCCAATCACAGCGATGGCCAGTTCGATGGATGGCGCCAGTGCAAACAGGATGTGAGTACGGGCGATGAGATAAACCCCTGCCGTAACCATCGTCGCAGCATGGATCAAAGCGCTCACCGGCGTAGGACCAACCATGGCGTCTGGCAGCCAGGTTTGCAAGGGCAGTTGGGCTGATTTGCCCAACGCGCCTGCCAGCAGCAGGGCCGCAGCCGCAACCGCAACACTCGAGCCCACTGGCCATAGAACTGAAGCCCGCTGTGCAACCGCCTGGATTCGCAGCGTGCCCAGGCGGTTGAGGATCAAGAACAGGCCGATCGCCAGTGCAGTATCACCTACGCGGGTGACGACGAACGCCTTACGCGCGGCCCGCCCATTGGCCGGGTCTTTATACCAGAAACCGATCAGCAGGTAACTGCACAGCCCTACACCTTCCCAACCCAGGTAGAGCAGCAGCAGGTTATCGGCCAACACCAGTACCAGCATGGAGCCGACGAACAGATTCATGTAAGCGAAAAAGCGGCTGTAGCCTTCCCTGTCGCGCATGAATTCAACCGAATACAGGTGAATGAAGAAGCCGACAATTGTGATGACCAGGACCATGGTTAGCGAGAGCCCATCCAGGTAGAAAGCAATATGCGGCTCGAAACCTTCCACCCGCATCCAGGTCCAGAGGACCTGGGTATAGGCATGTCCATCAAGCGGACCGTTGAGGAAGTCGGCGCCGGCAAGCAGGGTAATGAACCCCGAAAGGCCGATTGTTCCGACGCCTATCACGGCGACCGCTTTTCGGGTCAATCGCGAGCCGGACAGCGCCAGCGCCAGGAAACCGGCATAGGGCAGAGCAGGGATGAGCCACAACCACTCGAGCATATCAGCCTCGCATACGGCTGGCGGTATCGGTATCCAACGTGTGGAAATGGCGGTAGAGCTGCAGGACCAGGGCCAGGCCAACCGACACCTCTGTGGCCGCCATGGATAGGATCAAAATGAACATCACCTGCCCGTCCGGACTGCCCCAGCGCGACCCGGCAGTTACAAAGGCAAGCCCGGCCGCGTTCAGCATCACCTCAACGGACAGCAGGATGAACAATATATCTCGCCTTACCAGGACCCCTACCAACCCGAGGATGAAGAGCGTCCCGGCTACCAATAACCCGTGTTCCAGAGGTATCGTCGCCATCAGTTCCTTCCTTCACTCACCTTTTCCTGTACCCTCGTTGGATCTGCTTCTTCAGGGACTTGAAAAGACTGCACGGTTTCTCTCCCTGCGCTCCGGACTGCGAACGTCTCTCTCGCGAACTGCCGCCCGGTAACTTCCCGCCGGCCCAGGTGATACGCTCCCACCACACCGGCCAGGAGCAGCATCGAGGCCAGTTCCACGGCCAGAAGGTACGGCCCAAACAAAGCAGCCCCAACCTGGACAGGCTGGATAGAGCGCAGCCCGGTCGCCGGCGCGGACATCCGAGTGAACACATACATCTGCTCGACAAACAGGATCAGCGCCAGAACGGCTGGGCCTACCCACATACGCCGGTTCAGCCAGCGGCTTTCCTGAGCGACGGATTGGGGGCCCAGGTTGAGCAGCATAATCGCGAAGAGGAACAGGACCATGATCGCCCCGGCGTAGACGATGATCTCCAGCACTCCGGCAAAGGGTGCGCCAAGAGTGAAGAACATCAGCGCCACCGCGAGCAGAGATACGATCAGGTAGAGTAGTGCATGCATGGCGTTCAGCCGGGTGATCACCAGGAGGGTAGACAGAATAGCAACAGCCGCCGTTATGTAAAATATCGCATTCATTCCGTTCATCCTTCATCCGATCCGTAGCATGAGCATTCGTTTCAGGGCAACAGGCTGTGCAGGTCTACGGGCGGCTTTTCGTTTTCCGCTTCTCCCTTGTCTTTTCCGCCGATTGCCAACCCAGCCACCCGGTAGTAATTGTAGCCAGGGTATTTTCCGGGGCCATCGATCAACAGGTCTTCCTTCTCATATATGAGGTTTTCCCGGTAATATTCGCCCATCTCAAAATCAGGCGTCAATTGAATGGCGTAGGTGGGGCAGGCCTCCTCACAGAAACCACAGAAAATACAGCGCGAGAAGTTGATGCGGAAGAACTCAGGATAGCGCCTGCCGGTTTCGTCTTCTGCCGCCTGCAGCGAAATACAATCCACCGGACAGGCGGCCGCGCAAAGATAACAGCCCACGCAGCGTTCACCGCCGTCGGGATCTCGGGTCAGCACAATCCTGCCTCGCCAGCGCGGCGGTAGATAATCTTTCTGTTCCGGATACTGGACCGTCGCTCGCTTCCGGAACATGTGTGTAAACACATCCCATAAACTTCTCAGCACACTAATCATGTTTTTCCCTCCCCCTCAAACCAAGACCTGTTCCATATCGCCCCCTGCCTGCATCCTTTGACCATGATCCATCACTCAGCCGGCTGCCAGCAGGATCCCTCCGGTTACCACCAGGTTCAGGAGCGCCAGGGGCAGCATCACTTTCCAACCGAACGACATAAGCTGGTCGGGACGCGGGCGCGGCAGCGCGGCCCGCAGCAGGATGAAGAAGCAAATGATGACAAAGGTCTTCAGGATGAACCATACGAACGGCGGCAGCAATGCCGGCCCCAGCCAGCCTCCGAAAAACAGGGTTACGATCATGGCGGCGATCAGCGTGATTCCCAGGTATTCCCCAACGAAGAACATGCCAAACTTCATTCCCGAGTATTCAGTGTGGAATCCGGCCACCAGGCCGTTCTCAGACTCGGGCAGATCGAAGGGCAGCCGGCGCGTTTCTGCAACCCCGGCGATCAGGAAGATGATGAATCCCAGGATCTGGGGGACGAAAAACCACAAGTTTTGCTGGGCTTTGACGATCCGGACCAGGTTGAATGAACCCGCCAGGAGCACAACACCCATCAGCGACAGCCCCATAAATACTTCATAGCTCAACATTTGAGCCGCTGCTCGCAGGCTGCCTAACAGTGCGTATTTGCTATCCGAAGACCAACCGGCCAGCACAACGCCGTAAACCCCCAACGAAGACATCGCCAGGAAGAAGAGCAGGCCGATATTCGGATTGATCACCTGCAGGCCGGGGGCAAAGGGGATAATGGCGAAAGACATCAGCACAGTCACCAGGATGATCGCAGGGGCAATTACGAATACGGCTTTATCGGCAAATGGCGGTATCCAGTCCTCTTTGGTGAAGATCTTGATGATATCCGCCAGGACTTGCAGCAAGCCAAAAGGTCCCACCCGGTTGGGGCCATAACGGTCCTGCCACAGGGCGAGCAGGCGGCGCTCCAGCCAGATCAAGCCGGCGCTGACCGACATCAGAACAACCAGCAAGATCAGAATGAACAGAATAGAGCCCATTACGGAGCCTCCCGGTGCTTTGAAGCCGCACCTTCACTTACCTTCAACCTGCTCCAGGCGGGTAGGCTGAGGCCCTCGAGACCGGGAAGACCGGCTGGCAGCCCCGCCACCCCCTCCGGCAGGCCGGGCAGCAGCCGGACAGGAAGGCGCCATTCCTCCCCTTCTAACGGCAAGCTGACTGTTTCACCCTCGCGCACATCCAGGGATGAGGCGTCTTCCGGGTTCAAGCCCACATAGGGTCGAGGCGCCCGTTCAGCGATACCGGGGGTCAGAATGCTGAGTTCTTCGGAACCGAAAATGTGATACAAAGGGGCTATCAGCCATTTGCCCGCCTGCTGCTCGAAAGCGCCGGGGATCTGGTTGAAATAGGTTGGCCGCTTATGCTGGGCGGGTTCGATCAGACGCCGTCCAGGGTCGCCGCCGCGCAGTGCCCCGCCCACCTCATCTTGGAACTTGTTCAGGGACTGCACAGAATTCCAGCCGGGGGCCCAAAAACGGGGGATGAGCGCTGCAGGTGGCTGGCCCGTATATCCCTCCATCGAAAAGGCGAGGGGGGTGTCCGGATCGTCCGGCGGCTTGGGCTCATGCACGCTGATTTGGGCGTTCATCGACGTGCGACCGCTGTAGCGAGCCGGCTGGCGAGGGATCTTCTGCCCCACGATACGGAAACTGGCCGGCGGCGCGATCTCCAGGACCGGCCGGAATACAGGCAGCGCTTCCGCTAAGGCAGCGGAGATATCGTCCAGGTTCGACCAGGCTCCGGCTGCGCCCTCCCCAGAGACAGCGATGATATCGCGCAACCAGCGCCAGCTCTCCTGGACCTCGCCGCCGGGCGGGAAGACCTGGTAGAAACGCTGCGCCCTCCCTTCGTTGTTCACCAGGGTGCCGTCTCCCTCGGCGAATGTGGCGGCGGGCAGTACGATTTCAGCCCACGTTGTGGTGGCGTTCTCCAGGTGATCAATGACGATCAGGTGTTGGGCTTCATTCAGCAAGGCCTCAACAAACGGCGTCCCCGCCTGACGATAAAGGTCGTTTTCCAGCACGATCACAATCTTTTCCCCGTCTTCCTGCAGGAATTGGAAGACCGCCTCCAGGCTGCCGCCGCCTACCAATGCCAGACCAAGACTGTTGCACGCTGCTGTGCAGAAGCTGAGCTCCGCCGGATGGCCATTGGCGCACAAGGCCCAGGCGACGTTAGCGGCCGCCTGGATCACTGACTCACTCCCACAGCCGGTGCCGGAAAGGATCAAGGGCCGCTCGGCTTGTTTTAACGCCTGAGCGATCTCGGCGGCCAGGCTTCGCACTTCTTCAGGCAGGTCCTCCGGCTGCGGAGCGCCGGCATCCAGTTCGTGTGCGATGGCGAAACCCAGACGGGCGATATCATCCGGCGCGCCGTGGTAGGTCCGGGTAGCCACATCGTCGAGCCGGGTGCTTGCCAGCGATGCAATGTACAGCGGCCCTTTCTCCTCCTGGATCACCTCACGGACGCCAGCGTCCTGCCATTCGGGGATATTCAGGCTCTCGGCAAGTTTCATTGGCGAACGGAGCACCGCCTGGCGCAGTGACATCGCCAACATGGGCGCGAAGTTGGTCACATCCTCACCCAGCACCAGAACAGCATCGGCCTGCGCCGCATCTTGCAATGATGGGGAGCGCGCCGGACCGTTCTGAAGGATGTCCAGGATGCGGGCGTTCAGGCCCAACTCTTTTTCGGGGATTCCCAGGTAGAAATTCTCGGGCCCCGCCAGAGTACGCAGCGCAAAATTGGCTTCCAGGGAAGCACGCGGCGAGCCAATCCCGATCACCTTTGCACCCCCTTTCATCAGGTCCGACAGATAGCGAAGCGCCTCTTCCCTGGTTGCATTCCTGGCCGGCGACCGGCCGGCATCATAGGTCTGCCCGGCCGGCCTGATCACCGGCTGATGGATTCGCCGTTCGCTGTTCACGAACTCGTATCCAAAGCGCCCCCGGTCGCATAGGAAGTATCCGTTCACTTCCCCGTTATACCGGTTGCGAACCCGGCGCAACTGCCCATAACGCTCGCCAGGAAGAGTGTTGCAGCCCAGTCCGCATGAAGTACACACCGAGGGGGCTGTCTGCAAATCCCACTTGCGGGTGTAATCTTTCTTCAGGGTTTTATCGGTGAAAACCCCGGTTGGGCATATCTCTACCAGGTTACCGCTGAATTCGTTCTCAAGCGGACCGTCCTGGTATCGGCCAAAATAAACGTGATCATGGGTGGCGAAAACATCGAAGTCGCGGCCGCCAGCCAGGTCGCGGTAGAAGCGCACGCAGCGATAACATTGGATGCAGCGATTCATTTCGTGGTTAATAAACGGGCCTAAATCCTGGTTACGATAGGTCCGCTTCTTGAAGCGGTATCGCCGGTAATTATGGCCGGTTATGACGGTCATATCCTGAAGATGGCACTCGCCGCCTTCGTCACACACAGGACAGTCATGGGGATGGTTCACCATCAACCATTCGATAACGCTGGCGCGGAACTCTCTCGCCTCGGGGTCGTCAATCGAGAGGCGCGTTCCCTCGGCGGCCGGCGTCATACAGGCCATGACGATCTTGCCACGCGCATCTTTATCATCCTTGAACTGTTTGATAGCGCACTGGCGGCAGGCTCCCACCGATCCCAAGGCCGGGTGCCAGCAGAAATAGGGCAGTTCGAACCCGAGTGACAGGCAGGCCTGGAGCAGGTTTTGTCCGTCTTCAACCTCATAGGGTTGGTTGTCGATAAAAATCGTAGCCATGATTCACTTCCAGGGACAGCGGTGATCGCGAATATGTCGTTCGAAATCATCCCGAAAATACTTGAGAGCGCTTTGAAGCGGTTCCATCGCCCCGGGCGCCAGGGCACAGAATGTGTGGCCGGGTCCTAACAATCGGGTGTGTTTCTCCAACATCTCCAGATCTCCAGGTCGCCCATCGCCCTCCTCTACGGCTTTCAGGATCTGCGCCGTCCAGGGAAGGCCCTCCCGGCAGGGTGTGCACCAGCCGCAAGATTCCCGAGCGAAGAAACTTTCCAGGTTGTACAGCAGCCCTACGGGGCAGGTTTGGTCGTCGAGTATGACCATCGTCCCGGTGCCCAGGCGGCTGCCTGCTTTCTGCATCTCGTTGAAATCCATTTTCACATCCATGTGCTCTTCTACCAGGAAGTCGGTGGATCCACCGCCCGGGATTACACCCCGAAAACGGTAGCCGGGGCGCATCCCTCCGGCGTGCTCTTCCAGCAGTTCCCGGATCGTCGTGCCCATCGGCAGCTCCCAGGCGCCTGGCTGCCTCACCCTTCCGCTCACCCCGTAGATTTTGGTCCCGCCATCTCGGGTGTGGCTTAAATCTCTGAACCAGGCTGCACCGCGGTTGATGATATGCGGAACATTGCAGAGCGTCTCCACGTTGTTCACTGTCGTAGGCTTACCCCACAGGCCGGCTACCGGGGGGAAGGGCGGCTTGGCGCGCGGGATGGCGCGCTTGCCTTCCAGAGAGTTCAGGAGGGCGGTCTCCTCCCCGCAGATATAGCGCCCGGCGCTGTAGTGCAATTGCACATCCAGGCTCCAGCCCGACCCCATGATGTTTTTCCCCAGATATCCCCGCTCGTATGCTTCGGCGATCGCTGTGCTCAGCCTCCGCCCTGCCTCTTGGTACGCCCAACGCAGGAAGATATAAGCCACATCGGCCTGAATAGCGTAGGCGCTGACGAGAATACCCTCGATCAGTTGGTGGGGGTTACCCTCCATCAGTAACCGGTCTTTGAAGGTTGCGGGCTCCATCTCGTCAGCGTTGGCGATCAGGTATCTTGGATGAGCGCTGGCGTCGGTCTTGGGCATAAAGCCCCATTTCATGCCTGTAGGAAAGCCGGCCCCGCCGCGCCCCCTCAGATTCGAGTCTTTGACAGCCTGGGTGATCTCTTCGGGCGTCATCCTTCCCAGCGCGGTGCGCAGAGCCTGGTACCCTCCATCCCTTTCGTATTCCCTCAGGTCTGGCGGCTCTTCACCAGGACGGATGTTTCTGGTCAGCGGTTTTTCCATTCGGCTTGCTCCGATGAATAATCCCTTAGCAGCTCGTCGAGCTTCTGCGGGTCCATATCCTGGAAAAGCTGGTCGTCTACCATGATTGCCGGGGCGTGGTCACATGTCCCCAGGCAGGCGATGGGCAGCACGGTAAATTGGCCATCCGGGGTGGTCTGGCCCGGGGCGGCGCCGATGCTCTCTTGCAGGTGCTCGCGTAGACTGTCGTAACCCAGTATCCAGCAAGTTACACTGTTGCACAACAAAATCACATGTTCCCCAACCGGCTCCCGGTAGATCAGGTTGTAAAAGGTTGCCACGCCGTCCAGTTCGTCCGGAGTCATCTCCAGAAATGCGGCGATATCTTGAATGGCCTCGTCCGAGACCCAGCCTCGGTGCGCCTGCACAGTTTTCAAAGCGGTGATGCAGGCTGCACGTTTTTCAGGATAATGGGAAGCCTCTGCCTCAATCTCTTGGATTTCCTCTTTGCTCAACATTATTCTTCTCTTTCTGCCACTGAGGTCGATAACTCCTTCTGGCGCAAACACCGGTCAGCGGTCCACGTCGGCCAGAACATAATCCAGGCTGCCCAGCGTAGCCAGCAGGTCGGGGATCATATAGCCACGGCTGATCAACGGGATCGTCTGCAGGTGGGCGAAGGATGGGGTTCGGATACGCACCCGGTAAGGAATCGTGTTCCCATCGCTGATCAGGTAGTAACCGTTGTTGCCTTTGGTGGCTTCCACGCTGGCCAGCGCTTCTCCCGGCGGGATGACTGGTCCCCAGCTCACCCCCAGAAAATGGTGGATCAGCGTTTCGATATCGTGCATGGTGCGCTCTTTTCGTGGGGGTGTGGTCAGGGGATGTTCAGATTTGTATGGGCCGGGAGGCATTTGCTCCACGCATTGCCGGATGATCCTCAGGCTCTGGCGCATCTCTTCCACCCGTACCAGCGCCCGATCATAGCAATCTCCGTGGATAGCGGTGGGGATGTCGAATTCGAATTGATCGTATGCGGAATAAGGTCGCTTCTTGCGCCAGTCCCATTCCAGGCCACAGGCGCGCAGGTTGGGGCCGGTCACACCCCATTCAATCGCCTCATCGAGCGAATAGACGCCGATGCCCTGTGTGCGCGCTTTGAAGATACGGTTCTGCATCACTAACCGGTCGTACTCTGCCAACCGGGGCGGCAGGTAATCGAGGAAATCTCGGACCAGCCGGTCCCATCCATTCGGTAAATCCTGGGCTACGCCGCCAATGCGGAACCAGTTGGGGTGCATGCGCGCCCCGCAGATTGCTCCAATAATGTCGAACAACCGCTCCCGGTCGGTGAACATATAGAAAACCGGCGACAGCGCCCCAAGATCCTGGGCAAAGGTGCCATACCACACCAGGTGGCTGGCGATGCGGAATAGTTCCACCAGCATGATCCGGATCACCTTCGCCCGATCAGGAACCTGGATGCCGGCCAGTTTCTCAACCGCCATGACGTAGGGGAGGTTGTTCATCACACCCCCTAGATAGTCGATGCGGTCTGTATAGGGGATATAGGTGTGCCAGGATTGGCGCTCGCCCATCTTTTCAGCGCCGCGATGGTGGAAGCCGATTTCGGGTACCGCGTCGATGATCTCTTCGCCATCTAGCTCGAGTACGATACGCAGCAGACCGTGGGTGCCGGGATGCTGCGGGCCCAGGTTCAAGAACATATAGTCCGAGACTTCGCTGTGGCGCTTCATCCCCCAATCCTCCGGGTTGAACTGGAGTGATCTTTGCTCGGAAATCTCTTTTTCCTGCGGCAGGCGATAGGGCTCCATCTCGGTTGCTCTGGCAGGGTGATCTTTGCGTAAGGGATGTCCTTCCCAGGTGTTCGGCATCAATATTCGCCTCAGGTGTGGGTGACCGGTAAAAGTGATCCCAAACATGTCCCACACTTCGCGCTCATACCAGTTCGCTGAAGACCAGAGATCGACGATGCTGCGCGCTGCCGGTGTCTCGCCCTTCAAGGCCAGCTTAATGCGCACATCTTCATTGCGTCCATAGGAGAGGAGATGATAGACCAGGGTGAAATCACCCTCCGGCTGTCCCTGCCGGTTGATCCGTTCTCGCTCGTCGATCGCGGTGAGGTCATACAGGGTTTGGAAGGGCCTGTCCACTTCGTCCTTCAGATAACGCAAAATTTCCTTCACCCTGTTCTCAGGCGCCCATAAGGTGAGTACTTCATCACAAGTCGCCTGTGGTATGAGGGTCTCCTGGCCGAACTTGCTCTGTAGTTCGAAGAGGAGGCTGGGTCGTTCATCCATTGGCTTTACCTGCCTGTTATCATCCACAACCAGTGGGGCATCGAATTTGGCCTTTATTCCAGCTTTCTACAGTTGAGCTCCCGGAATGACGGTTTGAAGGCATGAAAATACCCCCAGACCTGGAAAAGGCCAAACACAGGGCTGCCGGCAGCGCGATGATGGTCATATTCGACGGAGGATTCTGTTCGTTGTGGCTATTTGGGCTCGTATCGATCGAACCTTGCGATGACGCAATGGCCGGCACTATGGCCAGCGCTGCGAATATCAGGATTAGAAACAGCACACCCCACCTCACCAGCAGCATAGATGCAAGCTTTCTAGATTCTTTCATTTTCATTTCTCTGCATATCAAACCTCATCCGGAGTGCGAAGCACAGTGGCTGTCTGCCGCTCGGGACGCTTCAGGTCCCGTAAGGATGGCATGGGGGGGCGGGCCACGTCTTGCGGGCCAATCACCCAGCTCAGCGGGCGTCGCTCTTTGCCTATGGCCTGCTGTAATAAGATCAGCCCTTGCATGAAGGCGTCCGGGCGTGGTGGGCAGCCCGGGACATAAACATCTACCGGCAGGAATTTGTCCACTCCCTGAACGACACTGTAGATGTCATACATTCCCCCAGAATTGGCGCACGATCCCATCGAGATCACCCAGCGGGGCTCCATCATCTGCTCGTAAAGCCGCTGGATGACAGGGGCTATCTTGATGAATACCGTCCCGGCGACCACCATCAGGTCTGCTTCTCGCGGTGTCCCCCGGATCACCTCGGAGCCAAACCGGGAAATATCGTACTTGCTCGTGATGCTGGTCGCCATCTCTACATAACAGCAAGACAGGCCGAAGTTGAAAGGCCAGGTGGAATTCTTTCGTCCCCAGGCCAGCAGGTCCTCCAGGCGGGAGAGTATCACGTTCTTGCGCATCGCCTGTTCCAGCGTGCTATCATCAGGCCTCTGCCCTGGATCTTCATGGGGGTTGCTAAGCGACCATTTCATGACCCGTTCACTCCCTCCAAATCTATCCTCTCCAACTCACCAATCTCTGGTTGCATTGAGGCTTCGAGCATCCTAGACCTGCGGAGCAAGTCCCGCTTCTCTCTAGGCGTCTCCCAGTCAAGCGCCCCTGACTTCCACAGGTAGATCAACGCGGCGAACAGAACACCAATAAAGATCAACACCTCCACAAAGCCGGCCCAGCCCACCTGGCGCAGAGCTACCGCCCAGCTAAAGATAAAAATGGCTTCCAGGTCGAAGATGACGAAGAACATCGCATTCAGGTAAAACTTGACGTCAAAACGTATGCGCGCGTCGCCCGTCGAAACAATCCCCGACTCGTAAGGCTCGTCCATCCCCCGGTTATGGTGCCGTTGGCCCAGGAAAAATGAGCCCCCCAGCATAGCGGTTACTAGGAGTATCACTGCGAAAAAATAGATCACCAGCATCCAGATTGTTGCTAACATGGATCACCTTATCCCATATACTTCTGATCCCGCTGAATTTTTTCGAGCTGCAGTAATAACTTGCCAGCCTCTTCTAAAGTGACGATATCAGCCCCAGGCCCCTTCAACGCCAATAACAGTTTTTGGATTGAGACCGGAAATTCCTGGCTTTTGGAGTGGTGTAACATGCGGTATGCCCCTGCTCGTAAACGAGAATCGCCGACTCGCTTCGGGTCCACCAGAGCTTTTAGTAATTCCGGCAGCGCCCTCGAGCCAAGAGACGCCAGGCATATCGAGGCTTCCCAGCGCACGCCGAAGTCGTCGTCCTGAAGAGCCCAAACCAATTTATTGATCGCTCGCTCGGTGGGTCTGAGTGATAGGTAACGGACAGCTTCCTCTCGAAGAAATTGGGGCTCAAGTGGATCATCCAGAATTTCAATTGCCTGATCCTCGGATCGAATATAGTCATGCCCAAATTTGTTGTCTTTCATCGTATTACTTGATTACTCCTTCCTGGAGAACCCGATCAAGAGTTCAGGTTACCGCTTTTGGGTTCAATCAGGACGTCCGCAAAACCCATCCACGCAAGATACATCAACCCTAGAGTGAACTTTCCTCATCGGTTCCTTTTATTAACCACCATAGCGCTTTCTATTGGAAAAGTCCTTATGTGAAGGTAATCGTCACCCTAAGAAAACCTTAAGTCTACTCAGTGGGTTGCCTAGCAGCTAACGAAGTATGAAAAGATAAAGAAAATAAAAACCCCCACGCTAACCAGCGCTATTGAGAACAGGCTGACAAGAAGCCAGGCGCTGCGATCAAAATCGTTCCATCCTCTGCGGCGCCCCAGGAAATATCCTCGTATGGCCAACCCTGAAGGCAGCAGAATCGCGGCCAGAAGAACGAGATCTAAGGAAATTGATGAGCATAACTTTATCAAGACTGCGCTTCCCAGTTTTCAGGTTCTAGCCAACTGCGCCCATCGCGAGCGATCAAAGCATCAGCGGCCTCTGGCCCCCAGTCACCTGCGTGATAGTTCGGAAAATCGTCTGGAGGCACGTTCTGCCATCCTTCAAGTACCGGCATGACAGCCGTCCAGGCAGCTTTCACCTGGTCGGCCCGCATAAACAGAGTTGCGTCTCCCAGGATCACATCCAAAAGCAGCGTTTCGTAAGCTTCAGATGGGGGGACCTGGAATGCTTCCTGGTAGTTGAACCGCAGCGCTTGAGTGCTCAAATTTATGTCAGGCCCCGGGCGCTTAACCTGAAAACGAAGCCAAATGCTCTCCTCCGGCTGTATGCGGATTAAAAGGATATTGGGCTGCCAATCTACGACCGCCGATGCTGGAAAGGATTGATGGGGTACGGCGCGGAAATGTATGGAGGCCTGGGAAACTGTGAGCGGCAGGCGCTTGCCCGTGCGGAGATAGAAAGGCACGTCCTGCCAGCGCCAATTATCCACGTAGAGCTTAAGGGCTGCGAAGGTTTCGGTGAAAGAGTTCGCTTGCACCCCCGGCTCGTCCCGATAGGCGGGCACATGCTCCCCTTGTATCCAGCCTGCGCCGTATTGGCCCCGAACGGCAAACCGTTCCGCTTCCTGAGGGGGGATGGGGCGAATGGCGCGCAGCACATCGACCTTCTTGTTGCGGATTTCATCCGCATCGAATGAGACGGGGGGTTCCATCGCAATCAGGCACAGGATTTGGATCAAATGGTTCTGGACCATATCTCGCAGTGCGCCGGCTTTGTCATAATAACTTCCACGGTGCTCGACACCAAGTTGTTCCGCTACCGTGATCTGGACATGGTCGATGTAACGCCGGTCCCAAACCGGCTCGAGGAGGGCATTCGCAAAGCGTAAAGCCAGGATATTTTGTACCGTTTCTTTCCCCAAATAATGGTCGATCCGATAGATTTGGGGTTCGTCGAAAATTTGAAGGAGAATTTTGTTCAGTTTTTCTGCGGAGGCGAGGTCGTGACCAAATGGCTTTTCGACCACGATGCGCTCTCGTTCACGGTCATGTGAAAGGCCAGATTTCCCCAGATGCCGGGCGATGGTTTCGACCAACGCCGGTGGCGTGGCCAGGTAGAAGGCCCGCTGCGCCGGTCCATGCCAGGTGGCATCCAATTCAGAAAGCCTATCGTTGAGAATTGTGTAAGCCTTCGGATCGTCAAAATCTACCAGGAGATAATCTGTCAGGTAGAGGGAAAAGATGTCCCATGTTTTATCATCCGTCTTGCCATACTTTGAGAATCGGTCGACCCCATCCCGCAGGCGATTGCGAAAACTCTCGATATCCATCTCCTTATGATCTAAACCGATAACGGCGAAGTGTTCAGGTAGATGCCCATCCCGGAACACGTTATACAAGGCAGGGATAAGTTTGCGCCAGGTCAGATCACCGCCGGCGCCGAAGATAGCCAACACCGCAGGTTCATTGGCTGCATTTCTACCCATGGCCGGCCTCCTTATCAGCTTATCCGTTCCGTGTGGAATATGCCCTGGGCATCTACGCGCTCATAGCTGCGTACGCCAATAATGAAGGGGTTCCGCCCCATCACGCCCAATCCAATAGCACCGGTCTCACATTTTTCTGAGTCCGTTTTCGTTTACATGAGGGATCTCTATGATGCGGATTGTGTTCAGTGCCTGATTGGCTGTTTTGCAAACGTTGCCATCAACTGGTCATAAGCAGCTACAAACTTCTGTATGCCTTCATCTTCAAGCTGCTGCAATAAGCGATCGAGTTCCAACTCTGACTGCGCAAGTTTGATGAGGTCTCGGGCTTCTGCCACACCTTCCTCTAAACGAGCCGCCGGATGCCCATGGTCACGATATGCGTTCAACGTCCCTAAAGGAAGCGTGTTAATCGTATCCGCACCGATCAGGGCTTCTACGTATTTGACATCGCTGTAAGCCGGGTTCTTCGTGCTGGTGCTGGCCCACAGGAGGCGCTGTGTGCGGGCGCCCAGTTTCGCCAGGCGCTGAAAGCGTTGGCTGCTGAAAATTTCACGGTAGATCTGGTAAGCCGTCTTCGCGCTGGCAATTGCCACCTGTCCGTGAAACGACCGCGCTCGTTCTGCCTGTGAACCTCCGGCCTGGATCTTTTTCTCCAGCAGGGGATCAATGAGCGAATCGATCCGGCTCAAGAAGAAGCTGGCTACAGATGCCACATGATCCAGGGATTGGCCCTGCGCCGCCCGGGTTTCCAGGCCGGCGAGATAGGCTTCGGCTACCTTTCGATAACGGGGCAGGCTGAACAACAGGGTAATGTTGACGTTGACTCCTTCGCTGATCAACTGCTGGATGGCAACCAACCCCTCTAAAGTCGCCGGAACCTTGATCATCAAGTTCGGCCGGTCCACCAGCGACCAAAAACGCTTTGCTTCGGCGATCGTTTTCTCCGCATCATGGGCCAGATAGGGGGAGACCTCCAGGCTCACGAAACCATCCCTGCCGTCCATCTGGTCATAGACCGGCCGGAAGAGATCGGCCGCTTGTTGGATATCCTCAACGATGAGAGAAAGGTACATCTCCTCCGGTTTTTTCCCTTCCAGCACCAGGGCGCGGATCGCTTCATCGTAATCATGGCTTCCAGTAACAGCTTTATCAAATATCGAAGGGTTGTCGGTTACCCCACGCAGCCCGTCATCTTCGATCAGGGATTGAAGTTCACCAGAGGTAATCATGCCCCGGCGCAGGAAATCCAGCCAGATGCTCTGGCCAAGGGCCTGAAGTTCAAGTAAGGGATTCTCTTGTTTTTCCATTTCCTTTCCTTCTCAGTTAATCAACATAAGGCGTTTTCTTCTCGCGATCGAGAATGGCAAGCGCCGTCCTGTATACGTTATCGGCCGTAAAACCATATTCCCGCATAACTACACTGCCGGGAGCCGAGGCGCCGAATCGGTCCACGCCAATCACGGGAACACGCGGGCCTACATACGGCTTCCAACCGAGGGGGGCGCCGGCTTCAACGACCAACAGCGGTGTGCCCGGCGGCAGAACAGCGTCCCGATATTCGCGGGGCTGGGAATCGAAGAGTTCCCAGCTCGGCAGGCTCACAACCTGCGCATGGACTCCCGATTCATCCAGCTTTTCACGAGCTGAAAGGGCCAGGTGAACTTCGGAGCCGGTCGCGAGCAGCGTAATGTCGGGCGCAGTATTTTGAGGCGCATGCTCCAGGATATATCCACCGGCGCGTACCCCAAGTGGGATCTGAGGATACCGGTCCAGGTCGAGCAAGGGGATTTTCTGGCGGGTCAATATCAGGGCTACTGGATGGTTCTTTTCTTCAAGGGCAATATGCCAGGCTGCCGCGGTTTCATTGGCATCTGCCGGGCGGACCACGATCAGCCCGGGGATCGACCGCAGACCGAGCAACTGCTCGACCGGCTGATGAGTAGGGCCATCTTCCCCCAGGCCGATACTGTCGTGGGTAAATACGTAAATCACGTGCAGCCTCATCAGGGCTGCCAGGCGAATCGGAGGGCGCATGTAATCCGAAAATATCAGGAAAGTCGCTCCAAAGGGGATTATCCCTTCATGGGCCGCCAACCCATTCAAAATGGCGCCCATCGCGTGCTCACGGACTCCAAAATGGATGTTCTTGCCTGCATAACTCCAGCCTCCCCCGGCTGACCCTTGTTTATCCACCACCGTTTGAGATGGGTTCTCGAAATCTCCCATCCCCTGGAGGGTCGTGTGCGTGGAAGGGTCCAGATCTGCAGAGCCGCCGATCAATGCCGGAAGCCTGGCCGCGATGGCGTTCAGGGTCTTCCCTGAAGCTACCCGCGTTGCCATGGGCCCCTCGCTCGAAAGAAATCTGGGAATATCTTGATCCCAACCTGCCGGCAGTTCGCCGGTGATCGCCAGTTGGAGCTCTTTTGCCTGGTCAGGATAAGCCTCCGTATAATTGGCGAACCTTGCATGCCATTCCGATTCAGCTTGCTTCCCCCGCTCAATCGCAAGGCGGAAGTGTCGAAGGGCCTCTTCTGGGATAAAAAATGGGGGTTCCTCCGGCCATCCCAGGTTTTGCTTGGTCAGTTTCACCTCCTCTTCCCCCAGCGGCGATCCGTGAGCTTCAAAGGTATCCTGTTTATGTGGCGATCCATAACCGAGATGCGTATTTATAATGATCAGGGAAGGTCGTTCAGTTTCTTTTTGCGCCGCTTTCAGGGCCTGGGTGATCGCGTCCAAATCGTTGCCGTCTGAGACCTGTAGGGTATGCCAACCATAGGCGTCGAACCGTTTGGCCACATCGTCGGTGAAAGTGATCGGAGTCCCTGCCGCGAGTGAGACGTGGTTGCTGTCATAAAGATAGATCAGCTTTCCCAGCTTCAGATGACCTGCCAGTGACGCGGCCTCGGCAGAAATACCTTCCATGAGATCTCCATCGCTGACAATCCCATAGGTGTAGTGATCGATAAGCTTATAACCGGGGCGGTTATAACGCGCCCCAAGGTAAGCTTCTGCGATCGCCATACCGACCCCGTTTCCGAAGCCTTGCCCGAGTGGCCCGGTCGTCACCTCAACACCAGGCGTAAGGCCGCGCTCGGGGTGCCCGGGTGTCATGCTATCCCACTGCCGAAACTGTTTGATCTGGTCTAGTGGAAGATCATAGCCGGTTAAATATAAGAGGCTGTAGAGCAGCATCGATCCATGGCCTGCGGATAGAACGAAACGGTCGCGATCGAACCATTTGGGGTCGGTGGGGTTGTGCTTTAGGAAGCGAGTCCACAACACGTAAGCCATGGGTGCTGCATCCAGTGGCAGGCCAGGATGCCCGCTGTTCGCTTTCTGGACTGCATCTACCGACAGGAAACGGATCGTGTTTACACAGATTTCGTCTAATTCGGTTTTTGTAGTATCGGACTTTATGGAGGTCGTTTCCATAGGGGAGGTCCTTTCTGGGTGAAGGAATGAGTTACCAGGGCTGCTGCGCCGGTACCCCCTTAAGCTTCGCGCAGCGCCACTGGTTCAACATCCAAACCTTCGCTAGCTGGATTTAATGCCCCCTGGCGAAGCCTGCGATCGAAACACAATCAAATCGATGCTCGATCAATTCTGGCGTACCGCCGATCTCACCACCCAACATCAGAGGGCATGGGTTTATGGCATTAATCACGCAGGCTGTTCAGGCAATTGATGCCCGGTTAACTTCGCAAATCGGGTCTTGGGTGAGGTAATTGTCCTTACGGAAGGCGTATGCAACGCGATCTTTCCACATGCTCCAGCGAGCTTTCCGCCGGCGATTCCCGGTAATGGCACTCCCAGCACTGGAAATCGCCGGCGATCGCTTGACCACCTGCCAGCGCCTCCAGACAGCCCCGCTTCCTACAATGTCAGAGAGGGCCGGGATACCCTGCAATCGAACCGAAGGATCAATGCGCTTTGGGGCTGCGGTTCAACGTGATCAACTCATAGCCAGACAGCACAGCTACAATCACCCCTAAAATGACGCTGGCCCAGAGCGCTGTTGCAACGGCGCTGAATTGAAGCACGAAGGGAGCTAGAATTGCCAGAATGCCCATGATCCCTGCAACCCAATACTCCCAACGAGTTTCATTGGGGGTGAGGCCCTCAATAACCGAGACAACCAGAACAATCGCGCCCAGGATGATATTGCTCCATAGGGCGACTGAGTCACTGCTGTAGCCCAACACAAAAGGAGCCAGGATCAGCAGAATGCCGAGAAAACCGGTAAGCCAATACATTTCTCCATCTCCTTTCAGAGATCTCTTTCGGCCATTCTCTAATATGAGCATGGCCATTACTTTCATCCTTATCATATAGCGGACCGGACTTCTTGACTTTATGGAATGCGAATGTCGAGCTAAAAAAGACCTTAAGGATTTTGAGCTAGCGGCTAAATTTATAAAAAGCCGGTGAGCAGTGTGACCTCTATCACACTGCTCACCGGCTTTTTCCTGACTTCGCCAACCGGCAGACTGATCTTTTCTAACTAATCGGCTTCTGCGCTCAGCTTGTAACCGATGCCGCGTACGGTGAGGATGCGCTGAGGGTGGGTGGGGTCTTTCTCGATTTTTTGCCGGAGCCAACGGATATGGACATAAACGACCTGCGGTTCACCAACATATTCGGCCCCCCAAACTCGTGAAAGGATTTTATCGACCGTGACAACGTTTCCGGCCTCCAGGGCCAGGGTGTAAAGCAAAGCGAACTCTCGGGGCGTCAGTTCAACCTCTTCTCCAGCCAGGGTGACAACATGAGCCGCCGGGTCAATCGTCAGGTCGCCAACCGTGATGGCGGTCTCGGCGGTCGATATCGTTTCCTGAGATGAGACGCGGCGCAGTACGGCTTTGATATGTCCTAGCAAAACATCGAAGTTGAAGGGTTTGGTAATATAATCATCCGCCCCCAATTCCATCCCCAATGCCTCGTCCAGCTCACGGCGATGGGCTGTCAGGAAGATGACAGGGACGTGGAGCTCATTCTGAAAGTGGCGCAGGGCATCCAGACCATCCATTCCAGGGAGACCGATGTCTAACAGCACCAGTTCGGGCCGTTTGATCCGGGCGGACATTAAGGCTTCCTCAGCATTGGCGGCTGTACTGGTGTGGTAACCCGCCTGTTCCAGATTAAAAGCCAGGGTTCGTCTGAACAGCGCATCATCATCAACAAGAAGTATGTATTTTGACATAAACCTTTACACCTCTAAACTGAAGAACAATCGAATGTATTTAAAGGATATACCGTATCCATGTTGGATTTTTGCGTTTACCCACTGCAGGTATTCCCAGAAAATCTCTCGGATCATTTGGTGATATTGATCATCCTCGACACCTGATTTTTTATCATCTTATCCCCCAGATAAAGTTCAAGCAAAACCACTGCTTCAGTTCACCAGCGCATACCAGATTATTTAAATGATCCTCTCAGGAATGTGCCCCTGGCCTATGTATTCGTCCAGTGTACATATGCGCCTCAGGCATCGCCTTGGTCTTTATGCCCTCCTGCAAGGCGTGGTCAAACAGGTCCATTGATTGTATCTTACTATAAACCTGGGAAAGTAGTAATTGTTATCTTGGGGTGAGAGCGCTTCGCTGCCCTCACCCCAAGATAACAATTCATTCTCGGCTGACAGGTTGTGTGTGCACACTGAATCAGGCATGACGGTAATAACGTTAGGAGAAGAGACGAAAATAAGTTCTTTTCGGTGTACATCTTCACTTTTTACGAGAAGTTCCTTCTGATAGGGTAATAAGCAGAGGAAAATGCGTACGCAATCATGTAAACTGCCAGGAGAGGATAGAACGCATGGATGTCTTTGAGTGGATCGAAACGAATTTCCGGCCGGAAGCATGCACAACGGACCGGCTCATCTACGACGATATGGTATCCCAGTCCGGCCGGTCTTTGCCGGTCATCTACCTGCCGTTCGATGCCAACCAACCTTCGCATTGGCGGGACCGTGGCTCGATCCTGGATTTTTTGTTCTCGGTGGAGGGGGTTGGAAAACGGGTGCTTGACTTCGGGCCTGGAGATGGCTGGCCCTCGCTGCTGGTCGCCTCCTATGTGGACGAGGTTGTCGGGGTGGACGGTTCCGAGCGCCGCGTGGCGGTCTGCCAGGAGAACGCGGTCCGGATGGGGATCCGCAACGCTCGCTTCGTTCACGTTCCGCCTGGCAGCCCCCTGCCCTTCGAAAGTGGATCGTTCGACGGCATTATGGCGGCGTCTTCCATCGAACAAACGCCCGACCCGTGCTGGATGCTGTCGGAGTTGTACCGCATCCTCCGCCCGGGCGGGAGGCTGAGAGTGCATTACGAGGCCCTCAACGACTATCGCGATGGACACGAAAAAGATGTCTGGCTGTTCGGGCTGGATCAGGAGCGCTGCCGGCTGATCGTGTACAACCGGGATATCCAGGCGGAGCGGTGCATCCAGTACGGGCTGACCATCCGCATGCCGGTCGAGGAGTTCCAACGGTTGATCCCGGGATCTGAAACTTTGCTGGCCTTTGACCATCTCAAAGAGCCTTTGCTGGACCGGATCGTGGGGCTGGTGGAGGAGGCGCGGGTCTCCACCACCCAACATCCTTCCGGGAAAACCTTGGCTGCCTGGATGCAGGAGATCGGATTTCGGGAGGTACTGCCGACCCAGAGCGGAAAGCAAGCCGCGCAGGAGTATTTCGATCAATGTCCTGCGGATCAGCGACCCAGGGATATCCGCGCAGTGGATGATCTCCTCAGCCCACTCGTCCGCAAAGCTATACGAACCCCGGCTCCTCTGGAACAGGACCCGATGATTACTGCGATAAAGTGATCTTGATTCCCGGTAACACCGGCTCGACCTGGCTTAGCTTGCCGGGTCGAGCTGCTTTTCCATAAGCACCCAATTACACTGATAGTCCGGTGGGATTTCACTGCCGGGGTAAGGTTCGATATCACAAAAACCAAACGACCGGTAGAGGTGGTGCGCGTCCACTATAAATCTGGCGCTGTCCAGGCGGACGCAGTGATAGCCAAGGCGGGCCTTCTCAAAGTCACGGTGAGGTTCAAACCCATACTTGCGGGCGAATTCTATGGAGCCATAAATCAACTCATGAGCGAAGCCCGGATCGCAGGGCTCCGGCTCTCCAAAACACAACTCAGGCAAACTACGCTGAAATGCCTTTTCGGAAATCCCGCTCCGCCAATACGCATCTTTCACGCCCAGGCAGTAAAAATCCACCAGGAAGGAGGCATAGATAACCCGATCCGCCTCCTGGCGCCGGGCAACGATCACGGGGGTCATGCCCTGCTCTTCCCATTCATCCCAGACCCAACAGCCCAATAACTCGTTATTCGAAACCCCTTCAAGAAGTTGGGTAGGGTCCGCCCATTCAACCGGCTTCGGTTTGGGCATCCCGGCATTGAGATCGACTTTAATCTTTGGTGGCTTTTGCTTCCCTTTTTTCTTGTTCTTGGCAGTCATTCCTGCCTCCATTTGTTCAATACGTCGGCTACCTGATGTTTCACTTCATCTCTGGCTGCCCATCTCTCCCAACCTTTTGCCAAAAGGTCATCGTAATTCGTTTCGTAATGCCGTACATGAGCAGACACCGCCAGCCGGATCGCTTCCGGATCGAAACTTTTTGCCGCGGCCGAACGGCCTACCCGCCCACTGTATTTACGGCAAGCATGTTCCGCGATGACCATCTCCCTGCCTTCCGGGCAGCCGGGGAACATCTGGCG
>CAYMLG010000005.1:0-71647 GCA_964391195.1 uncultured Anaerolineaceae bacterium | reverse complement strand
ATCCTCTTTACATTCACAACAAGTGGCTTCTCGCCTGGTGATAAAAACGGTCTGTTCCATGAACTTTCCTCCATATGAACAGAGGTTCCATCCTATCACGTGAACCGAACTGAGTGCTGATTTTTGCCTGCCGAGCGTAAAGTTTTGAAACTGTGAAGCAGAGGTCTTATTATTATAATCACCTTGGATCTTGCACGAGGCCTCACCCTATCTGGGTCCAGGCGAAATTCGCCAGACAGTTGATTCTCTCGGTTGTGATATTGGAAAGCTGAGGCAGAGAATGGCTCCTTTATCAGATCCCATCTCCATTATCATCCGGTTTAACCAGGCGCTGAATGCCGGCGATATCGGCCAGATGATGCGCTTAATGACACCAGACTGTGTATTTGAAAACACCTCCCCACCCCCGGATGGCGCTCGTTATACAGGCCAAGAGGAGATCCGCCTCTTCTGGGAAAATTTCTTCAGCAGTTCCACACAAGCCAGAATCGAGATCGAAGACCTATTTGCATCTGGGCAGCGTTGTGTTATGCTCTGGCGGTATAACTGGACCGATCTGAATGGGCAGCCGGGCCATATACGGGGTGTAGATATTTACACGCTTCGCTACGGCCTGATTGCCGAGAAATTATCTTACGTGAAAGGGTAAACCGAAGAGATAATTGTATAATTCATCAAAGCGTTGTTGCGGAGGACCGGTAATGGTTCGCCACAGGCAGGGGGGATTTTTCGGCTGAAGAAATCGAGCTAAGCGCAGCCGGGCAGCCGCCCGAGAAGCGAGAGGGGATAAATCATGGAGAATACAATAAATTCGACTACGACCGTACCGTTGTTTGATCCATCTCACGACCTGCTGCGATACCAGCGGCGGGCATTGGACGCTATTTTTGCGCCCAAGAGTGTGGCGCTGATCGGCGCATCGGAAACGCCTGACACGGTAGGAAGAACCATCCTGTGGAATCTGATCAGCAACCCCTTTGGTGGCGCCGTCTTTCCCGTCAACCCCAAACGGTCGAGCGTTCTGGGGATCAAAGCATATCCCAGTATATCCGCTGTCCCGGAAAAGGTGGACCTGGCGGTGATCTCCACCCCCGCCCAGACGGTTCCGGGCATCGTCGCCGAGTGCGTCGATCATGGGGTGAAGGGGGCGATCATCATCTCGGCCGGCTTCAAAGAAACCGGCCCGGCAGGCGTAGAACTCGAGCGGCAGGTGTTGGAGCACGCCCGTCGTGGCAATATGCGCATCATCGGCCCCAACTGCCTGGGCGTGATGAGCCCGCTGACCGGTCTGAATGCCACCTTCGCCAGCAGTATGGCAAGAGCGGGCAGTGTTGGTTTTATCAGCCAGTCCGGCGCCTTGTGCACCGCCGTGCTCGACTGGAGCCATAAAGAACACGTGGGCTTCAGCGCCTTTGTCTCCATCGGCTCGATGCTGGATGTCGGCTGGGGAGACCTCATCTACTACCTGGGTGATGATCCCCGCACGCAGAGCATCGTTATCTACATGGAGACCATTGGTGATGCCCGCGCCTTCCTGTCGGCCGCGCGCGAGGTCGCCCTGACGAAACCGATCATCGTGATCAAACCAGGGCGCACCGCGGGCGCAGCCAAAGCAGCCGCCTCTCACACCGGATCGCTCACCGGCAGCGATGAGGTCCTCGATGTCGCCTTCCGCCGCAGCGGTGTGCTGCGGGTCAATTCGATCGCCGAGCTGTTCTACATGGCGGAAGTGCTCGCCAAACAGCCCCGGCCTTCCGGACACCGCCTGACCATCCTGACAAATGCGGGCGGTCCTGGGGTTCTGGCAACCGATTCGCTGATCAGCAACGGCGGGCAGTTAGCAGAACTCTCGGATGAAACCATGCAGGCTTTCGATGAACTGCTCCCGGCCGCCTGGAGCCATAACAACCCGGTGGACATCCTGGGAGACGCCAGTCCCGAGCGCTATGCCAGATCGCTTGAAATCGCGGCCGGCGACGAGAACAGTGACGGCATGCTCGTCATCCTCACCCCACAAGCGATGACAGACCCCACGCGGACCGCGGAGGAACTGGTCCCCTACGCCGAGAAGCTTGGTAAGCCGGTCCTGGCTAGCTGGATGGGCGGTGATGATGTAGCCGCGGGCGAGATGATCCTCAACCGGGCCAACATCCCCACTTTCCCTTACCCAGACACAGCCGCGCGCATGTTCGTCTACATGGCCGATTATGCCGCCATCCTCCGGCGGCTGTACGAAACCCCCGTCCTGCCCGGTGATGGCGGCGGCTGCGAACCCGATTGCCAGCACGTCGCCGAGATCATTCAACAGGCCCGCCAATCAGGACGCACCATACTCACCGAGTATGAATCGAAAGCGATTCTCGCCGCTTACGGCATCCCCACTGTAGAAACGCGGATCGCAAGCAGTCCCGAGCAGGCCGTGGAATGGGCCGAAAAAATCGGTTACCCGGTGGTGCTCAAGCTCCATTCCGAGCACATCACGCATAAGACCGATGTCGGCGGAGTGCTCCTGAACTTGAAAGACGCAGAAGCCGTGCGCAACGGTTATACCTCCATCCGAGAATCGGTAAAAAAGAAAGCCGGCGAACTCGCCCCGGATGGCAGCCCCAATTTCCTGGGCGTTACCGTGCAGCCCATGTCCAGCCTGGATGGGTACGAACTGATCCTGGGCTCCAGCATCGATCCGCAGTTCGGTCCGGTCATCCTGTTCGGGATGGGAGGCCAATTGGTTGAAGTCTTTAAAGACCGGGCCCTGGGGCTGCCTCCGCTGAACTCGACTTTCGCCCGGCGGATGATGGAGCGCACCAAGGTCTATCAGGCCCTGAAAGGGGTCCGCGGCCGCAAGCCGGTCGATCTGGCCGCCCTCGAACAGCTCCTGGTACGCTTCAGCCAGTTGATTGTCGAACAAAGCTGGATCAAGGAGATGGACATCAATCCCCTGCTGGCCTCGTCCGAGCGCCTCCTGGCGCTGGATGCCCGCGTGGTCATCTACGGGCCAGAAACCCAGGAGGAGGATTTACCCCGGCCGGCAATCCGTCCTTACCCCAGCCAGTACATCAGCAAATGGACCGCCAAGAACGGTAAAGAGATCACTTTCCGGCCGATTCGGGCGGAGGACGAACCCTTGCTGGTCAAGTTCCATGAAACCCTGTCTGACCGCAGTGTTTATTTGCGCTACCTGCACCCGCTGTTGCTGAGCGAACGGGTGGCGCATGAACGCCTGGCCCGCATCTGTCACTGTGACTATGATCGTGAGATCACACTTGTGGCCGAAGACCTGGACGAAAATGGTGAGCCGCGCTTCCTGGCCGCCGGACGTCTCAGTAAACTGCACGGTGAAAACGCAGCCCGGTTTACCCTGCTGACCAGTGACCGCTTTCAGGGCATGGGTGTGGGCAGCGAGCTGCTGCGCCAGTTGGTGAGGGTCGGTCGCGAGGAGAAATTAGATCGGATCGATGCTACCATGACGGCTGACAACCAGGTGATGAGGCGGATGGTCGACCGGCTGGGTTTCACCATCTCCGAGCCAGACGAGAATCAATTCGTGAAGGCCGAGCTTCACCTCGCCTGAGCGCCCGATCTCACTTTTCGTTTCCCTTGTTAGCGTAGAGTTTCTTTCAAGAACAGAAAGTTTGCGGCGGGAAGACCCTGCCGCAAACTTTCTGTTCTATTATCCAATCTTCACGGTTTCGTTAGCCAGTTTTTTGCACCAATTCCAACTTTTGTATTAGAATTATATGTAAGATTCCTGGCTATTTGTTATTCCCAGCCTCCAATTTAGCTTTTCGTTGGACAATACGGTATTCCATCCGTACAAAGTGTTCCGGTTTCCCCCAGTCTTTATCCTGTGTTGAGCCGGATAGCTTCACTAATAATATCGAGTATCGCGATGAGCATCGAGCGGAGAACAAAGGTCCAACTATTGGAAGAGATCCGGCGCCTTACCGAAGAGAGGGAGGCGCTGAATGCTGAAAAAGCATCTCTCCAGCGACAAATCGCAGTACTCGAGCAAGAAATCCAAAAAGGGATTGCCGCCAGGGAAAGTGAAGAGCACCGGCGTAAACTCTCTGATGCCCTGCGTGAAGTCGCGAAGATCGTAGGCAGCACACTCGACCTGACACAGGTACTGAATCGCATCCTGGCCCAACTTAAAACGGTTATCAACTGTTGTCACGCTTCCATTATTTTACTGGAAGGGGAGCAGTTGGTCTTAGCCGCCGAAGAGCGCGGAGATCAGCAGGCGAGCGAAAAATTCAGCATCCCCGCCAAACTTTTTCCTCTGAACCGCACCGTCCTCGAAACCCGCCAACCCCTGTTAATTCCAGATGTGGATAACGATCCTCGCTGGATGGAGACCGAGCGCACCGCGGGCATTCGTTCGTTCATCAACGCTCCACTGCTCGTTCAGGACCGGCCGATTGGGCTGCTGGGCGTTGGGCGCGCGAGCGGCGTGCCTTTCACCCCTGAAGACGCCCAAACCGTTTTCGCCTTTGCGGCCCAGGTTGCCATCGCCATCGACAACGCTCGCCTGGCAGAGGCCACTAAGCGCGCGCTGCAAGAAACGGAAGGTCTGTTCATCACTGCCCAAGCCATCCTGGGGTCGACCAACCTGCAAGAGGTGTGCCGTAACCTCACTGTGGAGTTCAACAAGCTGGTCCGGGCGCATAAACTGGCCGTCTACCTGTTCGATCACGAGAAGCGCCAGGTCCTCCTGTCGATGTATGACGGCCTCCCATTGGGGAATGAAGAGCAGATCACGTATGAGATGCTTTCATCCGGGAGCTGCGGGACTGCCATCGAAACCCGGCAGCCAGTACTTTACACCGGTCTAGCCGGTGACGAGGATATCGAACCCTGCACACTGTGCCAGGCCTTAGGGGCTGGCTCCCTGATCGCCGTTCCGCTGATTGCCAGAGGCGAAGTAATCGGCTTAGTGACAGCCATAAACCGCGAAGACGAGCGCCGGTTTACCCAGCATGACGTTGATCTGCTGATGGCCCTCACGGCACAGGCGGCGACGGCAATCGACAACATTTTCTTGCTCGAAATGGCGGAAAAAGCCCGCCGGGCCACAGAAGCCGCCGCCGAGGCGAAGGGCGTTTTCCTGGCCAATATGAGCCATGAGATCCGTTTACCGCTCAACGCCATCATCGGTATGTCTTACCTGCTCAGCGATACACCGCTGGACCCGCAGCAGCGCCAGTTCGCCCAAACCATCCACAGTTCTGGGGAGGCTCTGCTCAGTCTGTTAAACGATATCCTCGACTTCTCGAAGATCGAAGCCGGGCGGATGACCCTCGACCGGTCTCCGTTTAACCTGCGCGAGTGTATCGAATCGGCGCTGGATGTGGTGATCGCTAAAGCCGCCGAGAAAGAGCTCGAAGTGGCCTACCTGCTTTCGCAGGACGTCCCGGAGACAATTATCGGAGACTCAGCCCGTCTGAGGCAGATCCTGGCCAATCTGCTCAGCAACGCAGTCAAGTTTACCGACTACGGGCAGGTAATCCTCACCGTCTCGAACGGTGAATCCGCACAGAGTGCGAACAGTATATCCGACTCGGGGTCTGTGGAAAACTGCACACTGAAATTCTCAGTGCAAGATACAGGGCTGGGAATCTCGCCGAAGAAAATCCCCAGCCTGTTCCGCTCTTTCAGCCAGGTTCAGACACCCGGATCGAGCAAGTACGGCGGCACCGGTCTCGGCCTGACCATCAGCCGGCAGCTCTGCCAACTGATGGATGGCGATATGTGGGTAGAAAGCCAGGGGATACCCGGGCAAGGGACCACGGTTCACTTCACGATCCGGACAGAAGCAATTCGCCAGCAGATTTTCGAAGATTCGCCCGGGCTGCTGGCCGAGAAGCGCCTCCTGTTCATCATCGCCAATCCCAATACCCGAAAAGCCCTGGTTCAATTTGCCGAACGTCTCGGACTGTCACCGAGCGCAACCAGTGATGCGTTCGAGGCTCTGGATTGGATCAGGTCGCAGCGGGCCTACGACTTAATGATCGTGGACGCGCAAATCACCCAGATGGAGCCGAGTTCACTGGTGGAGGAAATCCGCCGGGTTCAGGGCGCGGACGGCCTTCCGGTTATCCTCCTGACTCATATGGGCAAGCCGGAGATCGATCCCGATCGGGCGTTGTTTACCACCCATTTGTACAAACCGGTCAGACTGGCGGCCTTCGCCGAAACGGTGCAGATGGCTTTATCGGGCCAGGCAGGCGTCTCATCCCAGAACGACCCCGCCCAGCCGCTCAATTCAGACCTTGCCGAGCAAATCCCACTCAACATCCTGCTGGTCGAAGACAACCCTGTCAACCAACAGGTCGCTTTGCTGATGTTAGAGAAGCTGGGCTACCAGGCAGATTGCGTTTCAAACGGGCAGGAAGCCCTGGACGCATTGTGCGTGCGGAGTTACGACCTGGTGCTGATGGACTGCTACATGCCGCTGATGGATGGCGAGGAGGCCACCCACCAAATCCGAGCCCGGCTGCCGCAAAACCAACAGCCGTATATCGTCGCCCTGACAGCCAGCGCTCATGAAAGAGGATTGGATTATTTTCTCTCCCAGGGGATGGACGACCATCTGGTGAAGCCTTTACGCATCCAGGATCTGATCTCGGCGCTGCTTCGCTGCCAGCAGTTGAAAGATATTCCGCCCAGCCGCCGCCCACTCAACGAGCCACAGCTCGATCCTTGTAGCAAGGCCGTGCAATCAGAGGTTGTGCAGAAATGGATCAGCGCCCTGCGTGAACCTGCCGCTTTCTCGCGGGTCGTGGGGATTTACCTGGAAGACGCGCCAAGGCATTTGCTCGAAATCCGCAGGGCCATCGAGCTGGCGGATTGGAAGGGCGTTAAATTCAACGCCCATACCCTGAAGTCAAGCAGTGCCAGCATGGGCGCAGTCTCCCTCTCCAATTTGCTGCGCCAACTGGAAGTATTATCCGCTCGGCTGATCAATGATGGCGTTGATCCACAAGGAAAGGAAGAAGCCCTCAACCTGATCACCCAGGCAGAAGGCCTCTTCTCTCGCGTGGCTGTAGAACTGCAGAGCCTGAGGGAAACGCCGCCCCTTGCATAAAGGCCCCAGACTCCTCTAATCCCTGTTTCCTCCTCAGACAGGAGGGTTTATTTCCGATGGATATACCTGGGCCGGGTCATATTCTCGGGCAGGAGTATCTCATCCAATTCTTCCCGAGAGAGAATCCCCTTCTCCAGCACCAGGTCATACACCGGGCGGCCCGTTCGCAAGGCGTCATTCGCAATTTCGGTCGACTTTTCGTATCCGATATACGGGTTGAGCGCGGTAACCAGCCCGATACTGCGCTCCACCATCCTGCGGCAGTGCTCTCTATTGGCCGTGATCCCGTCTATCGCCCGTTCCGCCAGTGTGCGGCAAGAGCGAGCCAGCATGTCGATGGAGCGGAACAGGTTGAATGCGATCACCGGTTCGAACACATTCAGTTCCAGTTGACCGCCGGCGGCAGCCATGCTCACCGTGACATCGTTGCCCATCACCTCGAAGGCGACTTGATTGACCACCTCGGGGATAATCGGATTGACCTTCCCGGGCATGATCGTAGATCCCGGCGCCATGGGGGGCAGATTGATCTCAGAGAGCCCGGCCCGTGGCCCGGAAGACAGCAGCCGTAAGTCATTGCAGATCTTGGACAGCTTGACCGCCACCCGTTTCAGCACGCCGGAAAGCTGCACATATGCTCCGGCATCCTGGGTGGCTTCCACCAGGTTCCGCGATTCCTGCACCGGAATCCCGCTCAGTTGGCTGAGCTTTTGCGTCACCAGGTGAGCGTAATCCGGGTGGGAGTTCAAGCCCGTACCGATCGCCGTAGCGCCCATGTTGATCTCCCGGATTAAGGCCTGGGCTTCCTGCACCCGCTGGATATCCTCCCCCACCATGATGGCATAGGCCTCGAACTCCTGCCCCAGGCTCATGGGGACGGCGTCCTGGAGCTGCGTGCGCCCCATCTTGATCACGTCGCTGAATTCAACGCCCTTCTTTTCCAACGAGCAGCGCAGCACTTCCATCTCTTCCACCAGCCAATCGAGCTTGCGGCTCAGGGTCAGGCGGATCGCTGTGGGGTACACATCGTTGGTTGACTGGGACATGTTGACATGATTGAGCGGGTGCAAGATATCGTAGCGCCCCTTCTCGTAACCCAACTTCTCCAGAGCGATGTTGGCGATCACTTCGTTGGTATTCATATTGGTTGAGGTGCCCGCGCCGCCCTGGATCACGTCTACCACGAACTCACTGAGATAGCCGCCGGAGATGATTTCATCCGCCGCTTCAGATATCGCCTCGGCAAGCTCCGGTTCCAATAAACCCAGATCCCGGTTCGCCAGGGCAGCCGCTTTTTTAATATAGGCCAGGGATTGGATAAAAAGCGAATAATGCCCGATGGGGATACCGCTGATGTCAAAGTTTTCTACTGCCCGTAGAGTCTGGATGCCGTAATAGCGATGGGCGGGCACTTCGCGCTCACCCAATAGATCATGTTCTGTGCGTGTTTGTTTCATTCTTATGCTCCTCGTGCGATGAATACCGGGTTGTTCTGATGCACTAAAATAAACAGGTTGCTCGTCCTATTTAAGAGGCAATTAAAGCAAAACCCCGAGCAGGATCACTGCGAACGGGGAGGTTGCCAGTTTCTGTTGCCATAAATATAAGCTTGAATTCGTTATCGCGAACAGCGTGGAGATTCTACCATCAAACATAGAAGGGATTGGCTTAGGTAAATGTAAGGCATATACCATGTTCTGTCACGGACAATAAAAATACCGCCCGAGGCGGCATTTTTATTGTCCGGTTCTCTCCCGGTTACTTACTGGAGATGAGCCGCCGCATCAGCAGCCAGGCGATCACCATCAGGACCACTCCGATTAACGCCAGCGCCCCTAAGAGGAGCAGGTCGACCGGATCTCCGCGCAGGAAGATATCTCGAAACAACACAATCCCATACGTGGTCGGTATCAGCCAGGAGAGCAGGCGCACCGGCTGCCAGATCAACTCCAGGGCCAGCAGGAACCCGCTGAAAAACACACTGGTGAGCAGGACGATCATCGTGTATTGAACCGCCTGGCTTTCGTTCTCAGACAGCAAAGAGATCACAAAACCGATGCTCAAGGAAGTAAAAACGAGGACAAAAGCCACCAGAGCATAATCCCACCAGGAGCCGAGCATCGGCACACGCAGCCCGAAATACACCAACAAGGTCAGAACCACAGTGATAATGAAGCCGAAGATCAGATAACTGAGATACTTGCCCAGCAGGGCCTCGGCGGCGGAGAGCGGCGATACCCGGAAGAGCTCCATCGTGCCCACCGTCCGCTCGCCAACAATGGAAAGGGCGGCGAAGGTCACGGCCAGGTGCTGGAGCAGCAGAGCGATCACCGCGGGAGTGAAGAAATCCAGTGCGGTGGGTTGAATAGCAGCGATGCTTTCCGAAGCAATGGTGAAAGGCCGCACCAGAATATTCGCCTCGATATTGGTGAACTCCCCCAATTGTTCTTCCAGGGTCATCAGGTCTCCTTCGACCTCTCGCACCCGCTCGATGCGCGCCTGGTTGCTTTCCCCGGATTCGCTGGCCATCCCTAAGGAGGCCGTATTTTGCTGAGCGCTCTGGAGTGCGGCCAGAATTTCCGAGGCGGTGGCGCCCCCTCCAGAGCCGATCTCCTGATCGACGCCGCTCAACAGTCCCAGGCTTGCCCCCATCGCCAGTGAGATGGCATCCAGATTATTTTCCAACTCACCGCGTTGTTGGGTGGCCGCAGCTTCATTCCCGGCTTCTAACGCCTGGCGCAGAGTCGTCGCATTCTGACGGGCCTCGGCCAGGTCCTCCTGAACGGTGCTCGCGTCGCTCTGCCCCTCCTGGGTGATGGCGGTCAACACCCGCCGGTTGACCTCATCAATATAAATTTGCCCGAAGTAAGTGACGTAATCGACCTGGAATGGATCGATCTCTCGGTGGTACAGGGTAAAAGTGGCCTGCTGGTTGTTGCGGATCTTGTCTTGAGCGTTGTTGGGCGTCACGGCGACCACATCCACCTCCCCGCGCCGCAGCAGCTCCAGGGCCTGTTCGGTGTTATCCGTTACCCCTTTATAGATGAGCTGCGGGCCCAACGTAGTGGCATACTCGTCGATCTGGCGAGCAATGGGGCTGTCTGCCTGAGCGACGAACAGGGTTCGCAGCGCCCTGGGCTCATTCCGATAACCGATTCCAAAAATGAGCAGAATCAGGAAGGGGCCCAGGATGAGGGTGAGCACCAAACGCGGTTGGCGTAAAATTACAAAAACCTCCTTGCGGAGGAAGGAGGACATGCGAATAAAACCACGCCATATTTTATTCATTCACCACCGCCCCGTCTCCATTGCTGCGCACGATTTCAACAAAGACATCATCAAAAGGAGGCTGGTACTCTTCAATCGATTCGATCACCACCCCCTGGTCCCGGCACCATTCCATGATGGCCGGCATCGCGGTACTGGCTTCTTCGACGGTGAAGCGCACGCTGTGATCGCTGGTGCGGATCATATTCCCTTTGATCAGGTGTAAATCATCCAGTTGGCGGACCAGGCGATAATCGAGCATCTCGGCCGTGCGCAGATCGATGATATCCCCGCCAAACGCCTTATAACGCAGCCCGTGTGGGGTATCCACGGCTAACAGCCTGCCATCCCCCATGACCCCCACGAGATCGCAATAAGCCGCTTCACCTACATATTGGGTGGTGACGAACAGCGTACGCCCATCCTGGCGCATCTCACGAAAGCGATCCCAAAACTTAGCCCGCAGCATCGGGTCGATGCCTGCAGTGGGTTCATCGAGGAATACCAGGTCCGGGTCGTGAACCAGGGTCGCCGCCAGGGCGAGGCGGCGCTGCATCCCACCCGAAATGTTGCGCGCCAGCTTGTTGCGGTGGTCTTTCAGGTCGACAAAATCCAGCACATCGAAAAGCTGTTTTTGACGCCGGAAACTCATCCCGTAAACAGAAGCGGCAAAATTCAAGTTTTCCCAGACCGACAGGTTGGGGTACAGGACAAATAGCTGCGGCATGTAGCCAATGCGCGCCCGTAAACCCTGGGAGAATTTCGTCGGAGCCCGCCCGAAAACTTCCACGATGCCCTCGGTCGGGGCATAATAGCCGGTGAGCATGCGGATTGTCGTCGTCTTCCCCGATCCGCTGGGACCGATAAACCCGAATATAGTCCCTTGGGGAACATAGAAAGTTACCCCATCAACTGCAGCTTCGTTGGCGAAGCGTTTGGTTAGGTTTTCTGTTCGGATCACAACCTCATGGGGATGATTCGCCTGCTCGGGTAGAGACGGGGTCTCCACCTGGTTCATATTTACCATTCCACCCTCCAGAATTACCGGTATCAGTGTCCCCCTGCAGAACCTCGCAAATACACAGGTTTCAGCGATATCCCCCTGATCAGCCAAAACCGGTGGAAAAAGCACGGCCTATTAATAATTCTATCACGATCAAGAATAAAATCGGACAAAATTAGATATATTTATCGACCTATTTAACATTTCTATGGAGACCGGCATCACTGTCTGATGCAGATTTATGCTGGTACCGCTGCTCATCACAGGAACGACGCCTTACTCATCCATTGCCTCAAGCAGGGGGAGCAGCTCGTCCAGGTTGGTGATCACCGCATCAGGCCGGATCGTTTCTACATGAGCCCGGTTCGCCGGGGTATCGGCCCGGCGGTTGATCCAGATTCCGTGGATGCCGGCATTCCTGGCGCCGAGGATATCGGCGCCCAGTGTATCGCCGACCATCACCGTCTGAGTGGGCTCCAGCTTCCAGTAGTCCAGGACCACCTGGAAGATCGCCGGGTTTGGCTTGCGGATCCCCAGGGCGGCAGAGGTAACAATCAAATCGAAATACTCGCGGATCTGGGCCTGATCCACCAATACCTGCACATCGCGATCGTCACCGGCATTCGAGATCAGCGCCAGGCGGTAGCCTCGCTGGCGAAGCGCCTCCAGGGTCTGCTTTGTGTCCTGCTCCGCTTTCCAGAACGATTGAGAAACCGCATACATGTGCTCGAGCGCATGCGTGAGCACCTCATCTTGGACCTGGGGATAACCCCGCTCTGCCAGGAGGGTGCGGAGAATATACAGGGTGGTGTATTCCACAAATTCAGCTTCACGCTCCCGATAGTAGGCATCCATCCTCTCTCGGAACTGGGCCAGAAATTCCTTACGCTCCAGGCACAAACCGGCGGCTTGCAGGGCGGCATACAGTTCGCCGTCAGCCTGGGCGATCACTTCCGGCCAAACACCATCGAAATAAATGAGCGTGCTACCTAAATCAAAGATGACTCCCTCAATTTTCTTTTTTCGCATCGCTTTATTCGTCGTTCAGTAACCTCTTTCAGGGTTTATGCGGTTATACAGGGGCAGACCCGCGATATAGCGCCGCAGGTTTTCGGCGAACAGATCCACCGCACGCTCATCGTAGGCAGTGGTGACACCGGAAATATGCGGGGTAATGATCACATTCGGCAGCTTCCATAAGGGGCTGTCTTCCGGGAGAGGTTCCTCCGGGAACACATCCAGGGCAGCGCCAGCGATCTTTTTATCTTTCAGGGCTGCTCCCAACGCCTGGTGGTCGATCACACCCCCGCGGGATACATCCACCAGGTAGGCGGTGGATTTCAGAGCAGCCAACTCTTCCGCCCCGATCAGCTTCTCCGTCTCACCGGTCAGGGGGACCGTGACGACCACAAAATCACACTCTTTGAACATGGAACGCAGCGCCTGCGGCGGATACAGGCGGTATACAAACTCACCTTCCGGATCACCCAGGCCTTCAGGGGTATAACCGGAATCTTTCGGGTTCATCGCGTTCCGTTTGGTGGCAAGCACGGTCACCCCAAAAGCGTGAAGCAAACGGGCAATCTGCCGTCCAATCGAGCCGTACCCCACAATCCCTACTGTGCTTCCGCGCAGTTCATGGGGAAGCAAACGCTCCCAACGATCCCGCGGCCATTCACGCTGTGCCTGCAGCGCCATCATCTCCGGCAGGCGATGCCCCAGGGCGAGCAGCATCATCAGGACGTATTCCCCCATCTGCGAGGCCGCCGCCCCACTGAGCGTTGTCGCCACCAGATCATCCTGCCGGAGGATTGGATCGACAATGGCATGGTCAACCCCAGCCCAATGAAATTGGATCCAGCGCAGTTGTGGGGCCTGGTCGGCTGCAGGCAGGACCTCATTCGTGTAAAGGACTTCCACCTTTTGCCACTGCTCCGCGGGCACATCATCCGGTTTTCGAGCGCGGCGGACAGTGATATTCAATCGAGGGGAAACGCTCCGCAGCCGGCTGATTAGATCTTCCGAAAATGGAACCGTAATCAACACTTCAACAGGTTTTGTCGTTGCCATGGATCAAACTAATAACAACCGTTTCTGAGTGGGACCGGTGGTGTTTTGTGGGATACCTGTGGGATACATTTGGGATATTGTGGGATTATTCAACGCAACACCGTCATCCTCTCCCTATACTAGATCCCCCAATGGGCGATCCCCCAACGACCGCCCAAGAAGCGGCCTTCTCCGCTTCGATTGTACCAGATTCTATTTCAGTACTCGCTCCACACCCGGCCTATGGTTCAACCGCCCGAGGGCATTGGCAATTTTCTTGCACACCTCAACTATACATTCGCTCGACTGTCAAAGATGATAGGAGAATAGTGTAATTTTATTATTGTGGTGATAGGATTTTTCGATTATCATAACGAAAGTAGCCTTTTTAAGTCTTTTTTGTGATAAGAAAGCCCCCGGCGGCCAGTTCTTAAAATAGAGCTGCTTTGTCCGCGCTTATCTACCTCATACTCTCGTCCCACAACCTAATATACTCTCTGTAAGGGGAAAATCCGATGCCATCATCCTGTTCACACCCAACGCTCCGTTTCCATTTGCTCCGCTGGATTCTCCTTCTTTTCGGCCTGATTATGGTCTTAATGCTGCCGTCTCTGGCCCGCGCTGGGGGAGGAGCCCCTGTGCAGGGGGTGGACCCTGATGATTCCGTGCGCCAGGTCTGGGAACGTGTTCAGGCTGCCGGCAGCTATCACTTTAAATCGGACCTGGTCCATAGTGTTCGCCCGCTGTCTACTGTCGGCAATATCGGTCGCACCGGTCAGGACGAGCAGATTTATATGGAGGGCCAGGTCAACCTGCCTGTAGAGCAGATGGAAATGACTCTATGGTCGGAGGGTGGCAGCCTGCTTAATCTTGAGTCGGGGATTTCCATGAAAGTGGACGGGCAGCGAGCGTTTGCGCGCAGAGGCGATTCAGACTGGATGGAGGTGGACAACTTCACCGGCCTGTTTGCCCCCGGGAATGATTTCCTCTCTTTCCTGGCCGCGGCCGACAATATTCAACTGATGGCCGAAGGGCAGTCGAACTCCGAAAACCATTTGACCCGCTATGCATTTGATTTGAATGGTCCTCGATTCGCCCAATTCATGCGCGATCAGGTCCAAACTCAGCTCAGAGCGCAGGGCGAGCTCGTGCCGGGGATGGAAATTGGGCTGGCTGATATTTACAAGGAAATGAGCGGGGCCGGGGAACTGTGGGTAAACGAATCAGGCCTGCCCGAGCGGCTGCTGATCTTTGTGCAGTTCCCTCCGGCAGAGGCGCAGCAGATCGAAGCCACGGTTGATGTTACTTTCTCTGATTTTTCCCCGGTACAGGCCAATGCCGGCGGGCCGTTGAGTTCTATTACCAGCCAGGCGCTTCAGGCTGCTGCGGATGGACGGCTGACCCTGGGAGCGGTGGGCCTGGCCTTCCTCCTGGTATTGATCCGCTGGGGGCGCACGCGCAAGTTCCAGGTGGCCTTCGCCGCGGCCGTGATCGTCTCGATTGTCGTTGGACCGCTCCTGCAAAGCAGCCAGGTGCATGCCTTTTATACGCGCCAGTTGGAGCGCCAGGCCGAAGCGGAAGCCAGGCAGGAGGAGAGCGAGATGGAGCAGACGCTCAACCAACTGCGGGAGGCCAACCGGTCACATCTCGATCCGGCTGCTGCGCTGGAATTGATCCACAACGACCAGAAGACCGATATGGATGGGGATGGCCTGACAGACGTGCAAGAGATGCTGCTGGGAACCCCCATCTACCAACCCAGTTCATCCGGGCAACCTCTGACGGACCTGGAGATGGTCTCTTCGATCCTGGGCTTGGAGCCCTCGATCTTTCAGTACGACAGCGGAGTGGATTCGGATGGGGACGGGCTTACGGATCATGAAGAAGCTCTGCTCGGCACCAATCCCAGCGGCGCAGACACCGATCAGGATGGCATTCCGGATGGGTATGACACCGACTCCGATCATATTTCAGATTTTGATGAAGTGAACGGGTTCACCATCAACGGCCAAATCTGGTATGGGGACCCGCTCGAAGCCGACACAAACCAGGACGGGCTGCTGGATGGCCTGGAATGGGGTGTTGACCGGGATAGCGACGGAATCCCCGACCTGCACGATCTGGATAACGATGGCGATGGGGTGATCGATCGCCTGGACATCTCACCCAACGCTGCCGGGAACCAGGTTTTTGGTCCGAACCAGCCTTTCTCCCTGGTGGTCGATCACCTCACCCCTGATAAATATTCCTTCGTTGAGATCCAACTCCGCCCCACCAATCCAGACCAACTGCGCTATGCCTACAACGTGTACGACTGGCCGCAAGGCGACTTCAAAGGCCAGATGCAGGACGTCGATGGGGCCACATTCTACGATCTGGATCCGGGAACCGACCCAAGCGTCACCGATAACGGCGATATCCGCATTCTGCCTATGCTGGAGATCAAAGTATCCGGGATCGCCAACCTGCCCACGGTCGATGGTCCCCCGGTGATCACTCTGCCCCTGCCGGACCGCAAAGGCAAAAATGGTTATGGCATCATTCAGAACGGAAAGGTCCATTTTTCCCCGGCTGGGGGTAGTTTCTATGTCCAATATGAAGGGGTGAGCGATCCCTGGTTTATGTTCCACTACATCCATGAGGGATCCTGCGAAAATGTGGGGGAACGCGTGGCCGAATTTGAGGTAAACAGTCGAGGTCAGAGCAGCGGACCCATTAACCTTCATATCGACAATTTGGCGGACGGCAACCATCTGCTCTATGCCAAACACCCCTCAGTTGGCACCGAATATAATCCCGACGGCATTTCTTTCTGCCTGGATATCCCCCGGGTTGCTAAGGATAACAACCGCTATGTGGACACCGCCTTGCTGGAACAATACGGGGTGATGGTCAAACCCCAGGGCGAATCGTTCTTGATCCTGGCTCCACTGCAGATCACCAAAGATAAAGATACCGGCGAGCATGCAGCCTTCTATGCAAAGCTCCCTTACCAGCAGTTGGGCGAGACCTGGGGGAGCGCTCAGCAGATGCGCCTGGTGTGGATGGTCCAGGCGCTGGTCGACAACTGCAAGGATAACAGTCCGGAAAACTGCCAGTATCGGAATCAGCAGCAGGTGATCAACACTTATTACACGGATTTCACGGTCACCGGTGTGAACGTACGTAATGATTTCGGCACGTATATGGCGGTGATCTATGAAGATCCTGAGGTGGACGCGAACCTCAATTCGGACGATGTCCTCGTACCGCTCTCATACGGTCTCCTGGACACCTTTGTCTCCGGGCGAGACTGTGATACGGTCGTTGATGGGCAGTGCCAGGGGAATGGGGAACTGGACCTGACGGTTGCCGAACTGGTGACCCGGTTCGACCGCTTCAGCAACGACGGGATCGATGACGAACGGCGGTGGAACCTGGATGATATTTTACGGGTGGAAAGCTTCAGCTATCCTTTCTACGATGCCGGCCTGGCGGATATGGTCGGGGTTCAAAACCACAACGTACTGGCGAGGTTCACCCAGTATTGGTCCCCAGAAGCCCCGATTACGCCCACACTGATGTTCGCCTCACAACAGCGCTACCGCAGTGGCAACCTGGACGGCGATGCAGGCAACACCTACTGGAACGGGAACCAACTCACCCTCGATATGGGCATCCAGCCAGTGGTAGAGGTGGCAACAATCAATTGGTCCCCGTACGAGTATACCGGTACACGCTGGCAGAATATGCAAGTGGATAAGTTCTGGAACGAGTTAGAACGCCGTCACGCGCATGACTTGGATGATGAACTGGCAAGTGGGGCGAGCAACGAAGAGATTGTTGCCGGTAAGCTTCTTTATTTCCGCATGTACTATCTGACCCTGATCCACGGCGTCAGCGAGATCGTGCGCGCCGGTGATCAAGTGATCAGCCTGCCCAAGGTGAAGACGGATAAAAGCCTGGCCGAGACGATCCTCATTAAATCGGGGCTGGCCGTTAAGTTTCTCATCAATACGACCTATAAGCTCATCATCGAGGATGCTATCAATCCAGAATTCACCTGGTGGTATTTAGGAAAATGGCTGAAGAAAAGCGGCATCGCAACCGTCACCGATCCGATCATCAATACTTTAAAGTTAAAGTTTAAATGGCTCAAACTGAACATCGGGAAAACACTGGCGGTTTGGGCCCTGGTCTTCATCGTCCTGGCGCTGGCGATTACCTATACGGTCACCCTATTCTTCCCCAAACAACGCTGGGCAGAAATCGTTCAGGGCACGATCATAATGGGCGTCTCATTGGTGATCGGCGTGGGAATGGCCTTATACAGCATGTATAAAGCCATTTCCGAATGGGGGGCTTATGTGCTGATCTCCGCCATGGATGCAATGAACAATACGATAGCGGCCTCGGTGGTTAGCCTGGTGATCGAGTTGGCTGTCATCTGGGGTGCGTTCATCTATCAAGTCATCAGCGGCTCCATCGTTTTCGGCTCACTGGCCTTCGACCAGATGTTGGCGATGACCATAGCAACGACCATCGTCGCTCTGATTATGTTCGTATTTACCTTCTCGATTGTCGGCTCCTTTATTGTGGCTCTCATCGGCGCCTGGGATACTGTGCTTGGATATCTGTGCAATACCATCGGGTTGGAAGACGTTTTCCCCTCCTTCTTATGCATCCGCACGCAGGAGCTGTTGGCAAGATGGATCAGCAATTTGTTCTACGGAGCACAGCCGATCTACGATTTCGATCGATTCGACTTCTTCCAGGTAGAAGATATCGATATGCTGCTCGAACATCCGGACAAAGGCTTTGTCGATGGCAGTTCGATGTCGATCATCGTGAGCGGCCATACGCAGCTGCTGCAATCGCCGACCGGCTCCGATGAGGATAAGATGCGCATGGTGGCGAATGCGAAGGATGTCTTTAATCAGAGCCTGTTCAAGGATACTGAGTTTATCTACCGGCTCAACAAAAAGGCGCCCGATGCCAGCGGATGGGGTTACGGCTGGGAAACTCGCAGGTTTGAAACCCAGAGATCCTGCCTCACCGATAAATTTGGCGCAGTGGAAATCCGCTGCTGGACCTACGATGTCTATTATGGTGAAAACGGTGACTATGCGTCGTCTAAGGTCACCCTGGGGAAGGGCATAAACCGCCAGCTTCCGGCGACTCTGTATGTCAGCTATTCCATCCCAACTGCTTCCTGTTGGGGAGTGGGGGATGCTTCAAAATGCGAGATCAAGGACGCCCGGGGCCGCCTGGACGAAGGGATCGAACTCACGATTGTTGTGGATGTCTTCCCCAGCACCTTGGACGAATTTGTGCGCATGAATTGGGCCGGCAGCCTGAAATTCCCGTCCCAGCGTGACGCCGATGGTGACGGTCTGCTTTCGGCGGCCGCCGGCGGTCTGGATCCGGACGATTTCGCCTGGGATTCAGACGGCGATGGGCTCTCCGACAGGATCGAGGTCGAGCTGCGCCAGAACGGGCATCCGGTCAGCTACACTGGCTCATCCGGCTTCGACAGCGACCAGGACGGGCTGAGCGATCGAATGGAGGTCGTGCTGGGGACAGACCCGGCAAATACCGACACAGACAACGACGGTCTGACCGATTACGAGGAATGGCATGGGTGGGAGTTCACTTACAGCCAGTCGGGCGCCTATACCCGGGTGACCTCAGACCCGCTGACCGCGGATTCCGACATGGATGGAATGAGCGACCGCCTGGAGCGCGACCTGCACCATCTGGCCCCGCAGGTGTACACCTTCCACCCTCGCCGGGTCGATGTGGCGGTGATCGGGATGGAGACCTACATCGGTGATGAGGACCGGGTCATTCTGCCCGGGCAGACCGTCCCCTATACTATCAGCGTCAGCAATCACACAGATCCTCTGCTGCCCTATAATGCCCAGGGCTCCATCACCAGCAATGTCCCCCCTCTGTTGGGCGACCAGCAGACCCAAGACTTCGATCTGACCCCGGGCGAAAATATCTTCTTGCAGCGGAATCTTGTACCTTCTGTATATGCCTCTTCGCAGCGGCTGCTCCTCGAAAGCCGGGCTTCCGCAACCCTGGTCCCCCAGCCGGGAGTCGAGACCTGGGGTTGGAAGTGGCTGGAACGCCAGGAGCTTACGGCCGGGGATGATGTCCCGATCGGATCTACGGCCCTGGCTCAGGCTCCAGGCTGGGATTCCCCCTATCTGATGGTCCTGGCTACCGGCGCTCCCCAGAGCGGAAACCCGGACCTGATCGATGGGCGCATCGGCCTGTTCGACCCGAACCAACCTGCGGATCTGGTCTACCTGGACGACGGTCAAAAAACAAAAGGCAATTCAACCCCGGCAGCAGCCTGTAACCAGGCCGGAACCTGCCTGGTGGCCTGGTCGGAGCAGAATGATGACCTGGACCTGACCGGCGCCTGGCTCTCGCCCAATGGCGCCGCAGTGAACATCTTCACCCTCGCCTCTGGCCCCGGCAGCCAGTGGCATCCGGCAGTCGCCACAGATGGGGTGAATTTCCTCGTCGGCTGGCAAGTGGATGACCAGGAAGTGATGGTTGGCTGGCTCGGTCAGTCAGAAACCGGCTTCTCGAGCGCACCCGTCCCCCTCGGAGGATTGAACCTACAGGCGGGGGCGGGCCTGGATGGCAGAGATGTCCATATCTCTCTCGCCTGGACCGGGAGCCAATGGCTGGCCGTTTGGGAAGATTGGGCCCCCGCTACCGCCGCAGATGTGTGGATGGCGCGTCTCGATGCCGGCGGCCAGGTCGTTCCCGGCAGCGTGAGGCCGGTAGCCGTATCGCCTGGCGAACAAGACCAACCGGCTGTAGCCGGAAACCCCGACGCCGGCACCGCCCTCATTGTTTACCGCGACGGCCAGCAGGTGCCAGCACACCTGTGGTCAGCAGACCAGTTGGTATCGCTCGGCGCAGTAGGCGCCCAGGGTTCTGACCTGGGGATGGCTGCGCCGCGCCCGGCCTATGCCCCCACCCACAGCGGCTGGGTGGTCAGTTGGATCGCCGATACCGCCTCGCGCTCCCTGACGCGTTGGCAGGCCCTGGATTCGGACGGCGCCCTGCGCGGACTGTCACAGCCTCTTGGCTGGCGCCTGGCGGAGATTTCACCCGCCGGTTCTAATCTTGCCTGCAACAGCACTGACTGCGCATTCCTTGCCCCAGGGTTGTGGGAAGAGAGCTTCTTCTTCGATCGCCTGGCTTTCACCCCAGCCGAGCTCAGTTTGAGCGGCATCGACCTGGAAAAGACGGATGTCCTCACCCTGGATAACGACCGTCCGTCCAGTTCCATCACCTCTCTGGAACCCGGAGTTTACTTGCATGCCGGCAGCTACGTGGTCATCGGGGGCGAAGCCTCCGATCCGATCTCGTTCGTGGACTTCGTTGAGGTACAACTGAATGATAATCCCTGGGAGCGCGCTGCGGGCCGGGAAAGCTGGGCTTACGGCTTGACCGTGCCTGCCAAAGAAGGCCGGCACGCCTTTACCAGCCGGGCGACGGATGTGGTTGGCCATGCGCAGCTGTTCGGTACAGGTACACACTTCTACTCAGACGGCAAACCGCCATCGGTGACTGCTTCGATCCGGGATGGTGATAGCATCTCGGCCAGGCAGAGCATCACCGGAACCTGGTCGCTGAGCCTGACTGGCGCCGTCCAAGATCCCACTCTGGCGGGCATCTACCCGGGCAGCGGGCCGAAACGGGTGGAAGTGATGGTGGAGCCGAATGGCAGCGGCTGGCAGCCGGCAGAAATCCTCGGCAACACCTGGTCGATCACCTATACCCTGGCCGCATATGATAGCGCCGCGCAACCGCTGCTCGATCCGACCGGCGCTTACACCATCACGCTGCGCGCGGCCGACAATGTGGAGAATGAGACCCCGCCCAATGCTTACCCAAGCATCACTTTCCATGTGGACGTGACCCCGCCTACCAGCGAGCTCGAAAACCCCTTCCCTGGGCAGCAGATCTCGGCCGAAGGGGAACCCCTGAGGGTGTTCCCCGCCGACCAGGTGATCACCAATGGGACGCCGCTGACCGGAACGGTGTATGAGACCGGTCCGGTACATGCCGGGGTGGCAAGTCAGGAAATCCGCCTGATCCCGGCGGACGTGGGCGTTGCCCCTGGCTTCTGGCGAGCCCGTTACTATAGCAACCGGGACATTTCGGGTGTCCCGGCGGTGGTGCGCGCCGACGACCGGCTTGATTTCAATTGGGGGAACGATTCGCCGGCCGAGGGCATACCGGCGGATGGATTCTCGGTGGAATGGGAACAGGACACTTTGTTCCGCGTGGATGGGTATTACTACTTTACCGCTACCGTGGATACAGATGGCATCCTGCTGGCGTATATCGATCACCAATCCATACCTTTCCTCGATTCGACGGAAGAGCTGACCAGGAGTCTGTTCCTGACCACCGGCGTGCACCACCTGCGAGTAGTGTACAAAGAAGAGTCGGGAGAAGCGCAGGCGCGGCTGGATGCAGCCCTGCACACATCGGAGTGGGTGGAAGCAGACCTGGCGAGCTCGGGCCGGGGAGTCTCATCGACCACCTGGTCGTACCAGCCCGGTGAACTTGAGGGCCTGTACCAGATCGACCTGACTGCGACCGATGTGGCCGGGAACCGCAATGAAAACGTCGCCACCTGGCAGAAGTGGCGTGGCGAGATCGATTACGCTCCACCGCGAGTGGGTATGGAACTGGAATACATGGGCTTCGGACCCACCGCCCGCACCTCTTTCCGGGTATGGGCGACCGACTTCAACCTTTCCGAGGAGGGATTCGAGAGCCCCTGCAGCTTAGAGAACGACGATAAATACTATTACAGCAGCGACTGGTGGGATAAATGGTTCCGCGATGAGAACCGCCTGTACGGCTTCTACAGCCAATGCACCGTCAGTGGGCACGTCAAACAGGTCCCGACGCTGAAAGCCTGCGATAGTCACGGACAATGCAGCACATTCGCAGGCGAGCTGCCCCAACCGCCCAACGACCGCTTCCTGTACTGGGCCGACGGCAGCGCCATCCAGCGCCTGGATTTAGACAGCGGCAGCCTGGACCAGATTGTGACCGGCGACAAGCTGAACGGGGTCGCCGTGGACATAAATTCCGGCGCCCTCTATTGGCTGGAAAGGCGGGCTGGCTACGGTTCGGGCGATCCGCCTAACGATGGAGTGAGCGGGTACCGGGCGAACGCCGATGGCAGCGGGCGAACCTTCTTATTTGCCGAATACCCGGACGAAGGAGGCATGGAACCCGGCCAGATCCATGTGGACACCGACAGCAACCAGATTTACATCACCGGGCGGCGGGCCATTGGCAATTTCCTCTACAGCTTCACTCTGGACGGCAGATACGGCAAAAATGGTTATTTCCGTTATCCGTTAGGCTCCCAGCATGGCCTGACGATCGATCCACGCCTTGGAACGCTGCTTCTGGCAACCAATCGGGGCAAGGGCGTCTTCAATCTCCGTTCGGTGGGTCCTTATATCGATCCATCCAATGGAGCCGCATACTGGAACTATGAATTAGACACGGTTCGATATACTGTCATCGAGCCTTCCGGCTCGCAGAACACACACCTGCGTATCGGTGATCCGGCTCCCCCGCAACTGATTGGAGAAATTTGCCGGCCCTGGGACAAGCCCTTAGAGGTGTGCGATGGGCAGTGGGAAGACTTCCACAACGTGCACTCGCTGGCCTTCGACCCCATTTCCATGCGGGTGTTCTACCTGACCGGTTCCCAACTCCGCTGGGCCGATTATTACAATCTAGAACACGCTCCCAACGGCGTCACTCATAACGAATACGGAGAGAATCCAGACTGGAACGACTTCAGCCGGGTGCTGCTCGAACCGGATCCCAGCACGGTCGGCCTTGCTTTCCAACCGTCTGCGGTCGCCATGGATATCGCTTCCCGCAAACTTTATCTGGTCGATGCCGGCAACCGGACGATCTGGCGCATGAATCCGGATGGCACCTTACTGGAAGAGGTACGGAAGCTGGCTGAGGGGGAAAAGCTGCCGCTGCAGCTTGCGGTGGACGTCAACTATCCCCCCACATCTGGCGAGCAGATGATCACCACCACACAAGATACGCCGGTCACTTTCTCTCTGCAGGGCAGCGATCCCAATTACACGGCCCTGCGCTACGAACTGCAAGCCCTCCCCAAAGGCGGGACTCTGAGCGGTCTACCGGACGAAGATGAATATCTCACCTCCCCGCCCCGGCTGACTTACACGCCAAACCCGGGCTTCGTTGGAACTGAGACTCTGTTTTATGTGGTATACGACGGGCGCGGCGCGAACGCCAGGGGCTCGGTCAACATCCGGGTTGAACCAGCCGTCAAACCGGACCTGGATTCGTTGGTGATATCACCCAGTGCAGGCGCAGTGCTGACCTCCAGACAGCCTGTGGAGGTGAATGTCGCCGCCTACGCGAACCACGGCTTGCAGCGCGCCGAACTGTACGCCAACGGCCAGCGTGTCGGCCAGTACAATTGGGCCTCGGCTACCGTAACTGAAACGGTGTGGACGAGCTCCTGGACCCCACCGGCTGCCGGTCTATACCAGCTCACCTCGATCGTCACCGATCACGCCGGCAACCAGCAGACGGAGGCACATCCTGTGCCGGTGCTGGTCGACCTGGAGGCGCCGGTCATTTCGATCGCCTCAACTGTTCTGACAACCACACACCAGATGGGAGGCGGCCCGGCAGTGCCCTTCACCGGCACGGCGAGCGACGCCGAAGGTCTGTCCCGGGTGCGCGTCCGGGTGGATGGCGGCGAATGGCAGACAGCATACCTGCAAGGCAGCAACTGGCGCCTGGTTTCGGGGAACGGTGATATCCCCGATGGCAGGACCTTCAATCTGATCGCGCAGGCCGAAGACCTGGCCGGACGCACCGCCCAGACTGCGGCTGAAGTGCGGGTGGACTTCGTTCCCCCTGCACCGGTCACCATGACCATCGCCCTGGATGCCGGGGCCGGCCTGGAGAACGGGCAGACGGTTTACGCGGCCGGTGCTGACCTGTCTATCCGCTGGACGGACAGCCAGGACGGGAGCGGGATCCGGGGCTACTACGCCGGCTGGACCGAATCGATCACGCCCACCCCGAGCGCCCTCACGCCATATCCGCAGGCCGGCGAGCACGTCCAGGCAATCCCGCAAGGGGCAGCCGTGTACGCCCATCTCGGCATCCAGGATAACCTCGGCAATCTGCGCTGGCAAACCCTCGGGCCGGTCTATGTCGATGCGCCTGAAACCCCCGACCGGTTAGAACCGGGCGCTTACGAAAGCGGCGTGTACACCGGCTGGATGGGCTCCGGCGCCACGCAGATGGGGAGCAACTACGCCGCCCATCATCGCGATAAAAGCCGCCCCGTGCAGCGTTTCTACACCACCTGGGATGAGGCCCGTCTGGCATTGGCCTGGCAGGGCGCCGATTGGGATGTGAACGGCGATCTGTTCATCTACCTGGATACGCTCCCCGGCGGCGCGCAGACCGCATACGATCCCTTCGGCGGCGGCCCGCAGATCACGCTGCCGGTGGAAAACGGCCGGCAGATGGAGGCCGACTACCTCATCTGGGTTCAGGATAGCAGCCAATACCGCCTGCTGCGTTACAGCGGCGGCGGTTGGATAGAGACCGGCGAGCCCCTGGAACTGCAGACCACCCGCTGTGGCGAGCCTGCCGGACCATGCACGCTGGTCCACCTGCCGTTTGCGGCCATTGGGATCGATTCCCCTGCCTCCAGCGGAATATCCCTGGTCGCCCTGGCCTCGGAAGAAGGAGCCTTGCGGCTGTGGGCTGCCATGCCCGATCAAAACCCACTCAACAGCGCGCTGGCGATGGAAGCGCCGATAAACCCGGAAGCAATCGCAGCCTTCCAACTCACCCAGATGTACCGTTGGGAGAGCCTGGGCCAGGGGCAGCGGCCTAATGCCGGGCAGTACAGCCAGGCCGACCTGCACGTGTGGGTGACGGCGGAACCCGAGGGCGTCACCGGCAGTTTCCTCGACAGCCCGCTGTTCCACCAGGCGGCCCCCTACTCGCTGCGCCTGGATGCCGACCTGGACGGGAGCCCCGATCTGGCCGGCCTGGCGGGCGATCTGGATCCGCTGCCCCTGGCGCCCAACCAGGTGGTCACCTACACCGTACACTACAAGAACCGGGGTGAAGGTTATGCCCACAGCGCGAAGGTGGATATCGCCCAGTTCGGCGGTCTGAGCGGGGCGCCCTCCTCCCTGAGCCTGGGCAACCTGGCCCCCGGCGCCTCCGGTGAGGTCTCCTTCACCGCCGTGGTGGGCGGCACACCCGGGAATGCCTCCGCCGAACTGCAGGTCGCCGTTTCCGATGCGGCCCACGGCCCCTACGACTGGATCCTCTTCCAGCACGACATCGATCTCGATCAACCAACCGGGGTCAGCGTGGATCCCCGGCCCGACATCTTCGCCCCTGGCGACCACCTGTTAAGCGGCCAGGCGCAAGATCCGGCCGGCATTGCGCGAGTCGAAATCCTGGTGGCCTCGCTCGCGACCGGGGCAGAGACGCAGTTCGCCTGCGATGACCATTCGCCCTTCGATGGACGCTGGTCCTGCCTGTGGGATACGGGCGAGACCGCCGGGCAGTTCTCGGTGCGCGCCCGCGCCACCGACCGATACGGCAGCCAAAGCGATTGGAGCGAGGCGGTCATCCTGACCGTCGATAACACCGCCCCGGTCGCATCCCTGGACGGCCCCAGCCAGGGATTGGTGGACAGCGGCTATATAAAATCCGGCCGCTACCCCATCAGCGGATTCATCACCGACGATCACCGGGCATCGACCGCCGAAATCTGCACGGCTGATGGCTGTGTGGAGAGCGGCGCATCCCCCGCCGGGGAGGCTGTGGGGACCTGGAGAACTACGCTGCAAGTAACCGGCGAAGGCGATGGCCTGGAGCGCTGGTTCAACCTGAGCGGCGTGGATGCGGCCGGCAATCGTTCCGAGACGATTACCTATACTTACCGCATCGACACGGTTCCACCACAGATCAGCGTGACCAAGGCCCTCGACCAGGTGCATCTGAGCGATTACTGGGCCGGGTCCGCAGACCTCACCGCCGAGCCGGTGCTCAACGGCACGGTCACCGATGGCGGCGAAGTCGCCGCAGTCTACGTGACCGTAGGAGATGCGGAGGGCAATGCCCGGCGCACGCTTGCCGCCCTGGAAGGCCAGAACTGGCACTTTACACCCGCCTTCCAGTCCCCTGGACTCTACCACCTCACCGTTCAGGCTGAGGATCGGGCGGGGAACCTGTCTGAGACGCACAGCTACTCCCTGCGAGTCGATTCGGCAGCCGACCTGGAACTGGAAAAACGGGTCGATCCGCTTCAACTGATCGCCGGCGAGACGATCACCTACACCCTGGTCGTCACCAATCACGGGCCTTCACCGGCGAACGATATCCGCCTGGTGGATGCTCTCTCGCCGCTGTTGACCTTCAAATCCGCCGTCAGCAGCCAGGGCGAGTGCAGTTACACAGGCGGCCAGGTGATTTGCGAGCTCGGCAGCCTGCCTCTGCAGGAGACGGCCCAGGTAACCATCACAGCCCGAGTCAGCGCCACAGCCGGCGGCACAATCCCCAACCAGGCTGAGGTCAGCGCCCAGGAGCACGACCCCCGGCCGGAAAACAACCAGTCGACAGCCAGTGTAACCAGCCAGAGCGGAGCAGACCTGGAACTGGGCATCCAGGCCACAGATCAAGTCTTCGCCGGGGAGACATACACCGCCACCCTGCAGGCAGCCAACCACGGACCGGTACCCTTGCAGAACGAAACCAACGCCTTCCGCTCCGAAGACGCCCTCAATATCTCGTCTGTCGGACCGGCCGACGTATACCCGTCGGAGATCATGGTCAGCGGGCTTTCAGGAGAAGTGACCTCGGTGCGGGTGACTCTGCACGATATCGTCGCCTATAAAAGCGCAGACCTGGACGTGCTCCTGGTCGGCCCGGGTGGCCAGGCGGTGGTCCTGCTATCGGATGTCGGCGGCCCTTACGCTTTGTTTGCCGAAAACCTCACCTTTAGCGATGATGGTTGGCCCATCCGCCTGTATCCTCCGAAAGATGGAGTGTACCAGCCGGCAGACCAAGGCGATGGCAGCTCGCTGCCCGCACCCGCACCCGCCGCGCCCTATGCGAACCAGCTCTCTGTCTTCAACGGGCTCGATCCGAACGGGACCTGGAAACTGTATGTCGTCGATGATACGGCCGGCAGCCCGAGTTGGTTGGACGGGTGGAGCCTGGAAATCACCACCCGCTGGCCGGTGAGCGTAAGCCACACGGTGCCGGCCGGGAGCAGCCTGGTTTCGGCGCAGGGCGAGGGATGGACCTGCGCGGGCCAGAACGAGGCCCTGTCCTGCACCCGCAGCGAGGCGCCGCTTGGCGACCTGCCGCCCATCGATCTCACCCTGCGCGCCCCCGAATCGGCCGGGGTGATCACCACCACGGCCGCCATCACCGCCGCCATGCCGGACGACCGCCCCGAGAACAATACGGCACAGGCTGTCACCGAGGTGCTGGCCCTTGCCGATCTTTCCATCCAGAAGACCGGCCTGCCCGGCCCCTTCGGGGTAGGCGATGTGATCAGCTACACCCTGAACGTGTTCAATGCCGGCCCCTCCCCGGCCAGCCAGGTGGTTGTGACCGACACCCTGCCGGCCGGCCTGGCGTATCTGGGCTTCAACGGAGAAGGCTGGCAGTGCGAGGAAACCGGCGGACAGGTGACCTGTGAGCTGGAAAGCCTGGCGAAAGGCGCCGCCTCCTCCATCCAGTTGGAAACCGAAGTCGTGGTGGGCAGCAACACGACGATCGACAACATTGCCCGGGTCTCGGCCGCGCCCCACGATCCGGACCTGAGCAATAACACCAGCCAGGCAGCGACGTCGCTCCTGCCCCTCCACGATCTACAGCTCGAGATGTCGGCCGGCGCTGCGGAAGTTCCCATCCGGGATCCATACACGGTTGTTATCACCGTTACGAATGCGGGTCCGGATGATCTCGTAGGGCCGATCACGCTTGAGGATACCTATCCTACCGGGCACACCAATTTTGCAGCCGCGGGTGATGGCTGGAGCTGCCAATGGTCCGCGGACCGGGCTGTCTGCACCAGGCAAGGCCTGGAAGCCGGGGCCCAGGCGCGCCTGGAACTCAGCATGTACGCGCCTTTTGAACCCGGCACGCTGGTGCACAGCGCTACGGTCAGCGGACCACCGGTCGATCCTGATCCGGACAACAACACCGCAGAGACCAGCCTGGTAACTCTCCCCAAGGCGAACCTCAGCATTTCTAAGCACCTGTACAACCAGAACCCGGTCCCCGGCGAGCCGCTCACCTACACGCTATCCGTCTTAAACTATGGACCGAGCCCGGCCGAGAATGTGATCCTCAGCGACACCTTCCCGGCGGAGATCAGCGGTGTAACCTGGACCTGCCAGGCGAGACAAGGCGCATCCTGCCAGGCCGAATCCGGCAGCGGAGATATCAACCTGGAACTGGATCTACCTCCCTTCTCGTCGGTTACGGTCATTGCCAGCGGTTTGTTGGACAGCGCGGTGAGCAGTCAGGTGGTAAACACCGCCTACCTGCAGCCACCAGCCGGGTTTGTGGAATTGGATCCGTCCAATAACCAGGCATCTGTGGCGACATCCGCCACCATCCAAGCCAAGGTGGATGCCTCGGTCAGCTTAAGCGTCTGGCCACAGCAGGTCTTCCACGGCGATACAGTCACTTATACGGTAGCCGTGAACAATGGAGGCCCGAGCCTGGGCAAAAATATCCTCCTGGAAGTTCTGTTCCCTCCAGAACTGAGGGATATTTCCTGGACCTGTGCAGCCTCTGGCGCCTCAAGCTGCCCGGCTGCCGGAGCAGGCAGTGTCTCCGAATTCCTGACAGTTGCCCCCGGTGATCCTCTGACCTTCACCGTGACTGCCGAGGTGGATATGCCCATGGGCGGGGTGATCGATGCGCGCGCTCAGATCACCTTGCCTGCCAATATGACCGACACCTTCCCGGGTAACAACAGCACCCCCTCCGGTGGGGCGCTGGTGAGCGTCGTGAAGGAGGCGGATGTTTCCTTGACGAAAGCTGCGCCAACCGCGGTTTTCTCCGGGCAAACCCTCACCTACACGCTCACGGCTACCAATCACGGGCCCAACTCGCTCTCGACGGCCAGCGCTTTACACTTCAGTCCAACCAACATGAGCATCAACGCTGCCTCGGGGGCGGGGATGGCAAGCAGCTATCCTTCCAACATACAGATCAGCAGCGATTACGGCAAGATCCGTTCGCTGCGCGTCACCCTGCACGGGCTCACCCACGCTTCGCCGGCCGATTTGGATGTGCTCCTGGTTGGGCCGTCTGGCCAGTCGGTGATCCTGATGTCGGACGCCGGTGGATCGCAGCCGGTCAGTGAAGTGTATCTGACCTTCTCGGATTCCGCTCCCGGCGAATTGACGGGGATGTTGGAATCGGGGACTTACCGCCCGACCAACTTCGGCGGCGGAGATACCTTCCCCTCACCCGCCCCGGCCGGCCCGTACGGGACCGGGTTGTCGATCTTCCAGGGGACCCAGGCCAACGGCGTCTGGAGCCTCTACGTGTATGACGATTCGCCCTACGATGCCGGTTCGATCATCAGTTGGAGCCTGGAGATCGAGTCTGAACCGGCCCTGCAGCTTGTGGACACCCTGCCCGCAGGGACGGTCTTCCAGGATTATGAAGGTCTTGGCTGGCTTTGCGCAGAGACCGGCGGAGAGATCGCCTGTGAGCTGCACAACCTCAACTCCGGTAGTTCAGCACCGCTCACTCTGTACGTGACCGCGCCCATCACGCCGACTGAGGCTCTGACCAACACCGCCGCCGTCCGTGCGGCTCTCATCGACCGCGATCAGGGGGACAACCAGGCATCGGCTGTGACGCGCATCGATCCTCAGACCGATCTGGGCCTGACCTTGAGTGTGGCCCCCGATCCGGTGGTCCCGGGCGGAGCCTTGCTCTACACCGCCCAAATCGAAAACCTGGGGCCGAACACGGCCTCACTGCTGACGGCCACCCTTCAACTGCCGGCCGAGGCGGATTACATTTCTACCTCCGCAGATGGTTGGAGTTGTGACCACCACGGCGGGCAGGTGGTCTGCACCCGCCCGAGCCTGGCCCCAGGCGGCGCCTCTCAGATCGAAGTCCGGGCCGAGGCCGTTGACAGTCTGGCGACTCTGACGGCTGTGGCTGAAATCCGCTCGGCGACCACAGACTTCAGGCTGGATAACAACACCGCCAGCGTTCAATCGGCCTCTGAACCCTTAGCAGACCTGAAGGCTGACCTGGAGTTGGCCGGGGATCCAATATTCGCCGGCCTGCCCTTCACCTATACCATCACGGTTGAAAACCTGGGCCCCGACGATGCAACCCGGCCGATCACACTCACCAACCAGCTACCTTTGGATGCGCAGTACGAGGGCGTCGAGGCCGCCGGGTGGACCTGCAGCCAGAACGCCGGAGCGCTCTCCTGCACGCGTGACGGGTTGAGCGCCGGGATGCGGGATGAGATCCATGTACGCATGACCGCCATCGATTGGGCTGGGGAAATGAACACCACCCTGCAAATCACCGGTCTCACGCCAGATCCGGATTTGAGCAATAACCAGGTCGAGCGGACCTTCGAGGCGATCGCTCATACCGACCTGGTTTTGACCAAGACCGTCTCCGAGGATATGGTGAACTCGGGCGACCAGTTTGCTTACACCCTGACAATCTCCAACATCGGCTGGCTGGACGCCGAGAACCTGACCGTCACCGACACTCTACCCGCGCAGGTTGATTTTATCGGAACCAGCGCCAGCAGCGATTGGACCTGCGAGTTCATAAACGGCCAGGTGATCTGCTCCAGAGCGCGCCTGTACCCGTACCAATCCGAGACAATCCAAATCACCGTCCGCGCCCCGGACGAAGCAACCTCCTTCACCAACACAGCCGTGGTTGCGGCGGATACAGTCGATTTGAACCCGGCTAACAACCAGGCCTCGGTTGAGGCTCACACAGTCCGTTACGCCGACCTCTCGGTCCAGATAGCCGCCGCGCCCCCGAAGGTAAACAGCATGTCGCCGGTAACCTATACGGTTTCGGTCGAAAACCTGGGCTCGCACAGTGCGGAATCCATCGTGCTGACCACCACGCTGCCGGCCGGTATCTTCTACGTCGATGCGATTGGCGAGGGTTGGACCTGTGAGGAGACGACCGGCCAGATCCGGTGCGCTCGGGATGCATTGGCGGCTGGCGCTTCTCAGACCATCACCATCCACGCCACGACGGGTATGATCGGCGGGGTGTTCGAGGCCACGGCGCAGGTGAGCAGCGCCCCGACCACCCACGATCCCGACCTGAGCAACAACCTGGCCCGCGCCCCCTTCCAGATCCAGTTGGAAGCCGACCTTAGCGTGAGTAAGCAAGCTTTAACCGATCCGGTTGCCGGCGGGCATGTTTTCACTTACACCATCGCGGTGACTAACAACGGGCCGAATGATCTGCCGGCCACCGAATGGATCTTCACCAACCGGCAGTACATCACCGTTACCGAGCCTGCCCCGTTCAGCGATGTTTTCGCCCCACCGATCCCTTATCCTTCCACGATCCACGTTCCCGACCTGCCGGGAGTGATCGGGGATGTGGCCGTTCGCGTAAATGGGATCTTCCAACCCTGGGCCGATGATCTGGATTTAATGCTGGAGGGTCCGGACGGCACGCCGCTGATCTTGATGTCCGACGCAGGCAGCGGTAATGGCTACAATCCCACCCAAGGGCTGCCGGAAATCAACCTGGAGTTCAAAGATTCGGGGGCCAGCCTAAACAACTACAATACAACTCACCCGGGGACTTACCGCCCGGCCGATTTCGACACACACTGGTTAGCCACCGAGCCGCCAGACACCTTCCCGGCCCCCGGCCCGGGAGAGATCCCCGCCGGTGCGCCGCGGTCTTTCGAGGAGGCCTTTAGCGGCAAGCGCGCAGGCGGCGACTGGGACTTCTACATCGTCAACGATACCTGGTTCTTGGAAACGGGCGAGGGCAGTCCCTATGGCACTGGATCCGGTTACGTCTCCAGGGGTTGGGAACTGGTCCTGACTCAGGTTGTCCCGGTGATCGTCACCGACACCCTCCCGGCCGGCACGACCTACGCCGGGTTCGAAGGCGACGGCTGGCAGTGCGCCGAGGAAGGCGGAATTGTCACCTGCTGGCACAATCACGTCTCTGTAGGACCTGCGCCGGAGCTGCAGATCAAGGTCAGGGCCCCAGAGGTGACGGTGCCGACGGTTATCACCAACTCTGTCTCCGTAGGCGCGGAGGCCATAGATGACGATCTGAGTAGGAACAGCGACGTGATCACCACCACCGTCCTCCCGCCGGCCGAGCTGAGCGTCGTCGCTGCGACAGACCATCCTTATGTGGTCGATGAGGCGTTGATCAGCTACACCATCAGCGTGGAGAACGCCACCCCCGAGCCGATCTCCGCCGCCCAGGTCCTGCATACCATCCCCACCGAGCTGACCGGGGCAAGCTGGACCTGCGAGGCGGCCGGCGCTTCAACCTGCGGGCAGCTATCGGGTTCGGGAGACATCAACGAGCTGGTGGACCTCGAAGCCAACGGCGGGAAGGTGGTCTTCGTAATCCGCGGGCAGATCAGCAGCGGCATCCCCAACCAGATCACCTACTCGGCGGAGGTCAATGCCCCGCCCACTCATGCGGATCCATACCCGCAGGATAACGTCTCCTCGTTCATCCAGTATGTGGATGAGTACGCCGATCTGGCGCTGTCGGTGGAGCCGGGAGCAGTGGCCCATAAAGGCCAACCCTTCACTTACCCCCTGCGGGTGAGCAACAACGGGCCGCTCGCCGGCCGTGAGGTGGCCGTCACCACCGCCTGGCCGGTCGAAGCCCAATACCTGGGCCCGGTGGGAGATGACTGGACCTGTGCGCCCGATGAGACCGCCCGAGAGGTGCGCTGCACAGCCTCTACCCTGGCCGCGGGCGCCGATCTTACGCTCAGCTTGAACTTCCTGATCGCGCCGGAGGCGTGGAATCTGACCTTCGCCTCCCAGGTGGAGGCGGCGAATCCGGACCATGTAGGCGAGAACAACGCGGTCGTCAGCGATTTCAAAACCGCTCCGGTCGCCGATCTGGCCATCTCGAAGACGGCCTCCTCCTCGCAGTCTGCGGTGGGTGAGACTCTGGTGTATACGGTTGTCGTCACCAACACCGGCCCGTCCTCGGTCCCGGATCTGGCCATCACCGATCTGCTCCCCACAGGGACCACCTTCATCACTGCGACACTGCAGAACGTGGATGGAAAATGCCAGGAAACCGGCGGAACCGTGACCTGCGAGATGGGTCAGGAATTACCACCGGTCCTGGTCGTGGATCATACGGATGGAATGATTGAGGATACCCAATCCATTATCCAAACCCTGGTCAGATTGGAAATTCCATTTACCATCACGGACACCTATCTAATAACAACCGAGAACTTGATACCGTATCCCTACGTGCTCTGGTTCCTCGGTACGTGGAACTATCTGGATGAGAATCAGGAGACAGCCCTCAGCGCCTATATCGATCAAGGCGGCAAGCTCTTCTTAGAGGGCCAGGATTATCATTATTATCATGGGCAGATGACATCGTTTATGCAGAACTACCTCGGACTGGAAGAGGTGATGGACGATGTTGGGGACGAAAAAGTAGCCGGATCGGGCTCGTTCGCAGATCTCGGTGTAATCGACTTCTCCGAGTCCCATCTGCCTAACTGGTCAGACGTAATTACACCGACGGCAGATGCTGAAGCCATCATGATAAACCTGGAGAGCGGCCAGGCGGCAGCGGTCGCTACAAACCGGACTGTCTTCCTCGGCTTTATGTGGGAAACCATACACGACGTGGACCCGGAGGCCGCCAGCCAGATCATCGATCGCTCGCTCAGCCGCCTTGGCTATCCGCGCAGGATGAAAGCGGGCGAGACGGTTCGCCTGACGGTGGAAGTGAGCGCCCCACCCACGCCGGGTACGATCACCAACACGGCGCAGGTGAGCAGCAGCGCCTTCGATCCCGATCTGCTGGACAACACCGCTCAGGCGACCTCGGATGTGCTGGCGCCGGTGGACCTGAGCCTGGCACACACCGCCGACCCCTCGGCTGTCGCGCCGGGCCGGCAGGTGACGTTCACGCTGGAGGTGACAAACCAGGGGCCCAACCCGGCGACGGGCGCCCACCTGGAAACCGTCTACCCGGCCGAACTGCTCGACCCGTCCTGGGATTGCCGGGCAGAGGGCGGTGCGGTCTGCCCAACCCTGGGCGAACCCGACCTGCTCCTGGATCTGCCGGTGGGCGGCAGGCTGATCTTCGAGGTCAGCGGGACCATCGCGGCGCAAGCCTCCGGGCAGCTCACAGCGGTCGCTTCAATAAGCGCTCCGGACGGCCTGATCGAAACGAAGCCGGAGGATAACCAGTCCGAGGTAACCCTCAGCCTCGCCCCAGAGGCCGACCTGAGCCTGGACCTGGAAGCGTCCGCCGCTTCCATCGCCTCGGGTGAGGTCCTCACCTACACCATCGCTGTGGAGAATACCGGGCCCAGCCAGGTCCAGGCCGTGATCAGCGATACATTCCCGAGCGCCTATACCGGCGTGAAGTGGCAATGCATCGCCAGCGGCGGGGCCCTTTGCCCGGCATCCGGCGCGGACGAACTGCTCGTCACGGCCACCTTGCCGCCTCACAGCGGCCTGGTATTCACCGTCACCGGCCTCACCGATCCGCTGTCCGGGGCCATTCTGGAGAATACCGCCGAAGTCATCTTCGCCGGCGACCCAGACATCACCAACAACCGTGACACCGCCAGTGTGGTTTTGAACCGCACCGCAGACCTGAACCTGAGCCTCACCGCTCCGCTGACGGTCACCGCCGGCGGTCCAATCACCTACACCCTGGTGGCGGCGAACCCCGACCCCAGCCTGGCGGACGGCGTGGTCATCAGCGATACGTTCCCTGCCGGTTTGAGCCACCTCACCTGGAGCTGCGCCTCCTACGCCGGCGCGGCCTGCCCACCCGCAGGCACAGGCCCGCTCACCGCCACCCTGACCCTCCCGGCCGGTTCGAGCGCGGCCTTCACTGCCGTTGGCTGGGTGGAGGATACCCTCACCGGCGAACTGACCAACACAGCCGAGTTGACCCCGCCGGCCGGGGTGAATGACCCCGACCCGGCGAACAACCGCAGCGCCGTAACCACCCAGATCCACTCGCCGGCCGACCTTTCGCTGAGCCTGACCAGTGCGAGCATATTCGCCACACCGGGGGAGTTCATCACCTACACCCTCACCCTGGTCAATCTCGGGCCAGGCGAGGCGAGCGGCGTACGGCTTACGGATAACCCACCGGCTGCGTTGAGCCAGATGTCCTGGACCTGCGAGGCGGCCGGCGGCGCAGTCTGCCCGCCGGAAAGCAGCGGAGCGTTCGACCTGGCCCTGGGTAAGATCCCCAACGGCGGAGAGTTGACCTTCACCCTGACCGCCAGGATCGATCCGGCCGCCACCGGGGTGCTGGCGTACAGCGCCACGGCCACCCCGGCGGACGAGAGCAGCGATCCTTATATGGGGAATAACCTGGGCAGCGCCACCGTCCAGCTCTATCCGCTTGCCGACCTGTCCATCAGCAAGGCGGCCGGCAGCAGCGTTGTACAGCCCACTGGGTTGGTAACGTACACTTTGACGGTCGAGAACGCTGGCCCCTCCGATGCCGGCAGCTTTGCAATCCGTGATACGCCAATGCTTGGCACGACCTTTATTGGCGCCAGCGGCTCTGGCTGGCAGTGCCAGCCGAATCCGTTCGATGTAGTCTGCCGGGCGGATGGCCTGGTCGCCGGGGCTCAGGCCGAGCTGCAGCTCACCTTCCAGGTCCCGGCCGTTCCGGGGATGACACTCAACCAGGCGACGATCGAGACCGTCGCCTTCGATCCCAATCAATCGAACAACCTGGCTCAGGCCACGGTGCAGGTAATGGCTTTGGCCGACCTCTCCCTGGCGGCGACCGCCCAGCCGGAAATCGTGATGAGCGGCGGAAGCTTGACCTACACCCTGGCTGTTGCCAACCTCGGTCCGAACCTGGCGCAAGGGGTGCTCGTTCACGGTGTTCTGCCCTTAAACTTCACCGTGAACAAGGTGGAAGGGCAGGGTTGGACTTGCCTCCCCGTCGGGCATATGTTCGCCTGCGACCGGTCCTCGCTGGAACCGGGTGCCGCCTCGGTCATCACGGTTGAGGCGCTCACCCCGCTCGCGGCCGGGGTCTACACCGGGACGTTTGAAGTCTCGGCGCAGACCACCGACCCGGTCCTGGCCAATAACCTGGACGAAGTGGCGGTGACCGTAACCGATGGGGCCGATCTCGTGCTAAGCGCCGCGGCCGAACAGGCGTCCAACAGCCTGGACCTGACCTACCGGGCGACGATCACCAACACCGGCCCGGCTGATGTGAGCGGCGCGGGTCTCGCCGTCCACTTCCCGGACGAGATCAGCGAGGCGGCCTGGGCGCTGGATACCGGCGCCGGGGTGGGGACCTTCACCCCCCTGGGCACGATGCCCATTCCATTCGATCTGCAGGCCGGGGAGACGATCACCGTGGTGATCACGGCAGAGCTGGCGGTGGACGCCTCTGCGCCGGCAGCCGCCGTCTTCCAGGTCCACCCGCCGGCGAATCCGGGAGACCCCGATCTGACGGACAACACCGCCACGGTTGAGGTGTGGCCGCAAGCCGATCTGGCCCTGAGCCTGATCCCCAATGCGACCGCCGCCACTCAGGGAAGCTGGATCAGCTACACCCTCCAGGTCGAGAACCGGGGACCGAACCGCGTTCTGGGCGCCGGGGTGCAAACCACCCTGCCGGGCGACCTCCTGTCGCCGCGCTGGCAGTGCCAGGCCGGCCCCGGAGCAGCCTGCCCCGAGACAGGGTTTGGCTCGCTCTCCGGTTCGCTGGACCTCGCGCCGGGAGCCGAGGTGACCTACACCCTGTATGCCCAGGTGGCGCCAAGCGCCGCCGGCCCGCTGTTCGTCTCCGGACGTGTGGACCCGCCGGCCGGCGTCCTGGAAAACCAGCCCCTGGACAATGAGGCCGGAGCGGAACTGCCCATCATCGCCAGCGCCGACCTCGCCGTGAGCCTGACCGGCAGCCCGGCCCATCCGGTTCCCGGCGGGCTCATCACCTATACGCTGCAGGTTTACAACCACGGCCCGAGCGACATCGCCGGAGCCACCGTCACCGGCGCATTCCCGGCTGCGCTGACCCACGTCAGCTGGGTCTGTCTGACGTCGGGCGCCTCGATCAGCCCGGCGGACGGCAGCGGTGACCTGTGGGCCATGGCGTACCTGCTGGCCGGCGGTTCCGCGCGGTGCACCATCATCGGCGAGATCGATCCCGCCGCTGAAGGCGACCTGGCCAATACGGCTACGGTCACCCCGCCGGTGGGAGCTGCAGACCCGCAGCCCGCGAACAACTCGGCGACCTGGACCAGCGCCCTCGCCGTCCAGGCCGACCTTTCCGTCTCACTTTCCGCCTCCGCTGCCGCCCCGGGCGGGACCCTGGTGTACACCATGACGGTCGAGAACCATGGGCCGAGCGCAGCCAGAGGTGTGGCGCTCGAAGACCAGTTCCCCGCCGGCCTGGAGGCCCTCTCCTGGACCTGCACGGCCAGCGGCGGCGCCTGCGCCCAGGCCAACGGGACCGGCGACCTGAACCTGGAGGTCGATCTGGACCGGTACGGGCAGGCGCAGATCATCGCTCAGGGCGTCGTGTCCACCACGGTCAGCGGGTGGTTGGAAAACACCTTTACCGCCCGCCCGCCGCTGGGGGCCGTCGACCCCACTCCGGCGGATGCGACGGCGAGCCTGCGCCTCTGGGTGGAACCGGTCGCCGATCTGGAGCTGGACCTGGAAGGCCCATCGGGTCCGGTCCTGGCCGGCGAGGCGCTCGCCTATCGCCTGTCGGTCTCCAACCTGGGGCCGAGCCCGGCCGCCGGCCTGCAGCTCACCGCCGCGCTGCCCGCCGGGTTCGAGCTGGATGAGGTCGAATCCGGCCCGTGGAACTGCGGTGTGGCCGGCGGGCAGTTGGATTGCACGCTTGCCAGCCTGGTCTCTTCGTTGAGCGAGACCGTGATCCTGACCGGGACCGCGCCCGCCAGCGGCGGAGATATCTTGCTCACCACTCAGGTGACCTCCGCGGTGGGCGACCCGGCGCTGGGGAACAACTCCGCCTGGCACACGGCCACCATCCTCGCCCAGGCGGACCTGAGCCTGGCTCAGACCGCTACGCCGAACCCGGTGGATCCGGGGCAGGACTTCACCATGGCCCTGACGGTGACGAACCACGGGCCCAGCCCGGCCTCGGGGATCGTGCTGACCGATACCCTGCCCGCCGGAGCGACGCTCACAGGCTTCGTGGGCAGCGGCTGGGCGTGCAGCCAGCTAGGGAACGAACTGCTGTGCCAGGGCGGCGATCTGGCCGCCGGCGGGTCCTCCGGTCTGAGCCTGGCGTTCACCGCCCCGGCGAACAGTGGGACCCTCACCAACCGGGCGCGCGCGGCCGCCAATGAGTTCGACCTAACCCCGCCCACCAGCGAACTGGACATCCTGGTCAATGCCCAGGCGGACCTCTCCCTGCAGCTCACCTCGAATCCTACGGTTGCGCTCTCCGGCGACTCGCTGAGCCTGACCTGGAGGATTTATAACAGCGGGCCTTCCCTGGTGACCGGCGCGATCCTGACCGGCAGCCTTCCGCCGGATTTCTCTCCGTTGCACCTGGCTTGCCTGTCGATGGACGGGGCAAGCTGCCCACCGGCGGACACCCTCACCGCCTCCGGGCTGGCATCGGGCCTCACCCTGCATGTACCGCGCAGCGGCAGCCTGCTCATCTCCGCACTCGGGACCGTGGACAGCGCCGCCCTGAACGACCTGGTCTTCTCCGGCGCGCTCACCCTGCCACTTGGGGTGGCCGACCCCGACCCGGATGACAACACGGCCGAGATCGTTGTACCGCTCGAGCAGCAGGCGGACATCCGCCTCGACCTGCTCCAGGCTCCGGCCTCCGCCGTCCCGGGACAGGCGATCACCATCACCGTGGAGGCCAGCAACCAGGGGCCGAGCGATGCGCCGGAGGTGATCATCTCCGCCAACGAGCTCGACCGGATCCTGGATGGCGTCTCCTGGACCTGTCACGGCTCGGCAGGCGCCCTCTGCCCGCCGGATGGGACCGGGCTGGTTTCACTCAACATGCCGGCCGGGGCTTCAGCCATCATCGAGTTTGAAGGGTTGGTCCCCGAAGCCGCCACGGACAGCATTTCGCCCCGCATAGAAGCGGTCCTCCCGGCGATGGAAGATCCACAGCCGGGGAATAACGTCGCCCAGGCCACGATCCCTCTGGAATACCGGTCCGACCTGGCCGTAGAACTCCAGGTATCGCCCGGCACCGTCGTGGCGCCCAACACGGCCATCACCTACACTGCAATCGTGAGCAACCGGGGTCCGAGTGTGGCCCACCTGGCGACCTTCACCGCCAGCCTGCCGCCTGAACTGCTGAATGCGGCCTGGTCCTGCCAGGCGCCGGCGGGATCGAGCTGCGTCGACAGCGGCGCCGGTACGTTGGTTTCCGGGCTCTCGTTGGGGAGCAACAGCACGGTGACCTACACCATCAGCGGGACCGTCGCCCCCTCGGCAGAGCGCCTGGTCACATCCGTCCAGGTCACCCTGCTGGCAGGGGAGGATGAGGTTGCGGAAAACAACTCCGCCTCGATTGAGGTGATTGTGGCCGCGCCGTTCGAAATATCGGTCGGCCCCGACCGCCAGGCGACCGAAGGGGAGGCCGTCGCCTTCCAGGCCCTGCTCACCGGCGCGGGCGACACAGACCAGATCAGCTATGTGTGGGACTTCGGGGATGGGACGACCGAGAACGGCGGCCTGTCGGCTGAACACCGGTATGCCGATAATGGAACCTACACGGTTACCCTGACCGCCTCTATCCCCGGCTATTCCCACCAGGACTCCCTACGCCTGGAAGTGGCGAACGCAGCCCCGCAGGTGGAGGCGGGCCCCGATGTGACCATCGCCGTCAACCAGCCGTTGGCTTTCCAGGGCGCCTTCACCGATCCTGGAACGGCGGACACCCATACAGTGGAGTGGGATTTCGGAGATGGCGTTACCGCTGCCGGAAGCCTGGACGTGGAACATACTTACACATCCTCCGGTCTGTTCACCGCTACGCTTACGGTCGTGGATGACGATGGCGGCCGCGGGCAAGATCAGCGGTCCGTAAAGGTCATCGCAGTGTCAGACCTGGCATTGGCCTGGAGCGGCGCGCACAACCCGGCTCTACGCGGCGCGCCACTGCGTTACATCGCCGAGGTCACTAACCTGAGCGACACACTCGCCGAAGATGTGCTGCTATCGGTGGAACTGCCGTCTGGGTCGAAGTTCATGAGCGCCAGCCTGAACTGCCAGGCGAACGGGCGAAAGCTGGCTTGCCCCCTGGGCGATCTGCCGGCCGGTGAGACGATCACCATGACGGTGCTCGCCCAGATGCCGAATGCCGGCGGCTTCGCCAACAGCGCCGCGGAGGTCAGCAGCCGTGCGCAGGAGGCTAACCCCGATGACAACAGGGTTTCGCTGTCCACCACCCTGGTGGATGTTCTGACCATCATCGAGGATGATTTCGATGAGCCGCCGGCTGGCTGGACCAATCCGGTCACCGGTGTGACCCCCAGCGGGCGCACCTTCCTCGGGCGCTTTGGGAACGAGACCATCCGCCTGCGCCTGGTGGATCTGCCCGGTCACTCGTCCGTCACCCTATCCTTCGACCTGTTCATTATCCAATCCTGGGATGGGATCGAGACAGAGCTGCCCTGGAAGTACCAGCAACTGCTGCCGCAAGAAGCCTTTGGTGAGGTAAGCGCCCAAAACGGCAACCTTCCGATCGGGCCAGACGAATGGGACCTCACCGTGGTGGGTGGGGAGACTCTCCTGCACACCACCTTTGCCAACTGGGCTGACTTCCGCCAGTCTTATCCGGGGCCCTTCCCCGGTGGAGAATATCCCAGCCGCACCGGGGCTGCCGAGTTTGCCACCCTGGGCTATGACTACTATGGCGTTACCGAAATGGACTCCGTCTACCGGCTCACCTACACCTTCCCTCACGACCAGGATATATTGGAGATCGATTTCTCTGGTATGGGCCTGCAAGAACTGGAAGATGAGAGCTGGGGGCTGGACAATGTGGTGGTGACGCTGCATGCCGGACAGACCGGCTACCAGGTGCACCTGCCGTTGGTCATGAGCAGGTAAACGCATGTGAATACGAACGGAGAGGAGAGGGGAGCCCTCTCCTCTCCGTTCGCCCACAATCCTTCTCGATTACTTCGCTGTAAAATGGACTTCGCTCAAAGCGCGCAGGCGTTCCGCTGCGGTTTCGGGCGTCAGATCGCGCTGCGGCATACCCAGCATCTCAAAACCGACCATAAACTTTCGCACGGTAGCGGATCTGAGCAGGGGCGGGTAGTAGTGGGCGTGCAAATGCCAGGCCGGGTATGCCTGCCCATCGACCGGGGCCTGGTGGAATCCCATAGAATAGGGGAACGAAACTTCGAACAGATTGTCGTACCTGGCTGTGATCCGCCGGATCAGGTCGGCCAGGGCGCTCACCTCCTCCGGCGCCAACTCGATCAGAGAGGCCGTGTGACGGTGGGGCAGCACCAGGATTTCAAAAGGCCACACCGCCCAAAACGGGACCAGCGCGGTAAAGTGTTCGTTCGCCGCCACCAGGCGTTCTCCGCTGCTCCTCTCCGCCGCCAGATAACTACACAGCAGACAATCCCCCTTCTCGCCCAAGTAGGCATTCTGCCTTCGAAGCTCTTTCAGCGGTTCGTCAGGGATATGCCCGGTCGCCCATATCTGGCTGTGGGGGTGAGGGTTCGAGCAGCCCATCATCTCCCCTTTGTTCTCGAACACCTGCACGTAGTGGATATAATCGATCTCGCCCAGGTCCCGGGTCTGGTCGGTCCAGGTTTTTACCACCGCCTCGACCTGATCTTGAGTAAGCTGAGGCAAGGTGAGATCATGGCGCGGGGAGAAGCACACCACGCGGTTGATCCCCCATTCCGGTTCAGCTTTGAATAAATCGGGATACGCACTGAATTCCGCCTGTTCCAGGCTGTTGGCTGCAACTTCCTCGGGACGGAGGAGCGAAGCGAAATCATTGTCGAAGACAAAAGTCGAGGAATAGTCCGGGTTGCGGGCCCCGCCCGCGCGGGCGTTTCCCGGACATAAGTAACAGCCCGGATCGTACTCAGGCAGGTCTTGTGAAGGCGTCCTTTCCACCTGTCCCAGCCAGGGACGCCTGGCGCGATGCGGCGAAACTAACACCCATTCTCCGGTCAGCGGATTGAAACGCCGGTGTGGATAATTCAGATTCATTGACACTCCTGCTCAGCCATCACCCGATCGGGCTGCCGATGGGTGTGGCCCGGTGATCGGAACCATTGTTTATTACCAATTCTGAACCGGACAGCCTCGATCTCGAAGGACGAATGTCATTTGTCAAACCTGACATTTGTCAGGTGAAATGGTATGGCTAAACGTGCTACAGTGTATTTAGCAAGGATGACAATTGAATACGCCGGAGCACCTCAACCAATATGCTGGCGAGCTTCTAGTGCGTAGGCTAGGGTGGCTGTATGTAAGCAGCTTCAAAAGCCAGATAATACCTGGTAGGAAGCCAGGAGAAGGGCTGTTCCGGTGATTTCCTCTGAGGCGCCGTGGGGACTCACGGCGCCTCTTCTTTCTCATCCAGGCCCTTCACTTCACCCAGGTAACCCATCTCGGCCAGGATCGCCAGCACCTTTTTCCAGGCGCCCGGTTTCACCACGACAGTGGTCGGGCCGAGCGGATCACCGAGGAAACGCGCCGCCTTCGAGTTGCGCAGCGCGGCCAGCAGGTCCGGGCTCCCCAGGCGCAGCACCGTCACCCGTTCCAGCCGGGCTTCGCTGCCTCGCTCCTCCCAGCGGTCCAGGGCGCGCCTCAGGCTGGGTGGGACGTTGGTCGCATGGCGGCCTAACAGGCCCAGTAAATGCCCGATGCGTAGACCCTGCCGCTGGGCTGCCCTGAGCGCAGCCGGGGTGATACGGTACAGGTATTCATTCCCATTTTCCCCCTCCCATTCCGTAAAACGGGCGACCAGGTAGCGCACAGCCCGCGGCGCCAGGCGCGGCGATCGCAATCGGGCATCGGAACCGGTCAGCAGTTTTTTACTCTCCTCGGGCAGCCCATCGGGGGCCTGATCCCGCAGCAGGCTTTCCGCCCATTCCGCCCAGCGAAAAGCTGTGAGGGGCCCTCCCGGCTCGGCTGTCGCCAGGTCGATCAGGCCCAACCAATGCAGAGGCCCCCCAATCAGATAGCGGATGAGCGCTCCATCCACTTGATCCCAGCAGGAAAAACCCCGCAAATACTCTCCGCTGCTTTTGTCCTTGATAAACCAGGAATCATAATCCCCGGCCGGACGCTGGTAATCCGGATAAGCCTGGCGGATCGCGCCCGTGAAGGCGTTCAGGCTCCACCAGACCCCGGTCGGAACGGTGGAGAGGAAATCCAACACCAACTCCCGGGCACGCAGGGGGTCGTTCTGCCATTCACCTTCCATTTTCAGGCTGGGAAGCTGGCGCAGTTCGTTGAACTGGTCGCTGTGGAGCCAGGCGGTTGCCAGTTGGCGCAGGGCCTCGCCACGCCCGGCTTCCAGGAAGAGGCGCACGGGCTCGGATTGGGGCTGCCCGTTCTGGTCGATCAGGCCGGCTGCCAGCAGCAGATCGTGTAACACCCCAGGCGTGAGCGGGTAGGGGCTCGCGGTTTGCCACCCTTCTACCAGCCTCGCCAGTTCTTCCGCTGACCAGCCCAGGCGCAGCGCGGCGAGAAAAGTGCAGGTATGATCCAGTATCCGGTCCGTTGTAGGGATTGGGTGGGAGCGTTCGGCCTGCGTCGCTGGCCTGCCAAGGAGCTCGTCCGGCGCTCGCTCATCTATCGATAACAGGTCCAACACATCGGCCGGGATAAAGGCAAACTCTTGTGGGCCGGAAGGGGTGTCGAAGAACGCGCGGCCGATCATACCCCGGTACCACAGCGCCTCGGCCGGGGAAGCCGGATTGTCATAAGGGCGCACCCGGTCCCGCTTCGCCGGCCCCATTTCGCGCACCGTGCCATAACGGCGGGTGAACAACGGCCAGGGGAGGTAGCCCGCATTAGCGGCGAGATCCCGCAGCGCCTGCTGCGCCTCGGCCGGGAGCAGTTCTACCATCTCATTCACCCTCTCCCTTTCCAGGAGGAGCGGGGGAAGCCGCTGAAGGCCCACGCGCGCATCCGGAGCGGTGAAGTCTACCGCCCAGAGGCCGGCTACAATCCGCAAGAAACTTAGATCTCTCCCTTGTAAACTTTGCTGCAGAGATGGAAGATTAACGTTCAAACCGTCATCCTAAACCGGCTGGAATGATTGCAAAAATCGCTCGGAGCGGCGCCTCAAGAATAGTGAGATTTCAGTTTCTCCACCGGCAGGACGATTTGCCCTTCCCGGGCGTCCCCCACACAGGTGATCTGCTCCGGATGTAAGGCTGCCGCCCAGGCCGTGTAGGCAGCGACCAATGCGTCCAGTTCCGATGGCGTATACAGATTATCGCCCGGGAGGATGCCGTTCAATAAACGGTGCCGGGTGATCTCTTCGAAGAATTCCATCGCATCCGGCACATTCAGCTTGTGTTCGTGAAGAACTAACTGGCGCTGGATGCGCCCTTCCAGGCTGTACTTATTGAAAGGAATGACCCCTAACATCACCGCGTAGCAGGCGTATGGATATACCTCCAGGTACCGCAGCGGGGCCTCCTCAGGATAGGGCTGGTAGCCCAGGGATTCCAGGCGCCTGAACAGGCGGAAACCAACCTGCATCCAATTGGGGCAGGCATCCGCCTGGCTGACGGTCTGGGGGATATTCAGGTTATGCTGTCGCAGCATGTACTCCGCCAGGCGGAAGTCAACCCAACGACCGGGGCGCGGTGGCGGCGAAAGGCTCTGGCGCAGTTCCTCCTGCCGCAGCAATCCCTGGTTAGGTCGCTGCGGAGCGCATACAGCCACGACCGCCTGGCGCTGTCCGGCCACAAAAGCCAGCACATCTTCCATACTGCCCTGGCCCAGGGCCATGATACGTAGTTCGTGATCGAGGGCGGCATACGAAAACGGCTTTTGTCCGGCCGTTGGATCGATCCCCAGGAAGGTGGTTTGTGTATAGAACATGTTTCTGCCGGTCGAACCCTTCGAATGTTGATTTGCTGCTGCTATCAGTTTAGCGCAAAACCGCCGTCGGGGCAAGGAATGGGGTCATGGCTTTCTCAAGAACAGATGATGTGGGGAGTATTGGCGGGCTGCTCAGCCCGCCAATACTCCCCACAACTCTATCGGGATGGGCAGCGGAGCCGGCCGCCCTTCACAAAACCATGATTTGCGGCGTGCACACAGGGAGAACCGACACCTCCCTCACCTGCGTACAGGATGATATACTATAAGGCAGAGACCAACCAAGTATCCGTCGGAATAATGGACAGCGATTGGGCGTCCTGGTGTCATCGGGGCGGCTATCTGTCACCTTCAGTCAGAGTAGAGTTCCATATATCAGGAGGATATCTATGACCGAAACGTTCAAGCTGACCTACGCCACCATGTTCGAACCCCCGGAAGAACTTCATACCCGCTTTGAGCAAGCCCTGAGCGACCTGCGCGCCAACCTGGGGAAAGAGTACGGGATGATCATCGCCGGCGAAGATGTGTTTGCTGAGGAAAAGTTTGAAAGCTGCAATCCCGCTCGCACCGATGAAGTCCTGGGTGTGTTCCAGAAGGGGACTGAAGAACATGCCAACCGGGCGATTGCTACCGCCCGCCAGGCTTTCCCCGTCTGGAGCAGTATGGATTGGCAGGAACGTGTCGCTTTACTGCGGAAAGTAGCAGATCTGCTCGACCAGCGCATCTTTGAGATCGGTGCGGCGATGGCGATGGAAGTGGGCAAGAACCGGATGGAAGCCCTGGGCGATGTCGCCGAGACGGCGGATCTGATCCGTTATGCCTGCGACCAGATGGAAAAGAACGATGGCTACATCGTCGAAATGGGACGCGATCCGCTGGTGGGCTACTCCTCCCGGAATGTATCTGTGATGCGCCCATATGGGGTATGGCTGGTGATCAGCCCGTTTAACTTCCCGTCTGCCCTGACCGGCGGCCCGTCCGGCGCAGCCCTGGTTACCGGGAATACCATCGTCATGAAACCGGCCACCGACACTCCCTGGACGGTTCGCCTGCTGGCCGAGTGCTTCCGCGATGCCGGGCTTCCGGATGGAGTCGCCAACTTTGTCACCGGGCCGGGGCGCACATTGGGACAGGCACTGATCGAAAGCCCCGAGGTCGATGGGGTCACCTTCACCGGCTCTTTCGATGTGGGGATGAAAATCTACCGCGACTTTGCCAACGGGCAGTACGTCCGGCCGACCATCCTCGAGTTGGGTGGCAAAAACCCGGCGATCGTCTCCCGCCATGCAGACCTGGAGCGGGCTGCCATCGGCATTGTTCGCTCGGCCTTTGGACTGCAGGGGCAGAAATGTTCAGCCTGCTCCCGGGTGTACATTGAAGAGCCTGTCTACGACGAGCTCACCGAGCGCCTGGTCGAACTGACCAACAAGTTGGCGATCGGCGATCCTACCGACCGCTCTGTCTATATGGGTCCGGTGATCAATAAGAGTTCCTATCAGGATTATAAAGACTTTTCCGAAGAACTCTCACAGGCCGGCCGCTTCCTGACCGGCGGCAAGGTGCTCACCGAGGGCGAATTTGCCCGTGGCTACTTCTGTGCACCGTCCCTCGTCGCCGATGTCCCCCTGTCCCATCGCCTATGGAAATACGAGATGTTCCTGCCCATTACCACCCTGGCGAAAGTGGGCAGCCTCGACGAAGCGATGAAACATGCCAACGATGTGGCTTACGGTCTGACCGCCGGCTTCTATGGCGCAGAAGATGAAGTCAAGTGGTTCTTCAAGCACATCCAGGCTGGTGTAACCTATGCGAACCGCCCGCAAGGAGCGACCACCGGCGCCTGGCCGGGGTACCAGCCGTTCGGCGGGTGGAAAGGTTCGGGCTCGACCGGCAAAAATGCTGGCGGGCTTTACTACCTGCCGTTGTACATGCACGAACAGATCCAGAATCTGATCGCCTAACTCCTCATCAGTGTCCTTTCGTGGGGATGGCGCAGCGCCTACAAGCAGCCATCCCCACCTCACTGGTGGGCTCCACACGTTCACCGGGCCACGTGCGCCTCCCCGCTGCGAAATGTCCTATAGATTTGGCCAGTTCCTGCTGTATGTGGGCTTGATCGTCCTGATCATTTTCTTCGCTTCCGATTACGCCCGCCAGCCGCATCTTGGCTACCTGTGCAGCGGAGTGCTGCTGCTCTATCTGGCGGGGATCCTCATCGTCCGCAATCGAAAACCGCCGGAGCCCAGCCAGCGTTTCCGCCTGCTGCGAGGCAGACGCGGCAAAGAAAAAAAATCCAAATCCAAGTAAGTTCTCAGGTACAACAATCAGTTCCTATGACCAAACTAACCTCACTCTCTGAAGCCGTAGCCATGCATGTACAGGATGGCGATCTGGTCTATGCCGCCGGCTTTACCCACCTGATCCCGTTCGCTGCCGGGCATGAGATCATCCGCCAGGGACGGAAGGACCTGATCCTGGCGCGCGCCACCCCCGACCTGATTTACGACCAGATGGTTGCCGCGGGCTGCGCCCGCAAAGTGATTTTCTCATACATGGGAAACCCGGGAGTCGGCTCTCTGCGCTTTGTTCGGGCAGAGATCGAAGCCGGCCGGCTGGAATGGGAAGAATACTCCCACTTCGGTATGATTTCCCGCCTGCAGGCCGGAGCGACCGGGCTGCCCTTCATGCCCATGAACCCGACCGGCGCCGGAGACCTGGAGCGCTGCAACCCGCTCATCCGCCGGGTGACCGACCCCTACTCCGGACAGGAAGTCGTGGTTGTCCCGGCCCTTACGCCGGATGTGGCCATCGTCCACGTTCAGCGGGCGGACGCGGAGGGCAACGCCCAAATTTGGGGGATCATCGGCGAGCAGAAGGAGGCCGCCTTTGCCGCCAAACGGGTGATCCTCACCGCCGAAGAAATTGTGGACGCGGCGGTGATCCGCTCGGACCCCAACCGCACACTGATCCCTGGCTTCATCGTCGACGCCGTCTGCCATGTGCCCTACGCCGCCCACCCCTCCTACACCCAGGGGTATTACGATCGCGACAATACCTTCTACCTGGAATGGGACGAAATCAGCAAAACTCGCGAAGGGGTGCAGGCTTACCTCGATGAGTGGGTGTATGGGGTGAAAGACCGGGCCGAGTACTTTGAAAAATTGGGCCCCGAAGTGCACGCCCGCCTGAAGGTGGGCTCCCTGCCCAGTTCATCCGTTGACTATGGAAGATACTAATCATGGCTACCTACTCCTCTGCTGAACTGATGACAATCAACGCCGCCCGGCTGCTGCGGGACGGCGATGTGGTTTTCGTGGGGGTGGGCCTGCCCAACCTGGCCTGCAACCTGGCGCGGCGGACACACGCCCCCAATTTGATGATGATTTACGAGGCGGGGGTGATCGGCGCGCAGCCGGCACGGCTGCCGCTCTCGATCGGCGACCCCACCCTGGTGAGCGGCGCGACTGCCGTATGCAGCATGTACGATATCTTCGCCTTCTACCTCCAGCGCGGGAATGTCGATGTCGGCTTCCTGGGCGGAGCGCAGATCGACCGCTTTGGGAATATCAACGCCACGGTGATTGGGAACTACGAGCAGCCCAAAGTCCGCCTGCCCGGTTCTGGCGGCTCGATGGAAATCGCCGCCTGGGCCAACCGCTGCTACGTCATGACCCCGCACCAGAAGCGGCGCTTCCCTGAGAAGGTCGATTTCCGCACCTCGGCCGGCTTTCTAGGCGGGCGCCAGGAACGTGAGGCGGCCGGGCTGCGTGGAGGCGGTCCGGTGGCGGTTGTCACCGACCTGGGTATCATGGAACCGGATGAAAACGGCGAGCTGGTTCTGACCGTCTTGCACCCTGGCGCCAGCATCGAGCAAGCCCGGGCAAACACCGGCTGGGACTTAAAAGTAGCCGCCGATCTGCGCACCAGCCAGGCGCCAACCAATGAAGAACTGCGGATCTTGCGCCAGGAGTTGGATCCTACCGGTATCTATCTGGGAGGCAGCTAACCTTCTTACCTTCCATCCACATTTAGCAGTGTTCAAATGAAAGAGACTCCATGCCCTTCATCCTTGCCCTCACCCCTATCGCCCTGATCCTGATCTTGATGGTTGGTTTTCGTTGGGGGGCGGCCCGCGCCGGTGGGGTCGGCTATCTGAGCGCCCTGGTCATCGCCGCTGTGTTCTTTGGCGCCGGGCCGGAACTGCTCGCCTTCGCTCATACCCGAGCCTGGCTGCTGGCCATGGACGTGCTGCTCATCATCTGGGCCGCTTTCCTGCTCTACCGGGTGGTTGACGAAGCGGGAGCCATCCGCACCATCGGCCAGGCCCTCCCCCAACTGACGCCCGACCGGGGCATGCAGGCCCTGATCATCGGTTGGGTGTTCGCTTCCTTCTTACAAGGCGTAGGGGGATTTGGAGTACCGGTGGCGGTGATCGCCCCGATCCTGGTCGGGTTGGGTTTTTCGCCTTTGACCGCGGTCATCATCCCCTCCCTCGGTCATGGCTGGGCGGTGACCTATGGGTCGCTCGGCTCCTCCTTCGCCGCGCTCCTGGCCGCAACCCGCCTCCCGGCCGACCTGCTCGCCGGACCTTCGGCGCTGCTGCTCGGCATATCGGGTCTGCTTGTGGGTTGGATGTGCGCCCATGCGGCCGGCGGTTGGTCGGCAGTGCGCCGCCTGTTCCTGGCCGTAGTGATACTGGGGACGGTGATGGGTCTCGCTCAGTACCTGGTTGCGGTGGCCGGCCTGTGGAATATCGCCGCCTTTGCCGGCGGCGTTTCTGGTCTGCTGGTTGGCTTCCCGCTGGCCTATCGCCCCCGAGCCGCCGTACCGGCCAATCCTGGCCCCAACCCGGCGAGCGAACCCATTGACCTCCGCCGCCTGGGCATCGCCCTCTCCGGCTACCTGGTGCTCGTCATCGTCATTCTGGGCGTGCAATTCATCACCCCACTGAAAGAACTCCTCGGCGGGATCGTGGTCAGCCTCCAGTTCCCGGAAGTCAGCACCGGCGGCGGGCTGCTTGGGCTCGAGCCCTTCACCACCCCGGCCGGCAGCGGGCGCCAGCTCGTCCTGCTCCGCCACACGGGGACCATCCTGGCCTACGCTTCTCTGCTGGCCTATCTCATCTACCGCCGGGCCGGCCTGTACCGCCCCGGCGCTCCAGGCCGGATCCTGAAGGGCACGGTGAACAAGGTGCTCTCCTCCAGCGTCAGCATTGCTTCGATGGTGACCATGGCGGTGATCATGGAGAACGCCGGGATGACCGACATCCTGGCCCGCGGACTGGCGGAAGGCGTTGGGCGGCTCTTCCCGGCTGTAGCGCCGTGGATTGGCGCGCTGGGCGCCTTTATGACCGGCAGCAATACCAACTCGAACGTGGTCTTCGGCGCCCTGCAGCTATACACCGCCCAATTCCTCGGCTATCCGGCGGCCATCATCCTCGCCGGGCAGACCGCCGGGGCTGCGCTGGCCTCGGTCATGGCGCCCACCAAAGTCGTGGTGGGCGCAAGCACGGCCGGGATGGCCGGCAGAGAAGGCGAGATCATGCGCCAGATGTTAGTGTATACTGGCATTTTAGTGCTGTTGATCAGCGTCCTGACCTTAATCGGAGTCACTTAATGGCAACCCCTACCCACGTACCCATGCGCCGCCATGACCGGGCGGTCACCGATGATGAGTGGATCAAATCCATGCTGCAGCGGGCGCCCTATGGAGTGATCGCTACCGTGGTCGGCGGGCAGCCTTACCTGAACACCAACCTGTTCGTGTATGTGGAGGCGGATAACGCCATCTACCTGCACACCTCCGTCCATGGGCAAACCCGGGCGAACATCGCGGCCAGTGGGCAGGTGTGCTTCACCGTGAGCGAGATCGGCCGCTTGCTGCCAGCCGATACCGCCATGGAGTTCAGTGTGGAGTATGCCAGCGTGGTGGTATACGGCCGGGCGACCATCATCGAAGACCCGGAGCAGGCCAGGCGCGGGCTGCAGTGCCTGTTAGATAAATACTTCCCTCACCTGAAACCCGGTAAAGATTACCGGCCGGTCGTCGACGCCGAGCTCAAGCCCACCGCCGTCTACCGGTTGGACATCGAACGCTGGAGCGGTAAGCGCAAACAGGTCGCGGAGGATTTCCCCGGGGCATTTTTCTACCCAAACCAGGACGGGATCACCGGATAGAGTCATGAACGTTCCACCGAAACACGAACCCTCTCTGCCGGCATTGCGGCGCTGGTTGGGCGAGCATTCCTTTGGCGCTTACCTGACCGCATTCTTGCTGATGAGCGTACCGCCCTTACCCCTGTATTTCGCCGCTCGGGCCGGCGCCAGCGAATGGATATGGCTCTTGCTGGGCCTTGTGATCCTGGGCAACGGGCTGGTGCTCCTTCTCAAGTGAGCCATGGAAGACATCCGCGCAGAATTCGAAAAGCAGTTTGGCCAACCCCCGGCGGTGGTCACCCGAGCCCCGGGCCGGGTGAATCTGCTTGGGGAGCATGTGGACTACAACGATGGGCCGGTTCTCCCGGCGGCCATTGACCGGGCGGTCTACATCGCCGCCGCGCCTCAGGAGGGCTCCAAGGTGGAGATCGCCGCCCTCGATATGGATCGGAAAACGGTCTTCAACCTGGACGAACTCGATCGAAAAGTGGACGTCGATGGAAACCCCCTACCCCAATGGGCCCTCTACCCGGCCGGGGTCGCCTGGGCGCTGCAAAAAACCGGGCGGCCGGCCGGCGGAATGAAGGCCGTCTTCACCTCGAATATCCCCATCGGGTCGGGCCTTAGTTCTTCGGCCGCGGTGCTGGTCGGCTTCGGCGCCACCTTCCAGGCATTCGCCGATTGGGAAGTGGACCGCATGACCCTGGCGCGCCTCGCCCAGCGCGGCGAGAATGTCTACGTGGGGGTGAACTGCGGCCTGATGGACCAGTTTGCCAGCGCCAACGGAGTCGCCGGGCACGCCCTGTACTTCGACACGCGCTCCCTGGAATGGGAGCCGGTGCCCCTCCCCTCCGGCACAGCGATTGTCATCGCCGACTCGGGCATCCGCCGCGCCCTGGCCAATTCCGCCTATAACGAACGCCGGGAGGCCTGCGAGCGGGCGGTCGCTATCCTGAAAGAATATATGCCCCACATCCAGGCGCTGCGAGACGTGAGCACGACCGAGTTCGCAGCCTACAGCGACCGGCTGCCGCCGGAGATCCGCAAGCGCGCCGAACACGTGGTCAAAGAGATCGCCAGGGTGCAGTCGGCGGTGAGCGCCTTGCGCCGGGAGGAGAGGCGTTCATTTGGCGCCCTGATGTTCGCCGGGCATGCCAGCCTGCGCGACCTGTACGAGGTCAGCCTCCCCGAGTTGGACGCCCTGGTGGAACTGGCTCGCGACCTGCCTGGCTGCATCGGCGCCCGCCTGACCGGCGCCGGGTTTGGCGGCTGCACCGTCAACCTGGTAGAAGAAGACCAGGCCGCAGCGTTCATCGAAGGGTTGAAGCAGGGCTACCAGGAGAAGACCGGCCGCGAAGCCCAGGTTTATCTCTGCCAGGCCAGCGACGGAGTCCAGGTGGACTTCTACCAGTAATCCCACCCCCGCTACGGCGGGAAGCCAGGCTTCGGAAAATTGGGTCAGGGAGGATGGGCGGGCTGTCCATCCTCCCTGACTTATTTATTCAGCAAGAGATGATGATCTGAGCGGGCGGCATCGCCCGCTCAGATCATCATCTTTAAAAAAAATAAAACCGGTAGGGTTTCCCCTACCATGTCTAAGGGTTTTCCCTAATTGTTACCTTTATTGACTACATATAAACTAGGCTCAATATAGCCTGTGGAATTCCACAACCCAGTAAAGGTAAGAGTGGGGTGTATCCTTGTTGTACCGGCCCGGAAAATCATCGCCAGTTCCACACAGGCGTTGCCAGGTTAAACTCGCACCGGGGGGATCAATCGTAACAACGTGTAGAGTCTATGCCACAGATCTTTCACCCCAGCACCAATACCCTTTCTAAAGTCAGCATTTTCGGAGCCGTCTTCTTTGTCGGCGGGGCGGTCCTGGCGCTGGCTGCTTTTTTTCGCTCCTCCTATGTTTCGCGTGTGGGAGTGTCGATCGAGCAGCCAGTGGAGTTCAGCCACGAACATCACGTCACCGGGCTGGGGATCGACTGCCGCTACTGCCACTCCTCGGTGGAAGAAGGCCCCTATGCCGGGATGCCGGCCACCCATACCTGCATGAGCTGTCACAGCCAGATCTGGACCAACGCCGATGCCCTGGCCCCGGTGCGCGAGAGCTTCCAGAGCGGGCAGCCCATCCCCTGGGTGCGGGTGTACGACTTGCCGGATTACACTTACTTCAACCACTCCATCCACGTCAACAAAGGGATCGGCTGTGAGAGCTGCCACGGGGATGTGGCAGCCATGCCGTTAACGTACAAGGCGAACACCCTGTACATGGAGTGGTGCCTGGAGTGCCACCGCCATCCGGAGCGCTTCGTGCGCCCCCGGGAAGAAGTCTTCACCCTGAACTACCAGCCAGAAGAAGATCAGCAGATTATTGGAGCGCGCCTGGTGGAGGAGTATGACATCCGCCCGGGCTCCGTACTGGATGATTGCTATATATGCCACCGGTAAACCAAACCATGCCTACTGACGACTCCGGACGACCGCCGCTCGACCTGGTCGCCATCCAAGAGCGGCTTTCGCGCGAGGGGAAAAAGAAAGCCTGGACCAGCCTGGAAGAACTGGCGGAGAGCGAGGAGTTCCTGGATTTCCTGCACCAGGAGTTCCCCCGCGAAACCTCCTGGGTCCAGCACCTCAGCCGGCGTGACTTCCTGAAACTGCTGGCTGCGCCGCTGGCCCTGGCCGGGCTTGCGGCCTGCGTCCCCCAACCGGCCGAGCTGATCATGCCGTATGTCGAGCCCCCCGCCGACCTGACCCCCGGCATTCCGCAGTATTTCGCCACGGCGATGGAACTGGACGGCTACGCCCGCGGCCTGCTGGTGGAGAGCCACCAGGGCCGGCCAATCAAAGTCGAGGGCAACCCGCAGCACCCCGCCAGCCTGGGAGCGACGGATGCCTTCGCCCAGGCCTCGATCCTCGACCTGTACGACCCCGCGCGCGCTCAGGTGATCACCAACCGGGGGCGCATCCGGCCCTGGGAAAGCTTTCTGGCCGAGCTCAACAACGCCCTCCAGGCCCAGAACGAGCGGCAGGGCCAGGGGCTGCACCTGCTCACCGGGACCATCACCTCCCCCACCCTGGCCGCGCAGATTCGAGCTCTGCTGGAGCAGTACCCGCAGGCCCGCTGGTACCAGTACGACCCGGCGCGGGGCGATAACGCCCGCCAGGGGGCAGTGATGGCCTTTGGTGAACCGGTCGAGCCGCAATACCGCTTCGACCGGGCGGATGTGATCCTCTCCCTGGACAGCGACTTCCTGTTCCGTGAACCGGGCAGCCTGCGGTACATGCGCGAGTTCGCTTTGCGCCGCAACCCGGCCGAGGGAGAGGTCGCGGACATGAACCGCTTGTACGTGGTGGAGAGCAGCCCCACGATCACCGGCGCCAGCGCCGACCATCGCCTGGCGCTGCAGGCCGGTCAGGTCCCCGGCTTTGCCCGGCTGGTCGCCCGCCAGTTGGGGATCGAGGTGGAGCCCCCACAGGGAGCTATCCCTGTGCCGGCGGGCTGGGTTGAGGCGCTGGCTGCCGATCTGCAAAGCCATTCGGGTGCTGGCCTGGTGCTGGCCGGGCCGCAGCAGCCTCCGCAGGTGCACGCCCTGGCCCATGCGATGAACGAAGCCCTGGGAAACACCGGCCAAACGGTGGTATACACCGACCCGGTGGAAGCCCAGCCGGCGGACCAGACCGGTGGGCTGGTCGAACTGGCCCAGGCCCTGCGGGATGGAGCGGTGGAACTGCTGGTGGTCATTGGGGGCGATCCGGTCTACACGGCCCCCGCCGACCTGGACTTCCCGGCGGCTTTTGAAAACGCCGGTCTGCGCGTTTACCTGGGCGCTTTCGACAATGCGACCGCCGCCATGTCCGACTGGCATATCCCCCAATCACACTATTTAGAAGCCTGGGGCGATACCCGCGCCTACGACGGCACGGTCACCATCATCCAACCGCTGATCTTACCGCTGTACAATTCCCGCTCGGCATACGAACTGCTGGCGGCCATGCTGGGCCAGGCAGGACAAGAGGGCTACGAGATCGTCCGCTCCTTCTGGCAGGCCCAGTTCGAGCAGGCCGGCGGCGCGGTCGCGGCGCCCGAGGCGGGCGAAGAGGCCGGGGCCGGGACTGCCGTACCAACGTCTCAATCTGAGGAAGGGGCGGAAGGCACGCCGGCCGCCGGGGAAGAAGGCGAACCAGCAGATGTCGTGCAACCCGGGCGCCCACTGATCCAGACCGGCGGCGATGCGGACGAGGCGCTCGCCGGCGGGTTCGACCGTTTTTGGCGCCGCGCCTTGCATGATGGCGTCGTCCCCGGCACCACCCTCTCCGCGCGGGAGGACCTGAACCTGCGCGCGGAACTGCTGGCCGAGCTCAACCAGGACCTCGAAGCGCCCTTCGACCCCGAAAGCCTGGAACTGGTCTTCGCCCCCGACCCCTCGGTGTGGGATGGGCGCTTCGCCTACAACGCCTGGCTGCAAGAGCTGCCCAAGCCGCTGACCAAGCTTACCTGGGATAACGCGGCCTTCGTCAGCCCGGCGACCGCCGCCCGCCTGGGGCTGCAGAACGAGGACGTGGTCGAATTACTGTACCGGGAGCGCACCGTGCGCGCCCCGGCCTGGATTCTGCCGGGGATGGCGGAGAACAGCGTGGCCGTTCACCTGGGCTATGGCCAAACGACCGGAGGCGAGGTGGCTGCCGGGCAAGGCTTCAACGCCTACGCCCTGCGGACTTCGGACGCCCCCTGGGCCGGGTATGGCCTGGCGCTCCGGCGCACCGGAGGCCGCTACCGGCTGGCCACCACCCAGGATCACTTCCGCATGGAAGGGCGAGACCTGGTGCGCATGGGCACGGTGGAAGAGTACCTCCAGAACCCGGACTTCGTCTACGAGCTCGAACACGCGATTGAGATCCCCGAGGGGCTGCGGGGAGAGGAGGCCGTCCCCGAGCTGCCCTCCCTGTATCCGGAATACGAGTACCCGGCGAACGCCTGGGGCATGGCCATCAACCTCAGCAGCTGCACCGGCTGCAACGCCTGCGTGATGGCCTGCGTGGCCGAGAACAACATCCCGGTAGTCGGCAAAGAGCAGGTGCAGGTGGGGCGGGAGATGCACTGGCTGCGGGTGGACCGCTATTTCCACGGCGACCTGGACCAGCCGGATGTCTCCTTCCAGCCCGTGCTGTGCATGCACTGCGAGAAGGCCCCCTGCGAGCCGGTTTGCCCGGTGAACGCCACCGTGCACGACAGCGAAGGGCTGAACGAGATGGTGTACAACCGCTGTATCGGCACCCGCTATTGCTCGAACAACTGCCCCTACAAAGTCCGGCGCTTCAACTTCTTCCAGTATGCCGACGCCGACACGCTGCCGCTGAAGATGGGCCGCAACCCGGACGTGACCGTGCGCAGCCGCGGGGTGATGGAAAAGTGCACTTACTGCATTCAGCGCATCCAGGAGGCCCGGGTGAATGCGAGCATCGATGGCCGCCCGATCGACGACGGCGAGGTGGTCACCGCCTGCCAGCAGGCCTGCCCGGCGAAAGCGATCAGCTTCGGGGATATCGCCAAACCAGACAGCCAGGTGCGGCAGTGGAAGGATACCCCGCTGAACTACGGCATGCTGGAGGAGCTCGGCACCCAACCGCGCACCACTTACCTGGCCCGGCTGCGCAACCCCAATCCGGACATGCCCGGGGCGGCGTAGCTGTCAACGGATTTTTGAGAACGGATTTGACGGATGGAACAACGGATGGCGGTGACCCGATCCGTCCTCCCCCACCACCGGATGGCGGGATATCCTTCGGTCACGACGCTGAGCGCCGCGAGGCTCGCCACGCCGGATGACACGTGGGAAAGGCCGCAGCTATGGGAATGACCCACGCCGATTAGCAATTACAGGATCAACAGGTCGTAAGATACGGGATCAGTCATGCAAGAACGGGTGGAAGAAAAACAGGCAAAGGTACCGGTCCTGGAACCGGGGCATACTTTCGCCACGGTCACCGATAAGATCAGCTCCATCGTGCTCACCCGGCGCACGCCGCGCTTCTGGTGGGTGGGGTTCGGCATCTCATTCCTGCTCCTGAACCTGCTCCTGGTCTCCGTCGGCTGGCTGTTCATCCGCGGGGTGGGAATCTGGGGGGTCAATATCCCGGTGGCCTGGGGCTTCGCCATCATTAACCTGGTGTGGTGGATTGGGATCGGGCACGCCGGCACGCTGATCTCGGCCATCTTGCTGCTGATGCGCCAGGACTGGCGGACGTCGATCAATCGCTTTGCAGAGGCCATGACCTTGTTCGCCGTGGCCAACGCCGCCATGTTCCCCCTGCTGCATCTGGGTCGCCCGCAGTTCGCCTACTACATCTTCCCCTATCCCAACACCATGGGGTTGTGGCCACAATTCCGCAGCCCGCTGGTTTGGGACGCTATCGCCATCGCCACCTACGGCACAGTCTCGGCCCTGTTCTGGTACATGGGGCTGATCCCCGACCTGGCCACGCTGCGCGACCGGGCCGAATCGCGCTTCTGGCAGATCGTCTATGGGGTAACGGCGATGGGCTGGCGGGGCTCGGCCCGGCATTGGGCGCGCTACCAGCGGGCTTATTTCCTCATGGCGGCGTTGGCCACGCCCCTGGTGATCTCGGTGCACTCCATCATCGGTATGGACTTCGCTTACTCGGTGATCCCCGGGTGGCATGCCACGGTCTTTCCGCCCTATTTCGTTGCCGGGGCGGTGTACTCCGGGTTTGCCATGGTGGTTGCTCTGGCCATCCCCCTGCGCAAGGCTTACGGGCTGGAAGACTTCATCACCCTGCGCCACCTGGACAATATGGCCAAAGTGATGCTGTCGATGGGGCTGATCGTGGCCTACGGCTACCTGATGGAGTTCTTCACCGCATGGTACAGCGGTGACATCTTCGAAATCCAGACCTTCGCCAACCGGGTGGTGGGCGAATACGGCTGGCTGTATGCCGGGCTGCTGCTCTTCAACATCGTTCTACCGCAGGCGCTGTGGTCCCTGCGGGTGCGGCGCAACACCCTGCTGCTGTTCATCCTGTCCATCATCATCAATATCGGCATGTGGCTGGAGCGCTTTATTATCATCGTGACCAGCCTGTACCACGATTTCTTGCCATCATCTTGGGAGATTTACGTGCCCACCTTCTGGGACTACGCCACCTTCATCGGCACCCTGGGCCTTTTCTTCACCCTGATCTTCCTGTTCATCCGTTTCGTGCCGGCGATCTCGATCTTCGAGATGCGGGAGCTGGTACATGAGACTGAGGAGCACGCGAACTGATGACTGCTGTTTTCCCGCGCGTATATGGCTTGATCGCCGAGTTTGACGAACCCGAGCAGGTTCTGGCGGCCACCCGGGCGGCGTATGAAGCCGGCTACCGGGAGATGGACGCTTATTCGCCCTTCCCGGTGGAAGGGCTGGACGAGGCCCTGGGCCCGCGCCCCGGCTGGCGGCTGCCGCTCATCGTGCTGGGCGGCGGGGTGACCGGGGCCGTGGTGGGCTACGGGATGCAGGTGATCGCTACCGTGATCGATTACCCGATCAACGCCGGCGGGCGCCCGCTGAACAGTTGGCCGCTGTACATCCCCATCACCTTCGAACTGACCATCCTGTTTGCGGCCTTTGCGGCAGTGTTGGGGATGTTCGCCTTGAACGGCCTGCCACAGCCCTACCACCCGGTGTTCAACGCCCCGAACTTCGAACTGGCCAGTCGCAGCCATTTCTTCCTGGCGATCGAAGCCAAAGACCCGCTCTTCGACCTGCAGCAGACCCGCCGGTTCCTGGAGAGCCTGGGGCCTACCTCGGTGAATGTGTATGAGCCATGAACGTTGGGCGGATAGTGAAAGGCGATCGGGCATGATGTTCGTGAAGCCGTGGCGCAGGATCAGGCTGGGAATCTTCCTGGCCGTCCTGGCGCTGGCCTCGGCTGCCTGCGACCAGATGCAGGACCAGCCGCGTTACGAACCGTACGAGTTCAGCGAATTCTGGGAGGACGGCACCTCCGCCCGCCCGGTCCCGGCCAACACGGTGCCCCGCCAGGAGGCGCAGATGGACTCGAGATTCCTCACCGGGCGGTCGGATGACGGGGAGCTGCTGCAGGATTTCCCGATCGAGGTCACGCTGCAGGTGCTCGAACGAGGCCAGGAGCGGTACGACATCTTCTGCTCGCCCTGCCATGGGCTGACCGGCGAAGGGGACGGGATGATCGTGCAGCGGGGGATGCCGGCGCCGCCGTCCTTCCACGAGCAGAGGCTGCGGGATGCGCCGCCGGGGCACTACTTCGACGTGATCACCAACGGCTTCGGGCAGATGTTCGCTTATGGCTACCGCGTCCCGCCGGCCGACCGTTGGGCGATCACGGCTTATGTGCGGGCGCTGCAGTTGAGCCAGAACGCCTCACCAGACAGCATCCCGCCCGAAGAGTTGGAGCGGTTGGAGGACGGGCAGTGAGCGAGATCGACAAAGCACCCGGCCTTGAGTTCGAGAGCCTGCACCCGCGCCTGCAGCGTGCATGGCGGACCAGCCTGATCATTGGGTTGGTGGCCGCGGCGGCTCTGGTCGCCGGGCTGCTGCTGGCCGGGCCGGGACCGTTCTTCCGGGCCTACCTGGTGGCCTTCCTGTTCTGGCTGAGCATCTCCCTGGGCTCGCTGGGGATGGGGATGCTGCATTACCTGGTGGGCGGCGACTGGGGCTACCTGATCCGGCGAGTGCTGGAGGCGAGCTATAAGGCGCTGTGGGCGATGGCCCTGTTGTTCATCCCCTTGATCTTCGGGCTGCAGCACCTGTACCCCTGGGCGCGGCCCGAGCTGGTGGCGGAGGATGCCCTGCTGCAGCACAAGGCACCCTACTTGAATATCCCCTTCTTCGTGGGGCGGGCAGCGCTCTATTTCGCCGTGTGGCTGGCCCTGGCCTGGGTGCTGTCGCGGTGGGCGCCCAACCCGGCCTATACCACCGACCCCGTGCTGCGGCGGCGGCTGCAGCGGATCAGCGCCCTCGGCATCCTGGCCTACGGTTTGACGATGACCTTCGCCTCCTTTGACTGGATCATGTCTTTGCAGCCCGAATGGCAGTCCACGGTGTTTGGGATGCTGATTGTGACCGGGCAGGCGCTGGCGGGGATCGGGTTTGCGCTGCTGTTCCTGCCGCTGCTGGCCCGGCTCCGCCCGCTGGACGAGATCGTCACCCCGCGGCTGATCCGCGACCTGGGGGCGATCGTGTTCTCGGCGGTGATCTTCTGGGCCTACATCGCCTACTCTCAGTACCTGGTGATCTGGGCCGGGAATATCCCTCGGGAAGCGCTCTGGTACATCTACCGCGGGGTGGGCGGTTGGCTGTGGGTGGGGCTGGCGGCTTTCGCCATCCAGTTTGCGCTGCCCTTCCTGGTGCTGCTGCCCGTTTCGACCAAGCGCAACCCGCGGGTGTTGATCGGGCTGGCGGCGCTGATGCTGGTTGCCCGCTTCCTGGATTACTACTGGCACGTGATGCCGGCCTTCTCTCCTGGGGTGCTGCAGGTGCACTGGCTCGACCTGGCGGCACCGGTCGCCCTGGGCGGGCTGTGGCTGGCAGCGTTCTTCTGGCACCTGATACGCACCCCGCAGCCGGTTGTGCCGCAGCTATTGCGCGGCCAGGCCGGAGAGGGGCGGGTGACGACTTAGGACAGGGATATGGCGAAGCCAGGCGACAGACACCAGCAGCAAAAACAATCCGAAGCTCACGAAGAGGCCTCGGATCTGAACCTGCGCAACCTGATCCTCGCCGGGGCGGCGGTGTTGGCGATGATCGTGGCGGTGAACGTGCTGGTCACCGTCCTGTGGGGCGTGCTGGCGCCGCGCTTTCCATCTGGCGAGGCCCTGGAACCGGGCGAGGTCGCGCCGGCCTTCCCCGAGCCCCGGCTGCAATCGGCCCCAGGGCAAGACCTGATCGAGCTGCGGGCGACGCAGGAGGCCAGGCTGAACAGCTATGGCCTGGAAGATGGGCGGGCTCGCATCCCGATCAGGCAGGCGATGGAGATCATCGCCGAGCAGGGCCCGGAGTTGCCGCCGGTTGGTGAGACTGAGATAACCGGGGACACTGCGCCGCCCGGCGAAGAGGGCGAGGCGGCCGGACAGGGGGCGAGCCTGTTCCAGGAACTGGGCTGCAGCGGCTGCCATATGGCGCAGGACACCAACCTGGCCCCCAGCCTGGTGGGGGTGGCGGGTGAGACCGTGGCGCTGGAGGACGGCAACACGATCACCGCCGATGAGGAATATCTGCGCCAGTCGATCCTCGAGCCGATGGCGCATGTCGTCCAGGGCTACCAGCCGATCATGCCATCCTTCGCTGGACGGGTAGATGATGAGCAGTTGGCGGCGCTGGTGGCCTACATACAATCTTTGCAGGAGGAATGAATGCTCTGGACCCGACTCTGGAGGCGGACGGCGGCCGCGCTGCTGTTGATAGCAGCCATGCTGCCGGGCGCTTCCGCCACACCGGCCCGGGCGCACGATGGCGGCGACCCGCTGACCGATGTGGCCTTCGAGCAGAAGCTGAACGCCGCGGTCCCCACGGAGTTGAACTTCGTGGATGAGAACGGGCAGAGGGTGACGCTCGGGGCATACCTGGGAAGGACCCCGGTGGTGTTGGTGCTGGCTTATTACGATTGCCCCATGCTGTGCAGCCTGGTTCTGAACGACCTGGCCGCCAGGCTGCGGGAGATCTCCCTGACCCCGGGGGAGGAATTCGAGGTGGTGATCGCCAGCATCGACCCGGGGGAGACGCCCGAGCTGGCGAAAGAGAAGGAAGAGGTTTACCTGGCGGCCTATGGGCGCCCGGAGACCGCCGGGGGCTGGCATTTCCTGACCGGGGAACACGAGGCGATCGACCGCCTGGCGGATGCTGTGGGCTTCCAGTACGCCTACCTGCCCGAACGGGACGAATACGCCCATCCCTCGGGGGTGATGGTGCTCACCCCGGAGGGGCGCATTGCCCGCTACTTCTTTGGCTTCGATTACCCGGCCAAAGACCTGCGCCTGGGGATTGTGGAAGCTTCCCGAGAGCAGATCGCTTCGCCGGTGGACCGGCTCTTCCTGCTGTGCTACGCCTACGATCCTGTGAGCGGGCAGTACACCCTGCTGGTGCAGAACCTGATGCGCCTGGTGGGCCTGGGGACCGCCCTGATGTTGGGTGGGCTGGTCCTGCTGCTGTTACATCGCGAACGCACCGGGCCGCGCACACCGAGACTGGTGGAGTGAGGGAATGAGATATGCCTGAGCTGCCGTTTTTCCCGCCGGCCGTGTCCACCGTGGCGGGTTGGGTGGATGTCTTGCTGCTGGTGCTGCTCGGGCTGAGCAGCTTCTTCACCCTGATCGTGCTGTTCCTGATCATATTCTGGGGCATCAGGTATCGCCGGGGGCGGCAGGTGGACCGCAGCAACCCCCCGCTGACCAACGTCAAGATCGAGATGGGCTGGATGGGTGGGCTGCTCGTATTGGGGATGGGCACCTTCATCGGGGCGGCGATCGTCTACTTCCAGATGATGCGCCCGCCGCAAGGGGCGTTGGACGTGTACGTGGTGGGGCAGCAGTGGATGTGGAAGGTGCAGCACCCGGAAGGCCCGCGAGAGATCAATGAGCTGCACGTGCCGGCTAACCGTCCGGTACGGCTGACGATGATCTCGCAGGACGTAATCCATAGCTTCTTCGTGCCGGCCTTCCGCATCAAGTACGATGTGATCCCCGGGCGGTACACCACGATGTGGTTCGAGGCGACGGAGCCCGGGGAGTATCACATCTTCTGCGCCGAATATTGCGGCACAAACCATTCGCGCATGCGCGGCCGGGTGGTGGTGATGACGCCGGCCGAGTACGAGACCTGGCTGAGCGAGGGCGGGCAGACCGGGGAGCCCGGTTTACCCCTGGCGCAGGAGGGCGAGCAGCTCTTCACCCAGTTGGGGTGCAGCGGGTGCCATGCCGGTGAGGCGAACGAGCGTGCCCCTACCCTGGTCGGGCTGTTCGGCCAGCAGGTGCCGCTGACCGATGGGGGGACGGTTGTCGCCGACGAGGCCTACATCCGCGAGTCGATCCTGACCCCCAACGAGCATGTCGTGGAAGGGTACCAGCCGATCATGCCCACCTACGAGGGGCGGGTGAGCGAAGAGCAGCTCATGCAATTGGTGGAGTACATCCGCTCCCTGGGCGACGGGTAGGGCAAGATGCCGATCTTGCCGGGTAGCGCAAGATGCCATGCGACCGTATTTTGGTCGCCCTTGCCTGGGCCGTCCACGAATGGCATGCGCGGCATGCTCAAAACCACGAATACCCGAATAGGGAGGGCCCGGATGCGAGGCACGTCCCTGGCCCGTACACCGCTCCCCAACCCTGTCATCCGGAGCGGCGACGGGCTACACGCAGTGTCGCAGAACGTCGCATGGCGAAGGATCTCATTCACTAAGCAGGGGGAGATCCTTCGGTCGCTGCGCTGAGCATCGCTGTGCGATGCCACTCCGGATGACAGGGTCCGAAGGGGGCTCGGTGATCGGGTGTTCTGCCAGTATGCGGGGCGGGCGGGTCTGAGTTGCCGAGTTGGAAGGTGTCCCTGGCGGTTAGGCTTCACGGTTTGGGGATCCCTTGCCTTCCTCAACGACCCGCCCCTACAAAAGGTAACGATTTTCTCTGGAAAAGGACTTAGTGGCTTATGACATCTGTGGCCCTTGACCGCTATCGCGAGAACTACCTGAACGCCAGCTACACCGCCAGGTCGTGGCTGTTGACCCTGGATCACAAGCGCATCGCCGTGCTGTACATGCTCTCGGTGACGATGTTCTTCTTCGTGGGGGGCCTCTCGGCCGTGCTGTTCCGGCTGGAACTGCTCACCCCGCAGGGGGATATGGTCTCAGCCGAGACGTACAACAAGTTGTTCACCGTGCACGGGATCATCATGGTGTGGTTCTTCCTCATCCCGGCCATCCCCAACGTGCTGGGCAACTTCCTGATCCCGCTGATGATCGGGGCCCGAGACCTGGCCTTCCCGCGGCTGAACCTGCTGAGCTGGTATCTGTTCATGGCGGGCGGGCTGATCGCCTTCGGGGCGGTGATCTTCGGCGGGCTGGATACGGGCTGGACCTTCTACACCCCTTACAGCACAACCTACAGCAACACGGCGGTGGTGTTCGGCATTCTGGGGGTGTTCATCGCCGGCTTCTCGACCATCATCACCGGGCTGAACTTCATCGTGACCATCCACAAGTGCCGGGCGCCGGGGATGAGCTGGTCGCGGCTTCCGCTGTTCATCTGGTCGCACTACGCCACCAGCCTGATCCTGGTGCTGGCCACGCCGGTGCTGGCCATCGTGCTGGCCCTGGTGGCCATCGAGCGGATCTTCGCCGTGGGCATCTTCGACCCGGCGATCGGCGGGGACCCGGTGCTGTTCCAGCACCTGTTCTGGTTCTACTCGCACCCGGCGGTGTATATCATGATCCTGCCGGCGATGGGGGTGGTGAGCGAGATGGTGGCGGCCTTCACCCGGCGGCGGATCTTCGGCTACACCTTCGTGGCGCTGGCCAGCCTGGGCATCGCCGTGCTGGGCTTCCTGGTGTGGGGGCACCACATGTTCGTCTCAGGGCAGTCGGCCTACGGCAGCGCAGTCTTCTCGGGGTTGAGCTTCCTGGTGGCGATCCCCTCGGCGGTCAAGGTGTTCAACTGGACGGCAACGCTGTACAAGGGCAGCATTTCCTTCGACACGCCGATGCTCTACGCCCTGGGGTTCATCGGGCTGTTCACCGTGGGCGGGCTGACCGGGCTGTTCGTGGCCTCGCTGGCGGTGGACGTGCACGTCCACGATACGTACTTCGTGGTGGCGCATTTCCACTACATCATGGTGGGGGCCTCGGTGATGGCCTATATCGGCGGGATCCATTACTGGTGGCCGAAGATCAGCGGGCGGATGTACCCGGAGTGGTGGGGGCGGATCTCGGCGGCGCTGATCTTCTTCGGCTTCAACCTGACCTTCTTCCCGCAGTTCATCGTGGGCTATATGGGCATGCCGCGCCGCTATTACACCTACCCGCCCGAGTTCCAGGTGCTGAACGTGATGTCCACCGCGGGCGCCTCGATCCTGGCATTGGGCTACCTGCTGCCGCTGGTCTACCTGCTGATCTCGCTGCGGTCGGGAAAGCTGGCAGGCGACAACCCCTTCGGGGCCAGCGGGCTGGAGTGGACGGTCTCCTCCCCGCCGCCGCCGGAGAATTTCGCCCGAATACCGGTGGTGACAGCGGAGGCTTACACCTTCCCGCCAATAGACAGCGAGATGGAGGCTCAGCATGAGTGACGCCCTGCAGCAGGCACGGCCCGCCCACGGGCACGAGGCGGGCGAGGATATGGAGCTCAACCACCTGGGGATGTGGCTGTTCCTGGCCAGCGAGGTGCTGTTCTTCGGGGCGCTGTTCACCGCCTACCTGATCTACCGCTACCTGTACCCGGAGGCTTTTGCCGAGGGCAGCCGGCACCTGGATCTGCTGCTGGGCGGGATCAACACCGGGATTCTGCTGCTGAGCAGTTTCACCATGGCGCTGGCGGTGCACGCGGCTTCAACCCGCAGCCCCACCGGCAGTCGTACGCTGCTGGTGGGGCTGCTGCTGGCGACGATGGTGCTGGGGGTGGCCTTTCTCTCCATCAAGGGGGTGGAGTACCTGCACAAGTTCCAGGAGGGGCTCTTCCCCAGCCGGGAGCTGATGGGCTACGTGGACCCGCAGGAGCGGCCGCTGCGCCTGTTCTACAGCCTGTATTTCATCATGACCGGGCTGCACGCCCTGCACATGATCATCGGGGTGCTGGTGATGGGCGCCCTGGCCGTCCTGTCATGGTTCGGGCGCTATCACGCCAGGAGCTACGCGCCGGTGGAGCTGGCCGGGCTGTACTGGCACTTTGTCGATATCGTCTGGATCTTCCTGTTCCCGCTGCTGTATCTGATCGACCGGACTTGAGAGCGATGGAGCACACTTCCCCGCGGACTTATTTTCTCGTCTTCCTGGCGCTGCTGGTCCTGCTGGCAACGACGATCGGGGCGGCCTTCATGGACCTGGGGTGGTTCAACCCGGTCCTGGCGCTGCTGATCGCCGGTGTGAAGGCCGCCCTGGTGATCTTGTTCTTTATGCACGTCCGCTTTGGCAGCCGTCTGACCAAGTTCTTCGTGGTGCTGGGGCTGCTCTGGCTGCTGATCCTAATCGGGCTGACGCTGAGCGATTATCTGACGCGCATCTGGCTGCCGCCTACCTAACTACCCCCTTGATCTCCGGTGATGTTCACCATCCAGTTAACCCCAAACTTGTCGGTCAGCATGCCGAAGGTATCGCCCCAGGGAGCTTTCTCCAGCGGCAAGGTGATCATGGCGCCATTGGACAGCTTCTCCCAATAGCCCCGCAGCAAGGCTTCATCCTCGCCGCTGAGCGACATGCTGATATTCGCCCCCTCGTCGGTGGGCACGCCTTCCGGCGTGTCGGCGGCCATAAACAGGATGTCATTGTCCCCTTCGAGCGTGGCATGCATGATCTTTTTTGCATCGGCCGGGTTTTCCGTGGCGTGGAACTCATCGAAGGTGGTCATATGAAGCTGGCCGCCGAAGACTGAGTGGTAGAACTCCATGGCCTGGCGGGCGTTGTCTTTGAAGCTGATGTATGGATTAAGTCTGGATGGCATGATCTGTTCCCTCCTGTTCACTCATCTGAGATTAATAGAACATTTGTATTATATACGAGGATCCAGAGAATTTCAATAAGGAATTTCCCGTACTCACAGATCGACTTGGAAAGCACAGCCGGGGCGGGTGGTTACAAGTATAGGCTTATTCGTCTAGACTGCTCGCTCTACTCAATCTGTTGAGGGTTAAATCGATCACAGCTTCATAAAGGCTGTCACGCTCTATTCTTGTCAGCCCTAAAACATAGAAGACAATCTCATCTAATTCTCTGCGGTCGGGAGAGCTCAATTCTTGTTCTATCGGAAGCACTTCACGGTTATAAACGTTCACACTACCCGGTAACAATGCAGGATCAACAATAAAATTGCTTGCGGCTTCATAGACCATGTTATCCAACGCCCCTACTCCAAGGTTGACCCGCCCGTTGATTTCGGTGCTTAATACGGTGTAGGTGTTATTCAAAGAAAGGGCAATTTGATCTAACTCATACTTCTTCTTGAAGCGGATCTCATAAAACCGGTCGCCGGCCAATAACCCGGGCTTGTTTACCGGATAGATAAATCGATCATGGTATGCCTTTAACCATAGAACCTCTGCCGGGCAAAAGCCGCCCAGGTTATACCAAAGGGTCCGTGCTCTGGTTGTGGGTCTCTCATCGAAACCACGCTGCTCACCGTAGCGGATATATTCGAAGGCGCCTGTGCCTTTTAGCAGGGCGGTTTTCTTGTTGCATAAGAAAACCTTATACTTCATCGCTTCAGGGTCAATGAAGATATGTTTACACTCCTTCGGACTCCTGATCACCGGCATTAAAAACTCGTCTTCGATTCCAAACGCTTTGATCGTTCGCTCATCCACAAAAAAGAACTCATTCGCGCCAGTGGTAAACCCTCGCTTGAAGCCGGCGATATCTTTAATCCGGAGAAGCCTGGAGGCAGCTTTCTGTTGAATGGCCCAGTAGATATCCGGAGCGCGCAGGTATTTGCCTCCCCACTTATCACCACAAAAGGTTTTTGTTCCCCGATCTGTCCCTTCATCGATTAACTCGTTTTGGGAGGCGACATGTAACCGGTATTCAGGAAGGGATTTGCGCTGCTTTGCCCCTTCGATTTCTTCCCAAATGTTTGGATCGATTACCTGTGCAAATGGCACTTTGATCACGAGATAGCGAACCAGATGGTCCAGGTACTCCTTGACCGCTGCCGTGGTGTCTCTGGGGGAATTGATCAGGACAATCACTGTGTTTACATTGGCGCTGGAAAAAGTGCGCTTTACCTGGTTATCGATGACAAATTTCAGCTTCGTTCTGTTCAGAAAGAATTCCTGTAGATCTTTTCCATAGCTTACGTCAAGCCAGGAATTGGACGTAATAAAGCAAAATGAACCTCGTTCGTTTAACAATGAAAGGCCATGAAAGTAGAAATAGATATAGAGGTCGCTTTTGGAATCGATGTTCCTGCTCGCCCTGTCTTTTCCGATGTTATATCCAAACGACAGCGGCCAGGCGTGATAAACAGACCTCGCCAGCCTGACTTTGTAATCTCTTTTTTGAGTATTCGATACACTTCTGGAATCATGGCGGGGATCATGAATCAGCTCCTGGCGCACGTAAGGGGGATTGCCGATAACGATATCGAAGCCGCCTGACCCACCTTCCAGGATTTCCACGAAAGCGATATCCCAAACGAACGGAATGTCATGCGGGCTTCGAAGCGCCCTGAGAGCAATGTTTACCTGTTCTAACTCGAAATTCAATCGCTCAAGCTCTTGCTCCATGGGTAGTTCATCCATGTGGAGTTGTGGCGCCACCCCTTTTCCAAATAGATTTTTCCCCGGTTCAAGAGCCTGGTTTAGTTCTTTGATCCGATCCTGGATCTCCGATTGCCTGGCCTCTAGGATTTCTCGATATAACTCGAACTCTGAGACCCGGAGTTGTTCCCCGGCTTTATTTGAATTCGTTTTTCCACAATAATAGAAAGCCTTCTTCTCTACTTTGAGCTGATCGATCTTCGCTGCAAGAGGAGACGGTAGCTTCCAGGATCCTTTCCTGTGTGAAAAGTTTATCCCTCCCACTTCCTGAACCAGGCTGTCACCCTGTCTGAGTTTAAAAGAGAGGTTGGGTAAAAGCGGATGAGAATAATATTCTTCCGGCAGCGCCACGGGGGCGTCTGCAATGAGTTGGAGCCAGAGACGTAATTCGGCTGCCTCTACGGCCCAACGCATGACATCTACCCCATAGAGAGAATTTGCGATAATGCTTTTCTTGCGCTCGTAATCCGTCTGGCGCTTCCCCAACTCAGTGTTCGAACGACAGATAAGATCATCGAGCACGAACAATATACCAACCAGAAAAGAACCCGCGCCACAGGCGGGATCTAACACGGAAACGTTAGCAAGCAAGTCGCTTAATGGGGGCCATAAATTCCGATCGCGTAACTCTTCGGCAATTCGCTTCTTCTGTTCCGGGTCCAGGGCAAAGACAAACTGATAGAGAATATCCTTGTTTTCTACTCCCAAATGATTCACCAGCCAATCGACCAGCGATAACCGGCACATCAGATCGATCTCGACTCTGGGGGTGTAAAAGATCCCTGCTTCACCGCGTTCATCCGCCTCCTCGGACACGTTGACCAAACTTTCATAGACGATACCGATCATTTCGGGGTCTACAGCCACTTCTTGGTCGAAGGGGGTATCCTCGGAAATCGTGAAGTCATAGCCTTCGAAAAAGTCAAAAATCTTCCGAAAGCTCTCATCCTCGATCTGGACTCGCTGCTTCCGATCCAACTCATTCCGGGCAAACAAACCGCCGTTCAGGTAGGGGGCATCATAAAGTGCTTGATTTACCCAATCCGGGAAATGAGGTCGTGCTGTTTTGCGTGCATCGCGCGGGGTGTTTAAAGCCTCGAAGAAGAGGACTTGCAGCCAATTCGAAACAAAAGTATCCGGCGGCTGGTTCGATTCCCGATATGCTCGCCAGAATGACCCTAAGAAATCTGTATCATTTTGCAGCCAGCGCTTGCGCTGGAAGTAGTACAGGAACATCAGGCGGTTGAGGAACTGGAGCGCATAATCGTGCGCCCACTGCTGATCGTTCGCCTGCTGATAGAGCGTCTCCTGGAATCCGAAGAATATCTTTTGGTACGCTCTGAAGAACTCGGAAGTTACTTTTTCAACATCGAACGCTTCATCGTGGACCTGCTGGATGGCCAGCGGAGAGATCCCGGAGAAATGATCCCCCATGTTCGCCAGATCCAGGAGGGAGATCCGTCCGGCCGCCGTCCGCAGTCGTTCTTCAGGGCCGATCGCAATGCGCCGGTAGAGCCGAGGCGATTTCGCCTCCTTGCCATGATCGTACTTCACATTGACAAAGTGCCAGTATTGCTGATCTGCGTTTGAAAAAATGAACAGGGAAAAAGGATGTCCTTCGATTAGCGAACTGATAATCTGGCGTTCTTGAGCCAGGCGGAGACGATGATCCTTGAGCTGGATGTAAATGACATGAAAACCGTCCCCATCCCCGCCGGTGGCCAGGAGCACAGGCGGCGCAGCGATAAAAGAAAGGGGTTCTTCCGGCCAACCGCGGGTCGAGAGGGGAGTATCCGAGCGCTGGTAGTTTAATTCCCTCCAGAAGAGCTGCTTTAACGCAGCAAGCTTCCCGGAAGGTAAGGAGGCAAGAACGTCTCGAATAGTCTCTTGATCCGCAGCCATTTCGTTCGCTGGTAGGTCAGGTTCACAGGCGGCTTAATAGTTTTCCGTTGGAATACGCCTGGTAATCATAATGTGCATATTTGATCCCTGCAAGAGATACGTTCTGAGGACTGGAGAGAAATGAAGAAAAAGGAGCCTCAAAGCCGGTATGCCTGGTTTGCTGGGACCTTCATCAGATTGTTTGACATTATCTACTTCTCATGTATACTTAATCTGTCATAGATAGTAGGATTTTAAACAGTATAAAGGAAGCGGATAAATAATTATCCAGCCATAACATTTATACTGATCCAGAATAATCGAAG
>CAYMLG010000004.1:62908-164618 GCA_964391195.1 uncultured Anaerolineaceae bacterium | reverse complement strand
CCCGATCCCCCCGGATTGGCGTAAAAATTGCCTCTTGACACATACCGTACTCTACCGCCCGCGGTGGACCAATCCGGTGTGACGGGAGGCGCAAGATTGGCATCATGCGCTACGCCCCTAGCGACCGTGTTTTGGTCGCCCTTGCCCGTGCCGCGCCCCAAACAGGGCACGGCGTGAGGGTTTATGGTACCGGGTAATTTACGGTTCCGCCGTGCCCCTACGCGCCCGCGGTGGACCAATCCGGTGTGACGGGAGGCGCAAGATTGGCATCATGCGCTACGCCCCTAGCGGCCGAGACGTAGGGCACGTTGCCATGCGACCGTGTTTTGGTCGCCCTTGCCCGTGCCGCGCCCCACCCCGGACGGACGGTGGACGTGTCGCGCACCGATAACCGGGGATGAGGCGCGGCAGACCAAACAGGGCACGGCGTGAGGGTTTACGGTACCGGGTAATTTACGGTTCCGCCGTGCCCCTACCGCCCGCGGTGGACCAATCCGGTGTGACGGGAGGCGGAGCGTAGGGGTGGTTAACCACCATGACCCATCCCAAACTTACGGGATGGGTCATGAAATACCGTTCATTGGCGGTTAGCGCCGTTTACCTTTCAAGTTCTTGTGGCGCTTCCACCCGGCTGCGGGCGAATGCCTCATAATCAGGGTCCCTGGCATCCCACAGCATTTCATCCTCAGGCTCGGGGGTGATCAGCCGAACGGCGCGCTCGTAGAAGATGTAATCCGCCGCCCAATTGATCAGCACCAGCAGACGATTGCGGAAGCCGATCAGCCAGAAGAGGTGCACCGCCAACCACACCAGCCAGGCGAAGAAACCGGTGAACTTAAAGCCCTTCACCCGGGCTACGGCGGCATTGCGCCCGATGGTAGCCAGTGAGCCCGGGTCGCGGTACTCGAACGGCAAAGGGTCTTCCCCCTGCAAACTCCGCACGATATTCTTTGCCGCCAGCTTGCCCTGCTGAATCGCCACCGGGGCCACCATCGGCAGCGGGCGGCCATCGTCTTCCTCCAGGTAAGCCGCGTCGCCGATGACAAACACGTTCGGGTGTTCGGGGAGCTGCAGCGCCGGTGTGACCACCACCCGGCCCTGTTTCGCCTGCTGCACGTCCAGCCGCTCCAGCCAACTGACCGCCTTCACCCCCGCGGCCCAGATCAGCGTGTAAGCCGGGATGCGCTCCCCGTTCTTCAGTGTCACCGCCTGCCCGTCGTAATCTTCCACCGCGGCGTTGAAACGCACTTCCACATGCTTCTGCTTCAGCGTGCGGGCCGCATCCTGGCACAGCCCATCGGGGAAGCCCGGCAGCAGCGAGTCCGTCGCTTCCAGCAGCAGCACGCGCACATCATCGAAACTGAGCTCGGGATAATCCTTCGACAGCACCAGGCGGATCAGCTCGGAGAGCGCACCGGCGCTCTCGACCCCGGTCGGCCCGCCGCCTACGACCACGAAGGTGCGCAGCGCACGGCTCGCCTCAGGATTCTCCTCCTGTGCAGCCCATTCGAACATCTTCAAGATCCGGTTGCGGACCTGGATCGAATCGTCCAGGAACTTCAGCCCGAACCCGTTCTGCTCGACCGAATCAAGCCCAAAGTAGTTGGTCTGCCCGCCGGGGGCCAGGATGAGGTAGTCGTACGGCAGCGTGCCGGTGGTCATATCCACCACCTGCCGCTCGAAATCCACCCCGGTGACCTCGGCCAGGCGGAAGCGGAAATTCTTCTGTTTACGGAAGATGGCCCGCACCGGATAGGCGATATCGTCGGGTGATAGCCCGGCAGTCGCCACCTGATACAGAAGCGGTTGGAATAAGTGATAGTTGTTGCGGTCGATCAGGACGACGTCGACCGGCGCCTTGGCCAGAGCCCGGGCCGCGTTCATCCCACCGAATCCAGCGCCGATGATCACAACCCTGGGTCGTTCACTCTTCGTCATCATGTCTCCCTTCAATGCGGATTGCTCCGCGAATAGATCTGATTATTTAGACTATGTTAGTCTAATTTCTATTATATTATAACACAACTTGTGTAAAATCGCACAAGCAGATTTACCCACTTTTTGCTGAATGGAATATGAATACACCGGTTTTGTTTCACAGGCGGGGGCCCCCTCACCCGCTGCAAACGGGTACAATAGCTCCAGAAACACCGCCTCAGGAGGAGAGACAAAATGACCGATCTGATCTACCAAACCGACAGTTACGTCCAGGAATTCGAAGCCACGGTGACCGGCATCGACGAGGAGAACCGGGGCGTGATCCTCGACCGCACCGCCTTCTACCCCGGGGGCGGCGGCCAACCCGCCGACGGCGGCTGGCTGAGCGCCGGCGGCCTGACCTACCCCGTGAAGCGCGCCCGGAAAACCGGCGACGAGGTGGTCCACTACCTGGAAGGCGACGCATCCCTCCCCCCGGTGGGTGCGGCCGTACGCGGCAAACTTGACTGGGAACGCCGCTACCAGTTGATGCGCACCCACACCGCCCTTCACATCCTATGCGGGGTCGTCTTCCGCGACTACGGCGCCTCGGTCACCGGCGGCGATATGGACCCCCTCAAGGGGCGCATGGACTTCGAGTTCGAAACGATGCAGAAGGAGCTGGTGCAGGAGATCGAAGCGGCGGTCAACCTCGAAATGAGCAAGGGACATCCGGTGCGGGTGGACATCCTCCCCCGCGACGAAGCCTTCAAGATCCCCGACCTGATCCGCACCAAGATCAACCTGCTGCCGGAGGGCATCGAAAAGGTCCGCGTGGTCGAGATCGTGGGCCTGGATCTGCAGGCGGATGGCGGCACGCACGTGAAAGACACCCGCGAGGTCGGGCCGATCCGCGTGGTCGATTATAAGAGCAAGGGGAAAATCAACAAGCGCATCTATATCGAACTGCAGGAGGGATGACCGGTAAAGGCCAGATCCCCCGGAAAGGCCGGGGGATCTGGGTTTTCATCTCACACAAAGCACAGCTCGCGGGTGAGTTTGAAGTCCCGCCGCCGCAGTTCGTCCACGAAGGGCCCGGGCGGCACCATCGACTCCACCCCACCGGCGCCCAGGGGCGTCTGCTTGCGGGCCATCATCTCCGCCACGATGGCCGCGCTGAACCCCGTGCCGCGCTCCATGGCCGTGAAGCCCGTCGCCTCGTCGTAGTAGTCGAACAAGTCCAGTTCGACCCGCGCCTCCCGCCCGTCTTTGACCCCCAGGGCGTGGATGCGGATGATGATCAAGTCCCGGTCCTCGGGGAAGGTGATCTTGGGGGCGAACAGCGTGTGGAACACCTGCCGCGGCACCACTTCCACCTCGCCCACCCGGACCGGCTCCAGGCCCCACAGCCCCAGGTCGTAGAAAGCGCGCAGTTGGGCGAAACTGCCGGGGTAGCGCAGGGTCTTGTTCTGCAGCGTGCGCAGCTTGCCCTCGAAGGTATAGGGCATGGTGTCCAGCCCGCCGCCGGTGACAAAGGCCTCCAGCTCGCCCAGCGGCTCGGGGAAGGTCACCGTCTCCAGCTCAGTCATCGCCTCGACTTCAGTCACCCGGCCCTGGCGCAGGAACACCCCCGGCTCGGCGTATTCGTTGGTCAGGCCTTCGATACTGAAAGTCATCTTGTATTGGAAAGGCGGGCGCGGCTGCTGGGGCAAGCCCCCATCCCACATGAACACGTCCCGCCCCTCATCCAGCAGTTCCAGAGCGTACAGGATCAGCGTGGTCCCCATCCCCGGCACCTGCCCGCAGTTGGGGATGACGGAGATCCCCGCCGCCTTAGCCTGTTCGTCGAAGGCGTGCTGCTGGCGGGCGATGCCCGTGTGCCCGCCCAGATCGGCAAAAGGCGTGCCGGCCTTCACCACGGCCTGGGTGATCGGCAGGTTGTAATAGTAAGGCACGGCGCTCAGGCAGGCGTCGGCCCCCTCCAACAGGCGCAGGAGCGGTCCATCATCCTGGGCGACCTGGGCCACGTCCAGTTCCACCGCCTCGGCCACTTCCCGCCCGGCGAGGTCGTTGACCCGCTGCGCCGCCCGCCGGGCGGCTTCCGGGTCGCGGTCGGCCAGGATCACCCGGCCGGCGCCCCCCCAGCGGGCGAAATCGTACCCCGCGGCCGTCCCCTGCCGCCCTGCGCCCAACACGAGATAAGTGAAATTCTCTGTCATCCTCTGTCTCCCTTACAAAATATCGTGATCCTTCATGGGAAAATCCATCTTCTCTTTGTACCCCTTTACGGTATAGCTCAGGGGCAAATTCGGCAACTATCCTTATCGCCCCTGGCCCCATTACCGGGCCGGGGATGATAGCGGGCGCACCCGGCGCTCATTCCCCGCCTCCTTTGTGGTTAAATACATCACACGAAGGACACGAAGAAAACGAGACTCAAGCGCTCGCCGGTCACCGGCTTGAATTTAATAGAAAATTCTGATAAATAATGTCAACAAATATCGAAAAATGGAATACAATATCCTTATACCGAGATTATAACCTCATCTATAGCTTCTCCCCAAACCCTGCCTTGATGCGCCGGCCCCGGTTGGTGAAAAGGGTGCGCAGCGCGGTGGTAGAAGGGGCAAAACGGTGGTGAATGGCATGAATGATCCTCAGGGCGGCAACCTTCAGCGGCTTTTCGACAAAATCTCCAGCCCAATCTGGCGCTCCGCGCCGGATGGCGGCTGCATCTTCACCAACCAGGCCTGGCTGAACTTTACCGGGCGCAGCCGCGAACAGGAACTGGGCCGCGGCTGGCTCGACGGCGTCCATCCCGATGATTTACCCCGGGTGCGGGAGGCTTATCTGCTCGCCCACGAACACCACCAGCCCTTCCAGTTGGATTTCCGCGTGCGCCATCACAGCGGCGAATACCGCTGGATCTCGAGCTCCGCCCAGCCGGTCGAGGACGAAGACGGCCGCTTCACCGGTTTCCTGGGCACCTGCCTGGACCTGACCGAGCGCCGGGAAATGGAACGCAGCCTGGCCCATTCGGAGCGGATGTTCGAGCAGCTCTTCGAACACAACCCCGATGGGGTGATTGTGGTGGATCACGAGGCCAGGATCTTGACCGCCAACCGCCAGGCTTGCGAGATGTTCGGCTACGCCTCCGGGGAGCTGCCGGGCTTGTCGATCGACGTCCTGATGCCCTCCGAGTTCCGCCTGCGACACGCCCGGCATTTCACCGGTTACTTGAAGGACCCCCACCTGCGGACGATGGGCGCTCATTTGAGCTTATGGGGGCTGCGTAAAGACGGCAGCCACTTCCCCATTGCCATCACCCTCGGCCCGCTCGAAGACGTCTCTGCCCCCGGGCGGCATCTCATCCTGGCCACCATGCGCGATCAGACCAGCCAGAAAAGCGCCGAGAACGCCCTGCGCGAGAGCGAAGCCCGCTTCCACACCATCTTCAATGAGGCCGATCTGGGGATCGAGCTGCTCGACCTCTCCGGCCGGGTGGTCGAGAGCAATCCCGCCTTCCAGCGCATCCTCGGCTACAGCCCTGAAGAACTGCGGCAGATGAACCACCTGGAGTTCACCCACCCGGAGGACGCGGTGCTCAACAAGCGCCTGGTCGACGACCTGGTCGGCGGGCGGCGGGAGCGAATCCAGTTCGAGAAGCGCTTCCTCCACAAAGACGGTCACGTGGTCTGGGGGCGCGTATCCCTGTCCCTGTACCGCGGCGAGGACGGCGCCCCGCAGTACATCCTGGGCCTGGTGGACGACATCACCGCAGACAAGCAGATCCGCGCCGAACTGGCCGAAGTGCAGCGGCGGCTGATGGACAGCAGCGAAGCAGAGCGCCTACACCTGGCGCAGGAACTCCACGATGGCCCGCTGCAGGATTTGCAGGGGATCATGTTCCAACTGGCGCTGGTGCGCCAGAACCTGGCCGGCAGCGAGGAAGAGGAGGACCTGACGAAAATCAAAGACGGGCTGCAAGAGGTGATCCGCTCTCTGCGCACCATCTCCGGCGAGCTGCGCCCGCCGGCCCTGGCCCCCTTCGGCCTGGAGAAAGCCATCCGCTCCTACGTGGAGCATATCAGGGAGCAGGCCCCACACCTGGAGATCGAGACCCGGCTGATGGTGGACGGGCGGGTGCTGCCCGAGCGCGTGCGGCTGGCCTTGTTCCGCATCTGCCAGCACCTGCTGGTGAATGTCGTCCGCCACTCGCATGCCGGTCACGCCTTCGTGCGCTTTGCTTTCGACGAAAAGCAGATTACTCTGGAAGTGAGCGACGATGGCTGCGGTTTCGTCGTCCCCCGCCGCTGGGTGGAACTGGTCCGCAGCGGCCATTTCGGTTTGGTGGGCGCCATCGAGCGGGCTCAGGCCCTGGGCGGCGAGCTGCATGTCGAATCCAGCCCCGGGAAGGGCACCTCGATCCGGGTCGTCGTCCCCCGCGAGGAGACCTACGCGGCCCCCGAGGAGAAGCTCACCTTCATCCGCTGAGCGCCGCTTCAGCGACGCTCTTGCGACGCTTCGCGTCGCCCGTCGCCCGTCACCGCCCCACCAGCGGCAGATAGAGCAGCGATTCCAGGCTGGTCCAGTTGCCTCCGGCGCCATCCCCGGCGATATTTCCCGCACGGTCGTAAGCATAGGCGAAGAAAGCCACCTGCCGCCCGGGCGGCAGCCTCCCCAGATCCCAATGCACCCCCCAACCGTCCGCCCCGTCGCGGTCCCAGCCGACCTGCAGCCATTCACCGCCGCCCCCTCCGGTCAGCCGGGCGAAGAACTGGATCGCGCTGATCCCGCTCTCTTTGTCCTGGGCCTCAACCTGCAGCCAGACCTCGCCCCGGTCGTGCCGTGCGCCTTGCGCCGGAGCGGTAAACTCGATTTCCGGCGGTGTCAGGTCGTCTTCACCTTCTGTGGGGGCATCCGGCCCGGGCTGCGCCCCGGCGGGCGCGCAGTCCTCCCCTGAGGATAGGCGCGGTGTGGGGTAGTGCTCACCCCACAGCCAGCGGTTCCCGGCGTAATCCCACACTTCCAGGTCGAACTCGACTTCCCCCGGCCCCAGCGCCAGGGTACAGGCGTCCACAGCCAGTTCGTACGGCGCGTCCCCCATCAGGCCCAGCTCGGCCCAATCGCCGCCGGACCTGGCCAGGAAGCGCGCCTCTCGCACCCCGCTTCCCGGCCCCCAGGGCTCAGCCCGGTCTTCTAAACCCTCGGCCGTAAGGCGGATCGCAGCGCCCTCGACCGCCAGGTGAAACCCCGCGGCGATCGGCGGGCTGAGATCGAGCAATGTGGGGAAGCAGCCGCCGGACGGGTCACGCGGCCAGGCCTCCCGAGGCTCTGCATCCCCGGCCCCCGGATCGTATGCCCCGGCGCACCACCCTGCCAGGTCCGAGACCAACCCCGCCCCCTTGAAACTTGTGCGGCTCGCCCCCGGCCCGAGGGGGAAGCGCTGCCCGTCCAGGGCCAAGCCCGCCTCGATTTCACCGCTCCCCTCAGCCGGATGCGGGTCGAAGGGGAGCGGGCGGCGGCAGCCAGGCTCGGTGCAGTCGCAGGCCAGCGGTGCGCTCACCGTGTACAGGCCCATGTGGATGTGCGGAGGGTCCCAGGCGGAGAGCAGGCCCAACGCCGCCCCGCGTGGCAGGCGCATCCCGGGCCGCAAACCGGGCGCCAGCAGATAGAAATGCCCCAAAGACAGGCACAGCCGGTCGCCCCCCCGCTCGGCCAGTTCGAACAGATAGACCCGGTTCTGCACCGGGGCCACGTAGGTGAGGTCCGCCGGGGCGATCACTTCCTGCCGGCCCAGCGCGCCCGCGGCGCACTCGCCCAGCCCCCCGGCGCACTCCACAAAATCCAGGGCGTAGAAATCACCCCCAAAATGCCAGCCCGACCCGCCGTAGCCGGTGATCACCTTCCCCGCGCCGGCCCGGAAGGGCAGAGCGAGCTGCTCCAGCCCGAACCGCTCCGCACCGCGGGGCTCGACCTGCCCGGCCGGTTCCGCCGGCGGGGTGGCGACCCCCAGCCGCGGGTCCGCCTCGGCCCCGACCGCCACTGATGCGCAGACCGCCGCCACCCATACCCCGCACAGCAGCGCCAGCCAGAGAAAATGCCTCACCCTGCTCCTCATGCCCTCCATTGTATCAGCAGCAAAAGATAGAAACCCTTTTCGCCTTTCCTTTTTCGCCTTTCGCCCTTCGCTTTTCGATTTTCACTATTCGCCTTTCCCTTTTCGATTTTCGCTTTTTAAATTGCGGAGTATAATCCCCTCTTGTGAACCCCCTCAAAGACCTATTCCTGCTCGACCCTGATATTGTCTTCCTCAACCACGGCTCCTTCGGCGCCACACCCCGCCCGGTCTTCGAGACCTACCAGGCATGGCAGCGGCGCCTGGAGCGGCAGCCGGTGCTCTTCCTCGGCCGGGAGTTCCTCGAGTTTGACCGGCAGGCGCGCCAGGCGCTGGGCGCTTACCTGCACGCAGAACCGGACGACCTGGTGTTCGTCCCCAACGCCACCTTCGCCGTCAACGCCCTCGCCCGTTCCCTGCGCCTCGGCCCCGGTGATGAGATCCTGACCAGCGACCACGAGTACGGCGCCTGCGATAAAACCTGGGACTTCATCCGCCGCCAGACCGGCGCCCGCATCGTTCGCCAGCCCATCTGCTTCCCCGAGGGGCCGGACGAGGGCCCGCTGGTGGAGCAGCTCTGGAGCGGCGTCACCCCCCATACCCGGCTGATCTTCCTCAGCCACATCACCTCCAACACCGCCCTGCGCTTCCCCGTCGAGCGTATCTGCGCCCGCGCCCGCAAGGCCGGCATCCTCACCTTCATCGACGGCGCCCATGCCCCCGGCCAGATCCCCCTCGACCTGCCCGCCACCGGCGCCGATTTCTACACCGGCAACTGCCACAAATGGATGATGGCCCCCAAGGGAGCCGGCTTCCTCTACGCCCGCCCGGAAGCGCAGCCCATACTCGAACCCCTGATCGTTAGTTGGGGATACCGGGCCCTGCCAGAGGCCACCACCGGCTCCCCCTTCCTGGACCACTACCTGTGGACCGGCACCCGCGACCCATCCGCCGCCCTCAGCGTCCCCGCCGCCATCCAGTTCATGCAGGAGCACAACTGGGACCAGGTCCGCCAACGCTGCCACGCCCTGCTGCGCGACGCCATCCGCCAGGTGTGCGAGATCGTGGACCTCGCCCCGCCTTACCCCCTCGATTCTGACTTCTACGCCCAGATGGGCATCGCCCCCCTGCCTGCTTCCGCCGATCTGCAAGCGCTCAAAACCCGCCTGTACGACGAATACCGGGTCGAAGTCCCCCTCACCGAGTGGAATGGCCGTAAATTCATCCGCATCTCGGTCCAGGGCTACAACAGCGAAGGGGACCTGGAAACCCTGTACGCCGGGCTTAGGGCCTTGCTGCCTGCCTTATAATTAGCCCATGTCCCAGATGTTACCCGTCGGAAAGCTGCCCGCCGACCTGCTCGCCCGCCTGTTGGCCCAGGCCCCCATCCGCGACTCGCGGGTCGTCCTGGGCCCGGGGATTGGCCTGGACTGCGCGGTAATCGAGATGGGCGACAGGCTGCTGGTGTGGAAGTCTGACCCGATCACCTTCGCCACGGACGAAATCGGTTGGTACGCCGTCCAGGTGAACACCAACGATATCGCCACCACCGGCGCCCTGCCGCGCTGGATGCTGGTCACCCTGCTCCTTCCGGAGGGCGGGACCAGCGAGGCATTGGTGGAGGAGATCTTCGGGCAGGTATACCGGGCCTGCGAGGAGACCGGGATCGCCCTGGTGGGCGGGCATTCCGAGATCACTTACGGCCTGGACAGGCCCATCCTGGTCGCCACCCTGACGGGGGAAGTCGAGCGGGAGAAGCTGGTCACGCCTCGGGGCTGCCGGCCGGGCGACCGGGTGCTGCTGACCAAAGGGGTGCCTATCGAGGCCACCGCTATCCTGGCCCGCCAGTTCCCCGAGCGCCTGTCTGGCCACCTGACTCCCGAGGAGTTGGTCGAGGCCCAAAACTTCCTGTACGACCCCAGCATCAGCGTGCTGCGGGACGCCCGGCTGGCCCTGGAAGCCGGACAGGTGACCGCCATGCACGATCCCACCGAGGGGGGGTTGGCCACCGCTCTATGGGAGCTGGCGGAGGCCAGCGGGAACTCCATCACTTTCGACCCCCAGGCCGTGCCTGTGCCTCCCCTCTCCCGGCGGATTTGCCAGGCGTTCGGCCTGGATCCCTTGGGCGCCATCGCCTCCGGGGCGCTGCTGCTCACCGCCCGGGCCGATTCCGCTCCGGCCATTGTGCGGGCCCTGGCCGAGGCCGGGTTGCCCTGCGCCGAGATCGGCGCCGTCGAACCCGGGCCGCCGTCCGTATGGATCCAGACCGGCGGGGAGAAGCAGATATTGCCCCGCCCGGCCCGCGATGAAATCGCCCGCATGTATGAGGGAAGTTAGCCGCCCAGCCAAGTAGGGCATGTTGCCATGCGACCGTATTTTGGTCGCCCTTGCCCGGCCCGGAGGCAAGGCACCACCACCGCTGCGTAGGGCGCGGTTGAGCCATGAATCACCCGAAACCGCAAATTCACTCGCCGTACATCTACGCCTAATGGGGTGAGGCTCATTTGCCCACCAACCCCGCCAATGGATAAATCCATCGGCTCCCAAAATCCAAACCCGCTAAAGCGGGTTCACACGCACACACGTCCCCGTCAACCTGCTTCAGCGGGTTTGGATTCCTCAGGCGTCGATTTGAATCGATGCCGGGTATGCGATGCCCCGCCTGCTCCCGTGGTCCCTTTGCTACCCGGAAAACGAGATCCTTCGCGGGTCGTCCGGTGCGGTCGCAAGGAGAGACGCTGGTCTTGCCCGGCGCAAGATTGTCTTGCCTGGGGGGCTATCCACGTATAGAATCACGAGTGTAGGACGAACCAATCCCGGATGAAATGCAAACGAGCAACAAATGCGCCGCGAGCGGAAATCGCCGGATTTTCCAAATTGGGTTGTCTTGACCGGGCTCCTGGTCCTGGCTGACCAGGGTACAAAGGCTGCCGTGCGGGCTTTCCTGTCCCCCGGGATGCGCCTGCCTCTCATCGATGGGCTCGTCTATCTCACTTACGTCCAGAATTACAGCGGGTTCTCCTGGTTCGTGCCCGACTTGCCGGGCTGGGTCCACCCGGCATTCTTCATCTTGCGCCTGGTCATCCTGGGATTGATTTTCCCGGTGTACGCGTTCTATACCCAGACGGTGCGCCGGAGCCAATGGGCGTGGATCGCCCTGGGGGGGATTTCCGCCGGCATCTTGGGGAACTTGATAGATGACCTGTTCTTCCCCTTTACCACCGACTTCCTTCAGGTGCTCCGCTCGCCGAGCGCGAACCTGGCCGATCTTTATGCCTATACCGGCGTGGCTGCGATGGCTATAGAAACCATGGCATGGATCCGTGTTCGAAAACCCAGATGGCGCGGGGGCCGCCATTTCCTCGCTGCGCGCAGGCGGGTATGGGGAGAATTCTGGACATTCCTGGTGAAGTCATTGGCCGGGAAACGATAAATCGTCGATACCATCCACCGGCTCCCAAAATTCAATCCCGCTCAAGTAGGTTCACACGCGCACGCGTCCCCCTCAACCTGCTTCAGCGGGTTTGGATCCCCCAGGCGTCGATTTGAATCGATGCCGGTTGCCTGGCGCCGCCTGCGCCGGACTTGTAGATAAAGCAAAAGTGGCGATGACTGCGACTCGAACGCAGTCATCGCCACTCTCGAAAAATAAACCTTCGCGGTTCGTTACTTTATACCATCACAGCGCGTACGGGCTCTGCGGGGTGGACAGCACCGTCGCCAGGTCATCCCCGTTGAACACCTTGAACACCGGAACCCCCAGGTCCTGCAGCGAAACAGCGATCTTATCGGCGGAGAAATACCCCCCAAACGAAGCGGAATCCAACAACACCACCACCGGGCGCAGGCCGGTGCGCATCAGCAGGTCCACCGAAACGACCACCTCGCGCGCCGCGCTGGGCGTAATCACCACCACTGTGCTGCCCCGCGGCAGGTGGCGGGCCTGGGTTTCGATCAAACCCGAGAGCGGGATGCTCCCTTCCGCCTGGAACACCGCCAGCGCCTCCAGCATCTTCCCCAACTGGCGGCCGCTGCGGTCGGCGGGCAGCACCTTCAGGCTCGGGGCTACAAAGGCCAAACCCACTGCCCGTCCCTTGCGGATAAAATAACGTGCCAGCGAAGCCGCGGCGCTCACCGCATATTCCACCGTGGAGGGCGGCAGGGTGAACTTCGTCTTCGGCCGCCAGATCTCTTGCGGGTCGAACTCCTGCCGCTTGTAGGGCTGCTCGGCATGCACCGCCCGCGCCCCGTCCACGAACAGCCACACTTCGGCCAGCGGGTCCAGCTCGAACTCCTTCACCATGAGCTGGTTGCGGCGGGCCGTGCTCAGCCAGTGGATGCGGTTGAGCGAGTCGCCCGGGGCATATTCCCGCACCCCGGCCGCGTTGGAGGTGATCTGCGGCGTGCGGCGGCGCAGCGCCTCGCCCCCGGGCAGCAGGCCGGCCGGCCCGGGGAAACTGCTGATTTCGAAAATCATCGGGTAGACCAGCAGATTGTCCTGGCTGGGGTAGGCCTGCGCGACCTGGAACAGGCCGAACAGGTCCCCCGAAACCAGCACCGTCGGTCCCAGGGGGAACACCCCCCGCTCGGTCAGCCGGGTGCGGGCCAGGTAGCTGTACGACTCCCGCGGCCCGATCAAGGTCAGCACCCGCGAGCCGCGCCCCCCCGGCAGCGAGGACTCGTCCTGGACCTCGATCCACAGGCGCGGCAGGCGGCTTTCATTCGTCACCTGGAAGCGCTCTTCGAATAACTGTCCCACCTGCGAGCGCACGGTGCGCGCCGTACGCTGGACGGACAGGCCGCGCAGCGCCAGCCGCGACATCAGCCAGCTCCCCAACAGCAGGCCGCCCCACAGGTAGCTCAGCCGGTAGTAGAGTTGGTTGCCGCTGACTGCCCCCGCCAGCAGGCTGAGCGCCAGCAGTAAGAGGACGACGCGCTGGGCAAAACTCATCTCAACGCTCGACCTGGGCGGGCTCGACCTCTGGCCGGTAGCTCGGGTCGCCACCTGGCACTGCCACCGTGCCGGTGATCTCCTCGACCACCTGTTGAGGGCTGAGATCGCGCAGGCGGGCGCCGGGGCCGAGGATCACCCGGTGGGCCAGGGTGGGCACGGCCAGGGCTTTGATGTCGTCCGGCAGCACATAATCCCGCCCCTTGATCGCCGCCCGGGCCTGCCCGGTACGGTACAGCGCCAGGCTGCCGCGCGGGCTGGCCCCCAGATACACTTCCGGGTGCTCCCTGGTCTGGTTGGTCAGATCGACGATGTAGCGCTTCACGGCAGGAGAAACGTAGACGCTCTTCACCGCCTCCTGCATCTCAGACAGTTCCTCCGCGGTCACGATCTGCTGCAGGTCGTTGAACGGGTGGCGGAACTGCTGGCGCTCCAACACATCGATCTCCTGGTCTCGCGCCGGGTAACCCAGGCGGATGCGCATCAGGAACCGGTCCACCTGCGCCTCGGGCAAGGGGAATGTGCCTTCATATTCAATCGGGTTTTGGGTAGCCAGGACCATGAACGGCTGCGGCAGGTAGTGGGTCACCCCGTCCACCGTCACCTGGTGCTCCTCCATCGCTTCCAGCAGCGCCGCCTGCGTTTTGGGAGTCGCCCGGTTGATCTCGTCCGCCAGCACGATCTGGGCCATGATCGGACCATTCCGAAATTCAAACTCTCGCGTCACCTGGTTGAAAATCGATACCCCGGTGACGTCACTGGGCAGCATATCGGGGGTGAACTGGATGCGGCTGAAAGTACAGCCCAACGACCTGGCCAGGCTGCGGGCGAGCATCGTCTTCCCCACTCCCGGCACGTCTTCGATCAGCAAGTGCCCCTGGCACAGCAGGCTGATCACCGCCAATTCGACCGTCGAGTGCTTCCCCACGATCACTTTCTCTATATTATTGGTGACTCGTTCGGCAAAACTTTGAACTTCCGTCATGAATGGCTCCAGATTCTAGGTGTCTGATCTTCCAGCAGAAAGGCTTTATATTCCAGCCACAAATCGTTGTAATCGAGCACTCGCCGGTGACAGTAATGGACAGCAAAGAGGAGACTGGCGAGCGCCTGGCCGTTCACGAACCGCAGTAAGCCCCCCGTTTCGCGGAATGTGGAGAACGGCATGAGCACAATCGCCGCAGCGTTCTTACACAATGCCAATACTATCACATTTCGTTCACCCGGGAGAATAAAATTCTGCCCTGGGAAAGCGCCACCCAGGCCGCCCCGAACACGGCCAGGCCGACTAGGCTGGCGGCCAGCCCGGCGTAGAAAAAGACCGGGCGGTACACGAACTCCACCACGTGCTCCCCGGCCGGGGCGGCCACGGCCCGGAACAGGTAATCCCCGCGGTAGATCTGGGCCGGCTCGCCATCGATGGTCGCCTGCCACCCCGGGTACCACACGTCCGACAGCACCACCCATCCGGGCTGCTTCGCCGCATAGCGCACCGTAACCCGGTTCGGGCCGTCTTCCGCCAGGTCCAGCCGACCAGCGCCGGCCCCACCACCGGCTACAAGCTGCGAGCCATCCTGCCCGGGCGGCAGGCCTTCTACCACCACTGCCTCATTGGGATCAACGGTCCCCGACAGAATCAACTGCAAGGCCTGTTCATCGTCATCCGCCGGAAACGCCGTCCCCACCCAACGCACCCGGCGCGGCGCCAGACCACCCACATCATAGCGCGCCCGGTTCGGGGCAAAGAAATCCACTCTTTCTACCACGGAGACATCCATCAGGTTCAGTAACTTGCGCTTCGTCAGCAGGTCTGCCCCTTCCAGGGCTTCCATCCAGCGATTGTAGCGGCCGGGCACCAGCGGGTCGAAGTTATTGGCCATCCGCACCCCGTCGAACAGGTTGGCGTTCGGCAGCATCACCGCCCGCAGCTCATCCCAACCGGCCTGGGGGGTGAAGCTTTCGAAGGACAGCAGCCGGGTGAACTTCAGATAATACTCGTCCCTTTCGGGCAGATACAGCCGGCGCCCGTCGAGCCGGGTTACCAACTGCTCCCGGGTAGAAGCGGGGTTGGTGAACAGCCCCGGATCCACCCCGGGATTGAGCGGGGCCCCGGTGACGACCAGGTCCAGCGCCACCCAGCCTACCACAGCCCAGGCCCACAGCCTGGCGGCGCGGGCCGAGACAGCCTGCGCCCCTCCCGCCGGCCGGGCCTTGGGAAGCCGCGGCGGGAACAGGCGAGGGTAACGCCTGGTGAGCGCCTTGCGCCAACCCGCCTCTTCACCCTCCGCTTCGTCCGGCTCGGAACTGTGGGGCGCCAGCAGGCTCAGCGCCCCGGCCCCCAGCGCCCATACACCGGCAATGGCCGTGGCCCGGATGAAGGTCAGATTGACCGCCTCCCCCAGCGCCAGCAGGGCCAAACCCGCGCCCAACGAAATGCTGAACGCTCCGGCGATCGCCAGGCGAGTCCAATAAAGGGCGGCGCCGCGTGGGCGCCGCCAGGCATCCGCCCCGAACCCGGCCAGCAGCGCCAGGGCGAACTCGGCCCAGATCAGATAGCGCGACGGCGACTGGAACATATCGAAGGTGGGCACGTGCCGGTACAACCAGGGGAAAACTGGGGTGTTCTTGCCCAGGGCGAACAGGAAGGACAGGCCCAGCAGCGCGGCCAGGAAGCCGGCCAGCGCGCCTCGCCCCCCGGGGAAGGGCCCCGCTCGCGCGGCCCGTTTCGGCCGGCGCAGCCCGCTCGCCAGGGCAGACAAGGCCAGGAGCAGCGGCAGCAGGCCGACGTAGAGCGCATCTTCCCAATAGTTGGCGTACCCCCAGTAATCGCCATGCGCCGGGTTCCCGAACAAGTCGGGGGCCAGCAGCGAGAGCGCCCGCCAGGGCCAGAAGGAATAGGTCATCCCCCTCTCGTAATCCACCGCCTGGGAGCGCTGGGATTGGAGCAGGTATTCGGCCGTGGGCAGGAGCTGCACCGCAGCCAGCGCCGCCGCGATTGCCACCGCCAACCCCAGCCGCAGCCAGGCTGCGCCCAGCGCCCGGGTCCACCCCAGCGGATGCGGCTGGGACCGCGATCGGCTGCCCTGCCAGGCCCAGAACCCGGACCACATCCCGGCCAGCAGCCAGGTGTACCAGGCGGTCTGGGCGTGCCCGGCCAGAAGCTGCAGCGCCAGGAACAGCGCCAGCCAGAGGAAAGACCGCCCCCGCCGGGGACCTTCCACCGCCAGGGGAGCCACGCTGTGCTGCAAGATCCAGGGGAGCCAGGCCGCGGCCGAGATCACCGGCAGGAAACTGCCCCGGGCTACCAGGTAGCCACACAGGCCGAAGGCCAGCCCGCTCACCGCCTGGCCCAGCTCGTTGACCCCCAGCCGCCGGACGAGGCGCATCATCCCCAAGCCGGCCCAGGCCAGGTGCAGGGCCAGCATCCAGGCCTGCCCCAGCGCCAGCGCCCGCAGCCCGCCAAGGGCCCTCAGGCCGAAGTAGACCCAGTTGGGCGGGTAGAACAGCCCCGACTGGTAGTTGGCCAGCAGCGGCGCTCCCATCCCCAGCTCGGGGTTCCACAGCGGCAGATGGCCGGCCTGCAGCGTGCGGTAGGCCCAATCCCACCAGGGCACGAATTGCAAAACCGGCGTGCCCCAGAACAGCGCCTTGCCGGTCAGCAGCAGGGGCGAGAGCATCACGAACGGCGCCAGCAGCACCGGCAGGTAGCCCAGCCAGCGGCGGGAAGCGCGCACCCAATGGACGGCAGCCAGCTCAGCCATCTGCCCTGCCTCCGGTGAGCGGCTTTTTCGCCCGCAGCCATGTAAAGAGCAGCCAGGCGCAGCCGGTGAGGCAGAGCAGCAGCCCGGCATAGAGGCTCAACGGGCGGAAGGTGAACACCACCTCGTGCGCCCCGGGCTCCACCTGCACGCTGCGCAGCAGGCCCACCGCCGGTTGGATCTCGGCCGGCTGGCCATCCACCGTCGCCGCCCACCCCGGGTAATAGATCTCAGCCAACACCAACCGGCCGGGTTCCGCCGCCCCCGGGACGAGCGCCACGATCCGGTTCGGCCGCCATTCGCGGATCTCCGCCGGGAAGTACGCCCCTCCCCCGGCTGGCTCCCACCAGGCGCGGGGGCGGCTCAGGCGGTTGGCATAGATGCGGGTGTCTCCGGCCTGTTCGAGCAGTTCCAGGTCGGGGTGTTCCAGATCGAAGGCAGCGGCCACATAAGCCACATTCAGCAGCCCCAGGCGGGCAGGGTCGGGCCGGGCGGCGAGGTTGTCGGTCAGCGGGCTGCCGGTGGGGAAGGGCGGCAGGGTTTCGCTGTAACCAGAGCGCGGCGCGCCGGTCGCCCCGTCCATGAAGGAAGCATAGGCTGCGAGCTGCAGCGGGTTGACCCCATCCGCCAGTTCCAGCCCGGTCAGGGCCGCGGTGTGCTGCGGCAGGCTGTACGAGGGGGAATAGATGCGGAAGCGGCCCCGCGCATCCCCGGGCTCCTGCTCCTGCAGCCAGTCGAGGACGGGCCGTGCCTCGGCCAGCACCTCATCGGATGGGCGCGAGGCGAACAGCGTAACATCCACCCGGACCAGGTCCGCGGCGACGAGCAGGAAGACCCCCGCCAGCCACACCCGGCCCGGGAGGCGCCCGGCCAGATAGGCCAGCAGCCAGCCGGCGGCCAGCACTACCATCCCCGCGCCCCACAGGAAGCCGGGGGCCGGAGCTCCGGTCGCGGCCCAGGCGCCCAGCGCCAGCAGGGCGGACAGCCCGGCCAGGGCCACCGCCGCCAGGCGCGCCCGGCGCAGCACAGAGGCGAGTTCAGCCGGGGCCCCCTTGAGCAGCGCGTCCAGGGCGAAGGCGGCGCAGGCGGCGAAACTCAACCCGCTGATGAACAGCGCCCGCCCGGGCACGCGCAGCAGGTTCAGGCCGGGCAGGCGCGCCAGCCAGGTGTAGCCGGGCAGGTATTCGCCCAGGGCCAGGGCCAGCCCGGCCAGCCCGGCGATCAGCCAGAACCGGCCCGGCCGCCGCGAGGTGGGGAGCAGTGCGCAAATCATTACCAGCAGGGCAATCGCCGCGCCGGGATAGAGCTGGCGCTCGTGGAAGCCCCCCAAAGCGGGGAAGAGCAGCCCCAGCAGGCCGGCCGGCTCCAGGGAATAGCGGGTCAGGTCTGCGATCCCCATCTCGCCGCGGGTGCTCAGGCGGGTGAATTCCAGCAGGGGCAGGCTCAGCGGGGCGGAGAGCAGGAAGGCCAGGGCCAACTGAGGCGCCTGGCGCAGGGCCCAGGCCGCAGGCCCCAAGCCGCGGCGGCCGCGCCAGGCATAGGCGACCCACAGCAGCCCGGCGTACACCGCCCAGCGGGGGTCGGCCAGGAAGATGAGCGCCAGGACCAGGCCGGGCTGCCGCATCACCTTGGAGGGGTGATGCGGCTCGCCTCGGGCGGCCAGCAGCAGCACCGGCGTCCACGGCACGGCGTACAGCAGGGTCAGGTGCCCGGCGCCATAATGGGCAAACAGCTTGGGCAAGGCGGCGAAGGCCATCCCGCCCAACAGCGCCGCCGGGTGGCCCAGGCCTTCGCGGCGCAGCAGGGCGTACAGCGCCAGGCCGCCCAACAGTAAGTGCAGCAGCACCAGCAGGTTGAAGCCCAGCGGCAGGGGCAGCAGCAGCGCCAGCCAGCCGGGCGGGTACCACAGCCCGGAGAGCGGGTCGGCGGCGAACGGCGCTCCGCTCAGAATCAAGGGCGACCAGAGCGGCAGGCCCGCGCCCGACAGGAGTTCCTCCCGCAGGAAGACGGCGTTGGGGTAATGGGAGATGGTCAGGTCGGAGAAGCTGGCCTCCGCCGAAGGGTAGGGGAAACCGCCGGCCCCGGGCAGCAGCAGCACGGCGGGCAGCAGCAAGGGCCAGAGCCGGCCCAGGGAACGGGCGCGGGGTACGAGGCGCAGCCGCCGCACTTCCCGGCCGGCCGTGTTGGGAGAATGGGCCGCTGTGGGGGCGGTCATGGCTGCCTGTGGTGTTCCACCTGGTAGAGGGTGACCCCCTCCGCCGAATAGGCCGGGGCCAACCTCAGCCCCGGCGGCAGGCCGCCCAGGAGGCGCTCGCGCGGGCCGAAAAAGATATATTCCACCCCGCGCCGCTCCAGCCAGGCGGCCGGGTCCTCTTGTCCGAGGGTGGTCGAGACCGTCGCGCTTTCGCCCGTCTCCCCCGCAGCAAAAAAGGCTTCAACCTGCGCCTTCTCCGCCTCGGCCTGCACCGTTTCGAAGGGGTGCCCGTACAGCACCCGCCGCCCGGTCAGCGCCGGGATGAACAGGCCCATCTCCGGGCCGGACAGAATCAACGAATGGGGCGGGGTGTGCTCCGCCAGCCAGGCCGCGGCCCGGGCTTCGCCCGCGCTCAGATACAGGTGGGGATCATGGGCCTGGATACCAGATAGAGCCGCCACCAGCAGCACCAGGTTCGTGGGCAGAGCCAACACGACCGCCATCGCCATCAGGGGCAGCCTACGAGCGCCTCGCGCCAGCTCGTGCAGCCCCAAGGCCCCCAGGGCGGCGACCGGGACGTACAGGCCCATCATGAACCGCCGCTGCAGGCTCCAGGGGAAGTACATCAGCGCCAGGCCCAAGGCCGCCCACACCAGCAGCATCCGGGTCTCCCCGGCCTGCTTCTTCAGCAATTTGGGCGCCGCGGCCGCGGCCAGCAGGATGGCCGGGGATAGGGAGAGGACCACATCCCAGGCCGGCGGCGAGGGGGTCAGGTTCTGGGCGTGCCACCCGGCCAGCACGGGGTGGGTGTGCGAGACCCAATAGTCGTAGGCGGAGAAGGGGAGGCCGCCCAGCAGCACGGCCAACAGGCGCCAGGCGTCGCTCACTACGCCGGGTTCGCGGCCGAGGAACTTCCAGGCGAACAGGCCCCCCAACACGCCCAGGGCGATCACCACCCCGAAGGGGGAGAGGATGGAGAGCAGCAGCGCCGCCAGGGCCAGTCCGGCCAGGTAGCGGGTGCTTTTAGTCGGTCTTTCAGCGCCGGCGTCCTGGGCGGAGCGATCCCGGTCACCAGGCCCGCGGCCGCTGTCTGCGAAGTGATCTTGCGCGGGGCGGGCCGGCGGCGTGAGGATCCACAGCAGCAGGGCCAGCCCCCAGGCGAAGTGCGGCGTGGCAAAAGCGGAAAGGAAGGGATAGCCCTCCACCACCCAGAAGTCGGCGGTGAATCCTGCCCACAGCACCGCCAGCCAACCCATGCCCGAGCCGAGGGCGCAGAGGAAAAAGGCCAGCTCCAGCGGCTGTGGGGCGGGGAGCAGCCGCCGCAGGAAGCGGAACAGGGCGAGGTACAGCGCAGCCGCCCCAAGCATACGGGCGAGGTGGAAAACCGGCGGCAGCCCTAACCCCAGCCAGCGGGCGACGTGTCCCAGGAAGAGGTAAAAGAGAAAGAGATAGGCCCCCTCCCCCGGCTCGGCGGTGTAGGGCAGGGTGAAGCGCCAGCTCCCCTGCCATCCCTGGTACATCTTTGCCAGGTAGCTGTTTCCGTCCTGAGGGTTGAGCAAGAACCCGGCGAACACATGGTCTGGCCCCGCAGCCTGGGCCGCGTACAGGTACGGCAGGCAGGCCAGGGCCAGCGCCGCCCCCGCGGGGAGCAAAATATTCAACGCCACAAAACGCCGGTTGAGGGGAGGCATGCCATCAAGATGCATACCTTCAATTTTAATCTATCGACGTCTGCCGCACCCGCGCCCCGGCCCTCGGGGCTTCACAACTTCGTTAGGAAGGTGTGATTAATTGCTCATCTATGGCGATCTTAGCGGGCTTTACTCTTGTGCAATTCATGCTCCGCCTCTATAATTTCTTTAATGAGCCAGCCTTTTAAACTCTATCGCCTGCAGCAAATCGACAGCCAACTGGACCGGATCCGCAGCCGCCTGGCGGAGATCGAGGCCGCGCTGTGCGAAGATGAAGCGCTGCGCCAGGCAAAGCAGAAAGCCGCGGATGCGCTGGCCGCCCTGGAGACGGAGCGCAAAGCCTTGCGGCAAGCCGAGCAAGCGGTCAACGAGCAGCGCATGAAAATCGAGCAGACCGAGGCGACGCTCTACGGCGGTAAAGTCCGCAACCCCAAGGAGCTGCAAGACCTGCAAAGCGAAGTGGCCGCGCTCAAACGCTTCCGCTCCGTGTTGGAAGACCGGCAGTTGGAGCATATGCTGGCGGTGGAAGAGTTGGAAGCGGGCCATGAAGCAGCCGAGGCGGAACAGGCCACCGCCCAGGCGGAATTCGACCAGAAGCACCGCCAACTGGTGGCCGAACGCGAAAACCTGCAGCACGAGCAGGCCCGGATCGAAACCGAGCGCCAGGCTGCAGCCAGCAGCATCCCGGCCGAGGATTTGGCCCTGTACGAGCAGCTCCGCAAACAGCGCAGGGGTGTGGCGGTCGCCAAAGTCACCGACAAATCCTGCTCGGCCTGTGGATCGATGCTCAGCGCCGCCCAGCTTCACGCCGCCCTCTCTCCCAGCCAGATCACCCGCTGCGCCACCTGCAGTCGCATTCTCTACGCCGGATAACCATGCTTCGCTTCCTCCGCAGCTTTGAGCTAGACCGGCCTTCCTTCTGGCTGGGCTTTTTGGCCGCCACCCTGCTCTGGTGGCTGGTGATGCGGCTGCGCCCCTACGCCGCCCGCCTGCGGGAGCGGCTGCGCCAGCGCAGCGAGGCCGCCCGCAAAGCATTGATGGATTCGGTGGAGGTCCGTCACGGCAATGAGACCGTGCGCCTGGCCCAGCGCCAGCACCTCGCCGCCCCGCTGTTCTCCCTCGACGAACTGCTTATCCCGCCTCAGATCCTCGCCCCTCCGCCCCAGGCCGATGCGGAGCGCCAGGCGTATCTGGAAGACATCACCGAACAGGTCTTCCCTTACCTGCCGGACTGGCCCGAGTTAGCCTGCCAGTTCGGAGCGCCCAGGCTCAGCCTGGCACAGGCGCTGCAAGGCGGCAGCCGCCTGGTTTTGCTCGGCGCTCCGGGGAGCGGCAAGACGGTGGCCCTCTCCCACCTGGCGGTCCAGGTCGTGCGGAAAGAGACCGGCATCCCGGAGTTGGACGAAAAAGTCCCCTTCCTGGTGCACGCCGCCGATCTGCCCCTGCCGCTGGTCGATCCCGAAAAGCCGCTCTCGGCCCTGATCGAGGCCGTCTCCCGCCACGCCTCCCGGCTGACCCTGCCGCGCCTGCCCGGGTTCATCGGTCACACGCTGGATGAAGGGCGGGCGCTGATCCTGCTCGATGGGATGGACGATCTGCCCCCGGGCCAGGCGAACGAGGTGGCCGACTACATTTCGGTCATCTGCGAGCGCTACCCCCAGGTCCAGGTAGTGATCGCGGCCGGGGCCAGCGGCTACCAACCACTCGTCCCCCTGGGTTTTGCCCCGGTGGCAATGGCCGCCTGGGATGACCAGCAACGGCGGGCTTTACTCCACATATGGAGCGACCTGTGGGAGCGGTTTATCGGCGCCCCGCAGCTGATCCTGGGCAGCGCCGGTTCGAACGGCAGCCGGCCTGAACCGGGCGCTTCCCTCGAGACGGTGGAGATCGAACCGCTGCTGTTGAGTGGCTGGCTGCTGAGCGACCCGACCCAACTCTCGCCCCTGGAGATTACCCTCAAGATCTGGTCGGTCTACGCCGGAGACCCGCTCGGCCCAGGTGCGGTCAACGCCATCGAAGCCCACCTGCGCCGGATGACGCAGCCCGGCCCTGGGGCCAGGTCCTTCGCCGCGGGCGAGCTGCTGCAGGGCGCGCAGGCGCTGGCCGCCGGAGCAGCTCTGTCTCTCCAGGCCGTGTTCTCCCGCAAAGAAGCGGAACAGATCCTCAGCGGGGACCCCGCCGGCCAGGAAGAAGCGCTGCCTGTTTTTGGGGAGGAAGAACCCGTACCTGGAGAGAAGCCGGACAAGGCCGCCGCCCCGGTAATCAGCCGGCCGGCGCGCATCATCGAGGCGCTGGTGGAGCAGGGCCTGCTCGTCCGCTACCGGGGAGACCTGCTCGGCTTCGCCCACGCCCAGCTTGCGGCCTACCTCGCTGCCTGCCACCTGCTCCAACAGGGCGATGAGAGGCGGCTGCTGAACCAGCCCAACTGGACCGGCAAGCTGGAGACGCTGCGCTATGCCGCCCAGGATGCATCTTCCGCTTCATGGGTGCCCACCCTGCTCGAAGGGCCCCAGGAAGACCCGCTGCTGACCGGCCTGCTGCAAGCCGCCCGCTGGCTCAACCAGGCGCCCGAGGATATCGCCTGGCGGTCGCAGGTGATGCGCCAGGTGATCGAGACCCTGCAGAACGAACGCCTGGGCTACGGGCTGCGGGCCCGGTTAATGATCGCCGCCGTGCTGTCGAAAACCCCCGGGCTCAGCCCGTTGTTCCGCCAGATGCTCAACGCGGCGGACGAATACCTGCGCCGCCTGGCTGCGCTGGCCTGTGGGCTGCTCGGCGACAGCCGCTCGGTGAACACGCTCGCCTCCCTGATGATGGACCCGGCTCCCAACGTGCGCCGGGCGGTGTGCCTGGCTCTGTCGAAAATCGGCAGCGAGCAGGCCCTGGAGATGCTGGCCAGCGCGCTGCTGCACGGCGACGAGTCGCTGCGCCGCTATGCCGCCGAAGCGCTCGCCGGGCATGCGGATGAAGGCCACGCAATCCTCCAGGAAGGGGTCCAGCTCAGCGACGTCGCCGTACGGCGGGCTGCGGTCTACGGGCTGCGCCGCCTGCGCCAGCCCTGGGTGATCGAATTGCTCCAAAAGCTGCAGGTTGAAGATGAACAGTGGGTGGTGCAAAACGCGGCGACCGAGGCGCTGGAAGAGTTCTCCCGGCCCGATCCGCGCATCCCCGCCCCGGTGGTTGCCCTGCACGATACCCCCTGGCTGATCGCCTATGCCGCCAAACAGGGGATGGGGGTGCTGCCCGGCAAACCGGCGATGGACCTGCTCTTGCTCGCGCTGCGGGAAGGCGACGAAACCCAGCAGTTAGCCGCGGCCCGCTACCTGGCCCGCTGTGGCGGCGAGGAGGGCATCCTGCCTCTCTACCAGGCCTATTACACCTCACGGGGCGAACTCCAGGAAGCGGCCCTGGATGGCATCTGGCACACAGCCGCCGCGGGGTTCGAACTGCCCCAACCGGTCCAGTTCGGCTTCCCCTAACCCCTAGCCCTTCAACAACGACTGCCCGCCATCGATCCAGATCTCCGTCCCGGTGATATGCCGGGACGCATCGGAAGCCAGGAACAGCACCAGGTTGGCGACCTCTTCCGCCGACCCGGGCTCCCCACCGGTGAGGGGGATGGAGCCTTCCGGGAATTCGACCGGCTCCTGGATTTTCTCCAGGTTTCGTTTCTCCGTGCTTTCCTCGATGTTGGTCTGGATCCAACCGGGGCAAATAACATTCACCCGCACTTTGTACCGGGCCAGCTCCAGGGCGGCCATCTTGGCAAAAGCGACCTGCCCGGCCTTGCTGGTGGAATAGGCGCTGGCGCCGGTGTTGGAGAAAATGCGCGTCCCGTTGACGGAGGAAGTGATGATGATGGAGCCGCCCTGGCGTTTCAGATAAGGGACCGCGTATTTGACCGTGAGGAAGGTGCCGGTGAGGTTGACGCGCAGGGTCGTCTCCCATTCCTGAGGCGCCAGTTCTTCGAGCGGCGCCCACACGCCGTTGACCCCGGCGTTGGCGAAGACGATATCCAGCCGCCCCCAGCGGCGGGCGAGGCGGTCGATCGCCCGCTCCATCTGATCCGGGGAAGACACGTCGGCTGCCAGCGCCATCGCCTCGCCCCCGTCCCGGGTGATGCCGTCGACCACTTCCCGGAGCTGGTCTTCTTCCCTGCCCAGCACGCCCAGGCGGGCCTTGTGCCGGGCCAGGAGCTCGGCTGCAGACCTGCCAATCCCCGAGCTGCCCCCGGTCACCAGGACCACTTTACCTTCCAGGTCCATTACCCGCTCGCTTTCCGGCTCAACCGCCGCTTCTCCCGTCCAGGGCTGCCCGCGTTCAGGATGCACCTTCATCTTTGAAGCGGTCCCAGCCTTCTTTCTGAAGCTCGGCGCGCAGCGTGCCGGTGTCCAGGGCGCCGTGCTGCTCGAGGAGGCCCGCAGCTTCCGCCTCTCGCCCCGGCGGGGCCTGGAGGATGACCAGGATTCCACCCCGGCGCACCCCTTCGGCGTAGAGTTCGGCCTCTTCTTTGGGGATGTTGAGCGCCGTCATTGCGCCCAGGATACCGCCGACCGCCGCGCCCACCCCCGCGCCCCCGGCGGTGAGCCCCAGGGCTGCGGCGAGCGAGCCGGCCACCAGGGCCGGTCCCAGGCCGGGGATGGCAATCGCCCCGATGCCGGCGAGCAAGCCCAACAATCCGCCGGCTGCGCCCCCGATAAGGGCGCCGACGCCGCTCGATTCCGCCACCTCGCCGGGGGTGGTCTCATCTTCGGGGAGATTATCCTGCAAGATCTCGTTGCGAGCCAGGATGCTGATGTTCTCCCGCTTGAAACCGGCGGCTTGCAAAGCCCGCACGGCTTCATCGGCCGTTTCGTAGCGGTCGAATAAACCTGAAATCGTGGTCATTAATCCTCCTCCCGCGCCGATCCTCTCGCGCCGCGGGCACGGGCAGCCTGGCTGCAAGCAGCGATCAGCAAGCAGCTAAGCGGCAAGACAGCGCGGCGGACCTCAATCGATCTCTGTATGAGAATGCTTATTTGTAAGAACTGGAGTGGCCGGCTGTTGAAGCCGCCTAGCCGGCTTATCGATCGTCGATCTTGATCTCCACGTATCCGGGCTGGAGCGGTTGGGTGAAAGATGAGGGAGATCCATCCGGGAGGTGGATATCGGGTTTCGTTTCCCCCTGGTACGGCAGTTCGACCAGCCGGGCAGCCCGGAATGGGTGCGGGTGTACCTGCGCCTCCAGTACCCGGCTCCGGGATTGCGCCGGCCTCGTCGGGGGTGAGAGGTCTCCAGCAAAAGCAGCCGCCTGCCGGCGGCTCTCCTCTTCCTCATAGTCCGACTGCTGCCTGGCGCCGCGGGCCACCGTCCCCAGGTAACCGCCGATAAAGACCACCCACAGGCCGCCGACCAGGTTCCCCAGGGCCATAAACGCCAGGCCCGCCAGGACGAACAAGGCCGACACGCCGTATCCGGCGGTAGTCGCCCAGCGAGTGGCCCGGCGGAAATCCTCCAGCAGCCGCCAAAGGACGGCGCGCAGCAGGCGCCCCCCGTCCAGCGGGAACCCGGGGATCAGGTTGAAAACGGCCAGGATAATGTTGATCTCGCTCAAATAGAGAGAAGCCGCGCTCACCAGGGGCGCCAATGGACCAAAGACGGCGAACCCCAAAGCGGAGACCGCCATCCGGTTGCCGATGTAGAACAGGCCGGCAAGCAGCAGGCTGGTAAATGGCCCCGCAGCGACGATACGGAACTCGGCCCCCGGGGTATCCGGCTCTTTACCGATATGGGCCACCCCGCCAAAGATGAACAGGGTGATGCTCTGCACCGGCACCCCTTCGTTCAAAGCCAGCACCGCATGGCCCAACTCGTGCAGCAGCACCGAGGCAAAGAAGAGGAAGGCGGTCACCCCGGCGACCAACCAGTAGTTTACCGTGGTCCAACCCGGGTACTCCTGGGGGAAATAGCCGGAAGCCAGAGACCAGGTTACCAGGATGGCGGTCAACACCCAATTGAAATGAATGCGAATCGGTATCCCCGAAATCCGGCCGACTTGAATCGATGTCCGCATAAAGGTTTCTCCTTCCCCCATACCCCCCAGTAGCAGCCGCCCTTGCCATCATAGTACCATTAATTCCAGACAAATAAAACCCGATTAGAGCCATTTGTAATGGCTTTCTCAACAATGGGGAGGGTCGGGATATGTGCGCGGGTGGGCTGCATAACCCACCCCTGCACAGCCCGCACATATCCCCAACGCCCTATCTTTCCTGCCGCGAACCGATCCGGTTCAGGCGGCCTTCCACATAGTCCTTGAAGTTGCGTAGGTCCTGGTCCAGTTTTTCTTCCGGGTTGGCGAACAGCTTATCGATAATGTCTCCGGCTATCCCGGCGTTCGGCTTGTACTGCAAGACCACGGTCACCTCGGTCTCGTCTTGGGGAAGCTCATTGAAGGTGACCTGGCCCGATGTGGTCACGTCTGCATCCGAAAAATCCTTCGTGCTCCAGGCAATGCGCTTATTCTCGTCCATACGGGTGATCTCTGCATCCCACTCCAGGGTCTTCCCCAGAGGTCCCTTCATCTTCCAATGGGTCATGCCATCCCCGAGGTGTTTCACATCCTCGATGTACTGCATGAACATGGGGAAGTTCTCAAAGTTGGACCAGATGCTGTAAGCGGTCTCCACATCCGATTTCACAATAATGCTCTTCGTTACCTGATCTCCAACACTCATTTGTTACCACTCCTTTTAACACCTTCTCCGATGTGTGCAGGCAACCTGCCAGTAGTGAGCGGTTTGTTGGGGTGCGCGCACACTTCTCCGATCGATCACTTCACTTCTCCGGCCTGGTTGCGGGCCAACTCTGGTTGCGGGCCAACTGCCCGGACCACTCCAGGGCCTCGGTGAGGGCGTTCAAGACTTCCGCCAGGCCGGTGGTGCCCATGATGGCCAAAAAGAGGCGGGTGGCCCGGGGCAGGGCGTGCAACCCGTAGACCAATCCGGCGGCAATCCAGGTCCCGGCGCAGATGGGGCAAGACAGCAGTTGCCCGATCGAACGGTGGATCCCGGTGGTCTCGCGCGGGGCCACGGTTTTCCCGGCGCCCGACTCGTCCGGCACAGTGCGCGTAAACGGGCGGCGCAGCGGCTCGGTCACCAGATCGTAGGAGACCATGCGCCCCAGCCGCAGCGTGGAGAGGCCCAGCAGCGCCAGGTCAAAAGGGCGGAGTTCCACCACCGGGTTCTTACTACGCCAAAACCCCAGGCGAGAGGCAAAAACCGTGAAGAGCGATAGGAAGATGCCGATCAACGTCAACTTGGTGGCGTATTCTTGTTTATCCAACTGGGTGAGTCGCCTCTTCATGACGGTCGCCTCTCTCCCCCATGCGACGCCCGTACCGCGGCCGGACCGTCAGGTCTCTTCTTCGCCTCTCGCTTGCTCACCATCCGGTTGACCTTCCGGTCTTCGCCGTTCAGTCACCTCGGAATGGTACTCCCGGGTCGTCCGCTCCAGGTCGTCGAGCTTCTCTACGGTGTCCCTGGATTGATCCTCCAGGTCGGCATGGTCTTTCCGCAAACGCTCGAACTCTTTCTGGAGGCGCTCCAACTCCTCATCGGACAGATCTTCCAGGTCCACCATCGACTGCCGGGCGCCTTTCGAGATGCGGATCAGTTCATCCAGCTTCAAGTGGAGGGCCTTCGCATCCCGGTTCTGCGTATTCTGGATGAGGAAAACCATCAGAAAGGTCACGATGGTCGTCCCGGTGTTGATGATCAACTGCCAGGTATCGGAGAAACCGAATATCGGGCCGCTGATCAACCAGAGGAGGATCAGGGTGAGGGCGACCAGGAACGACCAGGGGGAGCCAACGACATTGGATACAGTGGTCGCGATCCTGCGGAATAGTTGATTCATCTTCCTGCTTGAGATCAAGCAGGGGTAAGCGCCTGGCTGATCCGGCTTACCCCCGGCTTGGCGTGTACGTGTGGTGATTGAAAGAGGCGAGGCCTGTTTCAGGCAGGCCTCGCCTCTTGATCGGGTGCCGAGCTAGTCGGCGATATCCTTCACCTCAGCCCAGGCGCGGCGGACCGCGTCTTTAAACTGGTCCCAGGTGCCCGGGTTGCGTTCGTCCCAGTAGCGCCGTGCCTCTGGTTCCAACTCATCCCAGCGGTTCAAGTCCCGGTAGCGTTCGTTGGTGGCCAGATCGTACCCGTAACGGTAGGCGGGCAAATACTGCTCGTAAGTGAAACCATGGGTACCGTAAATGGAGGTCTCGAAATGGTTCCGGAAGACAGTCTCGTACTCGTCGAAATCGACGCTGGCCTTATCCGCCCGCACGGTTTCGCCGGGATCGCCACGGACGTAGCCCTCATTCTCTACCTCGGAACGATGATGAGACATCATCGGCTCCGAAGTGGAAGCCTCGGCCATGGTGCTCGAAGCGACACCGGTGGCGGTTTCATGCCGGTAGGGAGCGGCGTTCGGATCGAATCTGCTCCAACCCTCTTCTCGCCAGGTGCTCACCCGTTGGTTGATATCCACCGGGTTATAGCGGTTGAGGATATCCACGGCTTCACTGGTGCGGTTGTCGGCGACCCGAGCGGTGACCAGGACCCCGCCGCGGCGGATGCCTTCGGCGTAGTACTGGGCGTTCTCCTCGGGGACGCCCAAGCCGGTCAGCGCGCCGATCAGCCCGCCGGTCACGCCACCGGCCACAGCCCCGGCTCCTGCGCCGGCAAGGCCGGTCAGAGCGGCTGCCAGGGGCCCGGCCGCGATAACGGGGCCAATCCCGGGGATGGTGAGGGCGCCAAGCCCGACCAGCAAGCCCCCTAACCCGCCGAGCACCGCTCCGATCCCTGCGCCAACCCCGGCGCCTTCCGCTGCGCCGCTGCCCATTTCGCTGCCCATATGCTCACCCGGTTCCATATAACGGGCATACTCGCCTTCCATGTCACTGGCCACCAGGCTGATTTCATCACGCATAAATCCGGCGTCCAACAAATCTCGCACGGCGTCGTTTGCCGAGCGGAAATCGTCATACAATGCAACTACAGTCCTTGTCATAAAAACCTTCTCCTAAATAAATATCGTTTATTGGCGAACAGTTCCAAACCTGGCTCTAAGTGGCTCGGGCAACCATGCGGACGATGGCGACAACCAGTACTGCGCCGAGGAAGGCTACGATCAATGTGCTGATATCGAACCCACTGAGCGGATCATCGACGCCGAACAGCGCGCCGGCTAAGAAGCCTCCCACGATGGCGCCGATGATGCCGAGGATGATATCGCCGATGATCCCATAACCACCGCCCTTCATCACCATGCCGGCCAACCAGCCGGCGATCAGACCAACAATAATCCAAGACAGAATACCCATGTCATCTCCTCCTTTGCTAAATTGAGATCAAAACCGGTAACCAATCGATCCCTTTTGCCGGGGTCCGTGGCTGCTGGGGAAACTCATCCCGTGAGGCTGCCACGGACCACAGGCGCCATCCATCCCTGAAGCATGGGCCCGGCCGGGCTGCCATGCTGCTGCGCCCTTTCTCAGGCCGATCGATGATCAAAGAGCCTGGCGGCCTTGCTCCATCGTCTGTTGGGCGCGGTCCTTGAGCATATTCGCCTTATCTTTGGCCGTGGAGGTCATATCTTCCATAGCCATCTCCGCTTTGTGGCGGGTCTCCTCCATGGTGGACGCAGCGCGATCCCGGAGTTCCACACCCTTATCGCGGATCATGCTCCTGGTCTCCTGGCCGGAACTCGGAGCCATCAGCAGGGCAATCCCCGCTCCAATCAGGCTGCCCAGCAAAAACATGGCCAGCAGAGATCCCCAATTTGAATTACCGTTTTCCATAGCTTTAAATTTCCCTCCTAAAAGTATCAAGATCAATCATATGGCGGACGGCGGACAGAGAGGTCAAAAAGAATCGGACTAGAAACTCCCCCTGTCGCTGTCCCAGAATAACTCTTACGGTCTCAATATACCTTTTTAGCATAACCCCTTCAATGGGGAATGTTCCTGCAAGCGGGTAGGGATTCCCCTACTTCGAGCCCCACCTGCCGGTTCTCGATCACAGCCTTTAAACGCCCGGAGCAGCGCCAGGAATCTGGCGCTGCTCCTCATCGAATCCTCACCAGGCGGTGATGGCCAGGCTCACACGGGGGACCGGCCGGGTAGGGCGCGGACGATGGCGACAACCAGGACTGCGCCGAGGAAGGCTACGATCAAGGTGCTGATATCGAACCCGCTAATGGGGTCTTCGACGCCGAACAGCGCGCCGGCTAAGAAGCCTCCTACGATGGCGCCGATAATGCCGAGGATGATGTCACCAAGGATCCCGTAACCACCGCCCTTCATCACCATGCCGGCCAGCCAGCCGGCGATCAGGCCAATGATGATCCAGGAGATTATTCCCATCTTAATCTCTCCTTTCTTCTATCTGCCAATATACGCAGAATCATCGATACTTAGCTCGGTGTTCACACGCAGGTCAGAACCACCCGAGCAGCAGCGCGATCAGCGCCAGGAGCAGCAGGAAACCGATCAGACCCGTCCCCCCATACCCCCAACTGCGGCTGTAAGGCCAAACGGGTAAAGCGCCGATCAGCAACAACACCAAAAGGATAACGAGAATCCAGCTCAAAATATGATCATCCCTTCTACGAAACTATGTCGCAACCCTCGATCACATCCGGACAGAATCGCTGCCGGATTTTCTCAAGAATTCGTCGATGGCCTGTTCCGCCTGGATCTTGGTGTAACCATATTTTTCCTGGAGCTTGCCCGCCAGTTTGTCCCGCTGGCCCGCAATTTCCACCAGCTCATCATCCGTGAGCTCCCCCCATTTCTGTTTCATGGCGCCGGTTAGCTGTTTCCAATTGCCCTTCAAGATATCATTCGCCATATCCACTCCTTTTCCATATTCTTTCTACCGGGTCGATCGATGGCTCGAACAGCCCGATAGGATGCCATAATTAAGGGTAACCGGCCCGACTGCACAGAACAATGGGGAATCTTCCCCTGGAGAATTAGGGATTCCCCTAGCCAGCGGTGCGGCTATACCCGATCGCGCAAGAAGCGGCGGATGAGGCGCGCCCAGGCATCGAGCCGTGTATGAACTTCATCTGCAGAAATGGCGAGGGATTGGGCGATCTGGGAGTCGCTGCGCTCGGCCAAAAACAGGCGGAGCAGCTTGACGTCGTTCAATTCGAGCGCTAACAGGGAGGGCTTTTCTAAATGCAGGGAGATGGCGATGCGGGCTGCGATACGCCGGCTCACCCACCCCTGCTCGCCGCGGGCGACACCGCGCACCGCCCTCACCAATGAATCGGGCACTTCAGATTTGGTCAGATAGCCGGAGGCGCCGGTCTCCAGCATCTCCATAATAAAATGGTTGTCCTCGTGGGCAGAGACAGCCAGGATCGAAGGGGCGTGCCCCTCCGCCTGCAGTTGCTGGGCCACATCGATGCCACGCAGGACCGGCATTTCGACGTCCAACACAAGGACATCTGGGGATAGGTCGGCGACCAGTTCCAAAGCCTGCAAGCCATTGTCCGCCTCGCCGACAACTTCGATCTCAGGCGCGGCCTGAAGGATATTGCGAATACCGGTCCTTACCATGTTGTGATCGTCTGCCAGGACCACTCGAATCGCCATTCGTACCTTTGTCCAATCCAGGCACATTCCTGTTCACTTTTTCAACCACGCGGGGGAAGGCCAGGAACTGCTCACCAGCTCCAGCTGGCCTGCGGTAGCCGGCCTGTGGGCGCAGGTTTATCCGCTCCCACCCACCGGCCTCAGATCAGCTTGCCGGTAATATGTTTCTCTCGGTTCCATCTCCAGCGGCCGCTTCCGGCGCCTGGTTCGAGCTCGGAGAACAGGCAAATATGCAGCCGCTTCGCGGCGGCTGGTCACGTTCAGCTTCGACAAAATATTGTGAACGTGATTTTTGACAGTGCCAACTTCAATAATCAGGTGGTTGGCGATATCCTGATTGGTAAAATCGCGTCCGATCAGGCGCAGCACTTCGCGCTCACGCCGGGTCAGCTTATCGGCCGGGCCGCCGGCCGGCTGAATCTCCTCATACCAGGAACTCAATTCAGCCAGGCGAGCTACCAAATCGCCCACCACATCCGGAGGCAGGTAGGCCTCCCCGCGGAGAATCCCGTAGATATTGCGGTTCAGCTCCTGGGGGACGGTGCTCCGGGTGATGTATCCGCGGGCGCCCGACTCGATGAATTGCAGGATCTCACCTTTCGTCTCGTTACTGCCGATGATCAGCACCGGGATACAGATATCGTAATACGATAAAGTACACAAGAAGTTGAGGGCGCCATCCTCCGGTAGAGCGGCGCTCACTAAAGCCAGTTCGCAATCCTGGGCGCATTGAAGGCCATCTAAAATGCTGGCTGCCTGTCCGGCGACCTGGAGTTCACTGTCCTGCTGTACCAGGGCCGCCAATTCTGCGCCGGATTGAGCATCGTTGTCCATGATAAGCAAACGAATCATAATGATCTCCTATGGAAAAGGGCTTTAATCTCCCGCTCTTATTTCCCCCAGCGAGCTATCCAATTCCGGTGGATCACAGAACAACCTGGAAGAATCACCGGTAAAAGCGCCCATCATCATATGAGAGGCATCTCTCATTGATGATGAATATAACCCTACCGGGGAGGCCGAGCAATGGGGAATGTTCCTTAAGACTCGGTAGGGATTTCCCCTAGGGAGGGGTAGCAAAAAAGCAGTGATCGCGGCTGCCGAGACCACTGCTTCTAGGGGCCGGTCCGAATGCTTAGGTCCGGGTAATTAAACCCAGCCCTCGCGCACCGCGTGGACGGCCGCTTCCACCCGGGAGGCGACGCCGAGCTTCGAGAAAATCCCTTCCAGGTGTTTCTCCACAGTTTTCTCGCTGATCCCCAGTTCGAGGCCGATCTCCTGGTTCGTCTTCCCCCCTACGACGGCCTGGAGCACCTGAACTTCTCGGGTCGTCAGCCCGCTGCGATCTTCCTGGACATCTTCTCGCATCCAGTTCGACATCTGGGCTGCCACTCGCCGGCTCACCCAACCCTGCTCGCCGCGCGACACGCCGCGCACCGCCTCGACGATCGCCTCAGGCACCTCTTCCTTGATCAGATAGCCGGCTGCGCCGTTCGCCAGCAGCTCTTGAATGTACTGGCGGTCATCATGGGCGCTCAACGCCAGGATCCGCACCTGAAGACCCGAGGCCTGCAGGGCCTGGGCTACTTCACTGCCGTTCAAACCCGGCATTTCCATATCCAACAGGATCACATCTGGGACCAATTCCTTGGCCAGGCGCAGCGCCTCGGTGCCATCGCTGGCTTCCCCAACAACCAGGATATCGGGCGCCCGTTCCAGGAGATTCCGAATCCCAGCCCTTACGACTGGATGATCATCCACAAGAAGAACCTGGGTTTTACTCATATCTCCCTACCTTTCAAAAAAGACAATTTCTAGCTGAATTATAATCGGTTTTACAACTTTCAGTTTAACTGTCCATGAAGCGAGACGGTGACCCAAAGCCGGGTACCCTTCCCCTCCTCCGACTCTACGTTGAGCTGCCCACCGATCGCTTCCACCCGTTCGGAGACACCCACCAACCCGAGGTGCCCCTTGCGCGCCAGATCGATCCAGCGACCCGGCATGGTAAAGCCCTTGCCATCATCCGTGACTTCGAGGAGCACTTCATCTTCTGTCAGCGCCAGGCGAATGAGCACATGCCGGGCGTGGGCGTGCCGCAGCACGTTCATCAGCGCCTGTTGATAAACCCTGAACAAAGCCAGGCGCACCTTCTCTGGCAGCAACTGCCCATCGGGCATCAGATCCAGCCCCATCATAATCTCCGGATGGAGATCCTGGAAGTCTTCGGCGTGCGAGCGGATGGCCTTCTCGAGCCCAAACGGGGCCAGGGTAGGGGGCCGCAGGTCGCCGCAGATGGTGCGCAGCGTGCGGACCACCTGCTGGATGTTGGCCTGGATCTCCTGCACCGGGCGGATGTCCACGGTTTCGGGAAGCAAATCGCTGAAAGCCTTCATATGGAAGGTGAGGCCGATCAAGTCCTGCAGCGGCCCGTCGTGCAGTTCCTGGGAGAGGTGAAGCCGCTCCGCTTCCCGGCCCTCGATCTGCCGGCGCTTCAGATCCGCCAGGTCGGCCTCCATCTGCTTGCGCTCGGTCTCATCTTCGAGGATGCCGATGGCGTACTGCGGGGCGCCGTCGGAATCCCGCACCAGAGATACCGAGAGGCGGCCCCACACGATCTGCCCGTCTTTCCGCAGATAGGGTCTCTCCAGGTGGTAGGAATCCCGTTTGCCGGAGCGGAGCTGTTCGAAGAGCATATCCAAGCGGTTGGCGGCCGCCTTGAGTGGTGTGGTGAGGGGATCGTGGGTGAAATATTCGGTCTTCGGCGGCCGGGCGGTGACGATGTTCACCAGGCTCCGGTTGTTGCTGGAGGCCTCGCGCCACAGGTCTTCTTTCGCATACCCCAATATTCTGGAAATCGCCGGGTTGTAAGCCAGCATGCGACCATCCAGGTCGATCAACTCGATCCCCATCGGCGCGCCTTCGAAGATGGTCCGGAAACGGGCTTCGCTTTCCACCAGCGCTCTCTCACTCCGTTTCCGCTCCACCACCCGGCCCAGTTGGGTGCCGATGTGCGCCAGGACGTTCAACAGGGGAACATCCGGAGGAGATATGTTCTGGGCGTAGAACTCGAGGACCGCGACCACCTGCTCGCCTACCAACACCGGAACAGCCACGCAGGTGCGGATGCCGCTGCGCAAGGCCTCTTCCTTCCGCCGGTAGCCCGGCATGCGGGTAACATCCTGCACCCACAGCGGGTCTCCGCTGGCCAGGACCTGGCCGGGGATGCCTTCACCCACCCGGTAACGCTGGACCCGTGTGGCCTGTAGGAATTCATCGAAGGCGGATAGATCGGCGGAATGCCAGCGCTGCATCGAGACCAGTTCGCCCGATCCATCGGCGGCCAGGTTGAACCAGTGCCCGGCGACCCAGCCGGTGTGCTTGCAGATCCGCTCCATGGCGAACTGCATCACCTGCTCGACCGATACCGCCTGGTTTGCAGCCACGGCAATTTCCTGCAGCAGGCGCACAAACCCGGTCTGGCGGCGCAGGGCTTCATCCGACTGCTTGCGGCGGGTCATATCGCGAGTGACCTTGGCAAAGCCGCGCAACTGCCCGTTCTCATCCCGCAGGGCAGTGATGACCACATTGGCCCAGAAACGGGAGCCGTCTTTCCTCACCCGCCAGCCTTCGGTCTCGAAGCGGCCGACCTGGGCCGCCCGCTCCAGGATAATCTGGGGCACATTGATCTCCACCTGTTCGGGTGGGTAGAAAAGGGAATAATGCTTGCCGATGACCTCCTCGGCCCGGTAGCCCTTGATCGCCTCCGCCCCCGCATTCCAACTGGTGATATATCCATCCGGATCCAGAACAAAAATGGCATAATCTTTGATCGACTCGATCACCAGGCGGAAGCGGGCTTCGCTCTCCACCAATTCGGCGTTGGCCTTGGCCAGCTCTTGGGTGCGTTCTTGCACCCGCACTTCGAGCTCATCCCGCACCCGGGCGATCTGTTCCATCAACTGTTCGCGCTCGGTGATATCCCGCCAGAGGACAACCACCCCGGCTGTTGAAGTATCGGCCGCCTGCAGCGGGGAGGCCGAAACGGTGACCGAACGCAGCTCACCGCTGACGTTGGTCAACAGCAGGCGGACTTCGGTGGATTTCTCCCCTCTGAGGGCGCGACTGGAGGGTAGCTCTTCGGTGGGCACCCGGCGCTCATCCGGGTAGCACAGCTGGACCTTTTTCGCCAACTGGAGGTTGTTCAGGCCAACCGGATTGAACCCGAAAGACTCAACCGCCGCCGGGTTCGCCTCTTGCACCACGCCTGCAGCGTCGAACACAATAACCGCGTCGGCCATGGCGGTGAACACGGCAGCCAGTTCTTCTGCCCGGCGGAGCGCTTCACCGGCCGCCCGGTGTGCAGCCTGCTCGAGCTGCCGCTGGTGAGTGATATCCTGGCTGACGGCCACCGCCCCGGTGATCTCGCCCTGAGCATCGTAGAACGGGACGGAAGAGTTGAGGATCGTACCCCGCGAACCGTCGAACCGCTCGATGTCGATCACTTCGCCGACCGAGATTTCGCCGTGCAACACCGCCCGGGCCAAAGCCCAATCTTCGGCGCCCAGGGGCTCCCCGGTCTCCGCCCACCACCCTTTGTACTCTCCGTACTGCTCGATGCGCTCGGGCATGAGGGCCTCGCCGCCCCATAACTGATCGACCATGCCGTTTTTCTCGATGATCCGCCCGGCGGCATCCGCGATGAGCACAGCCACAGGCAGATATTGGAGAACCGTCTGCAGGCGTTGGTTGGCCAGCCCCAACTGGCGATTGGTCTCTTCCAGCCGCAGGTTGATCTCCTTCAACTGGCGGTTGGCCTTCTTCAGGGCTGCTGTGCGCTCACCCACCCGCTGCTCCAGGTTATCGTTGGCCTGCTGCAGGGATACATTGATCTGCTCCAGGGTGTGTTCCACTTCCACGCGAGCGGTCACATCTTGCGCGGTCCCCACCAGGCGCGCCGGGCGGCCATGCTCGTCCAGGAACACTTCGCCACGCCCCCGGATGAACCGCACCTGCCCATCCGGACGAAGGATCCGGTGTTCGAAGGTAAACGGTTTATGGCTGATAAGGGCCGCTTTCACCAAATTATCCGCCCGAGCGCGGTCTTCGGGATGGATCGATTCCAGCCAGCCCGCGTAGCTGGGCTCGAACTCCCCGCGGGTTACCCCAAAAATACGGAATAAATCATCAGACCAGGTGATGGTATCCGAGTTGAGCTCCCAGATCCAGCTCCCGATTTGAGCCTCTTGCTGGGCATAGGCGAGCTGCAGTTGCTTGCGCTGGATGCGCTCCTCGGCCTGTTTGCGGGCGGTGATGTCGAGGCCGAACCCGACGATCCGTTCCAGGGCCCCCGCTTCCGAGTAGTAATTGCCAGTATTCAGCTCCAGGATGAGCTCGCCGCCCGACCGGGTCCTGATTTTCAGCTCGTAATTGGAGACGTCGCTCACGCGGAGCAGCTCAGGCAGCTCACCGGCCTGTTCATCGGGCTGCTCCGGGCAAAACACATCCCACCAATTCTGGCCGATCAGCTCAGCCGGGCTGTATCCGGTCAGAGGCTGGATCGCTTCATTAACTTCAAGAATTGTTCCCTGGGGATCCAGCTCGAAAATGACTGCCGCCATGCGGCTGAACAGGCGCTGGTAGCGCCCGGCATATTTCTGCAGCGCTTCCTGTGCCTGCTGCAGCAGAATGACCCCCTCTTGATCCTCATCATCCGGACCTTGCTCTTCGCTAGCGACCACCGTCTGGAGAGTACCCTCCGCCGCCGCCAGGCGTTCCACCAACTCGGTTACATCCAATCGCCTGGCGCCGCCCTTCTCACTCCTGTGGTCCCTGTAAATGATGCGGCCCTTACCTTTGGTCAAAACGCACCTCCCAAAAGATCATAGACAGTAAAAATCGAACCGTTTACTCAAACTACCATTCTGTGTGCCCGGCGCTGCTCTCCTCGGGGCTCGGAATCCCTTGAACCCGCAGCTTTACAGGTTACAAGCGCTTCGATTCCGCCTGCTGGGTCTCGCAAGCAGATGGTTTAGAGCAATCCTCCGGTTTGAAGCGTGTCTCGATATGGCTCCTGTTCATCGGCAAGACACACCGTACATTACGTTCAACTGAGCAACGAATCGACTGTCTTTACCTTTTCTGCCCCCCAGGTTTTGCCGGACGCAGGTTAATGCAGCCAGCAGCACCCACCAATAATCACATCAATGGGTGCGCATGAATTGTATCATAATTATGAAAAAGAATAATTGTTAAGAACCGCTCATCCAGTCTGCGTATATTTTCACCTTGCAGTAGTTGTAGGCGGCGCTCCACCAGTTATAGATGGCGACCAGTTCTTCCAGGTGCGCCCGCGACAGGTCGCAAAACACAGCATGAGCCTGCCCGACACGGGAGATCGGCCCGAGGCCCACCACGCACATGCCGGCGGCTAAGGCAGCCTCCACGCCGGCCTGGCTGTCTTCCAGCACCAGACAGGTTTCTGGCGCCGCCTGCAACAGGCGGGCGGCGTGCAAATACACGTCCGGCGCGGGCTTCGAAGGCAGCCCGGCGGTGCCATCAACGACGACCTGAAAATAGCGAGCGATGCCCAGGCGGTCTAGCACCCGGGCGGCGTTCTGGCTGGCAGTGGCCACGCCCAGGCGAATCCCGGCGGTTTCCATCTCCGCCAACAGGCTGGCCACCCCGGGCAGCAGGTCGTCAGCGGACATCTTTTCGACCAGGCGCAGGTAATGTTCGTTTTTTAAGCGCAGGATCTCCTGGAAGGTCTCCGGCGGCACAATCGCCTCTCCCAGGATCACTTCGAGCGAACGCTGCCGGGTAAGCCCCAACAGCTTCTCGTTCAATTCTCGGGAGAAGGGCAGCCCGAACTCAGCGCAGGCGCTTTTCCAGGACTGGTAATGGTATTCCACGGTGGCGGTCAACACGCCGTCCATATCGAAGATGGCAGCTTGAAGCGTCATGTTTCCCTCCTCAAATTCAATTTTGGTCTTGTATCCCCCTATCTTGCCTGATTCCCGGGTTTATCCCTGGTCACAGCGCGCTTCCTGGGATGCCCGGGGCTCACCGCCTCCTGCCCAGCCACAGCAAGATCAAAAAGAGTTCCGCCAGGGCATCTACCAGGTAAACCGGCGGGATTTTACCCTGCCGGTAGTAATACACATCCACGGCCGCCAGCGCAGCGGCGCTGCCCAGCCCCAGGAGTTGTATCTCAGCCGTAACCCGGCGTCGGAGCGCCGCCAGGGTGAGCGCCCCACCGATGGCTGCCACCAGCGCGCCAACGGTGTTCACCAGCCAGAAATCGAACTTTGGCCCGGTCGCCCGGATGAAAGTCCGGCGGCTCAGCAGGGGCCATAAACCGGTCGCTAAAAAGTAAATCCCCTGCAGGCCGGCCGCCGGGGCAGCCGGGGCGACGCCCCTTTCGCTCGCCTCTGTCTTCGTCATGGCTTCAACACAACCTTGATCGTATCGTCCTCATACTGTTTGAACATCCGGTATCCCTGGGGCGCGTCCTCCAGGCTGAGTTCGTGGGTGATCACAAAGGAAGGATCGATCTTCCCATCCAGGATCAACTGCAGCAGGTGCTGAGTATAACGCTGAACGTGTGTCTGGCCCATGCGGAATTTCACCCCCTTACCAAAGGCCGCCCCGATGTTCATCTTATCCATGAAGCCCCCATACACGCCAGGGATCGAAACCGTCCCGCCTTTACGGCAAGCCTGAATCACCTGGCGCAGCACGTGGCCCAGGTCGGTGACCAGGTGGAGTTTCAATTTTACGCGATCGTACAGCGTATCCAGGTTGTGTCCTTCAGCCTCCAGGCCAACTGCATCGATGCACACATCCGGGCCCCGGCCGCCGGTCATATCTTTGAGCGCTTCCACCACATCTAAATTCTCAAAATTCAGCACTTCGGCTTTGCCGGCGTGATAGGCCATCTTGAGCCGTTCGGTGACGTGATCGATGGCGATGACGCGCTCGGCGCCGAGCAGCCACGCGCTCTGGATCACAAACTGCCCAACCGGGCCGCAGCCCCATACGGCCACCACATCGCCCGGTTGGATCTCCCCGTTCTCCGCCGCCTGGTATCCGGTGGGGAAGATATCCGACAGGAAGAGCACCTTTTCATCCTCGATCCCGTCGGGTATCTTCACCGGGCCGACATCGGCGAAGGGGACGCGCACGTACTCCGCCTGCCCGCCGGCATAGCCGCCAAACAGGTGGGAGTAGCCGAAAAACCCGGCCGAAGAGAAGCCGTAGAGCGCTTCAGCGGCCCAGGCGTTGGGGTTGGAGTTATCGCACAGCGAGTATTCGCCCTTCTTGCAGTAGTTGCACCCACCACAGGAGATGCAGAAAGGCACCACCACCCGGTCGCCGGGGCGCAAATTTTTTACCCCCGCGCCGGTTTGCACGACTTCTCCCATGAACTCGTGTCCCAGGATGTCCCCCGGGATCATACTGGGGATCACCCCATCATACAGGTGCAGGTCGGAGCCACAAATGGCCGTGGAGGTTACCTTAATGATCGCATCCCGCGGATTTAACAGGATGGGGTCCGGCACCGTATCTACGCGAACATCATATTTCCCATGCCAGGTCACTGCTCTCATAATCCCCTCTCAGTGTTCAACTCAATCTGAAGTTGGAGTGCTTTCCCCCTGCGCGCATCCATCGTCCGGGGGTACCCGGGGAGCTTTCATATGGTTGGGCCTGTAGTCCAGGCGGGGGCATCGCTGGCGGGGAAGGACTCTTTGGATGCCTCCTCCACCACATCGATCCCCCGGCGGCGGCTGAGTTCTTCTCGCTCAGCGGTGGTCTGCTCCACACGGGCGGAGGTCTGCCCGAAAACAGTGGCCGTCTCGCCGGCTTCCATGATCTGCTTGAAGCGGCGCAAGTCGTCGCTCACCTGCTGGCTGGGCTCCTGCCTGAACAGCTTGGCCAGGGCGGCCGCCGCGGAACCCCCGGGCGGGTCGTAGCGGATGATCACGTGCACCTCCGTTCCCCGCCCTCCCGGAGCATCTTTGAAGCTCACTGTGCCGCTGTTGTTCACCTGCGACCCGGGCAAGGAGTGCCAGGAGATGTACTCGTTCTCTTTCTCGGCGAATATCTCCGCATCCCACTCCATCGTCTGGCCCAGGATCGTGTGCGCGGTCCAATGGGAGGTGCGGTCTCCGGTGATCTCCACCCGCTCCAGGTGCTGCATGAAGGTGGGCAGGTTCTCAAAAGATCGCCAGTAGCTGAAGACCTCCGGGCGCGGGCGATTGATGGTCATCGCTTCTTCGACACGGATGCCCGACGCCCCGGGTGCGTTCTCCCGGTCGATCTCCAGCAGTTGGTAAACAAAACAATGGCCGGTCAGACCGCGATACAGCAAGTAGCCGCCGCCGGCCGCCAGGGAGAGGGCCAACCGCGAGGGGCGCACCAGGGTGTACAGAATCATGGCCGCTCCGCCCAACAGCGAAGCGATGCGTTCGGTCTGGCCGACATTGACTTGCTGCTGCGGTTGGATGGCTTGAAGCAAATCACCTGCTTGTTGAACGCGCGATTGCATCATATTTCATCTCCTTTCGCGAGGATGAACCTGACCGATGAAACCTTACCCCCATCTCAGCGTGGCGCTTCCTGATCTTTCTCCTGGATTGGCTCCCGGTCTTTGCGAACGATGCTGAACTTGCCGTTCCCTTCCATGAACATCCGCTCGACCTCGCTCAAGTCCGCGATCCCGCTTCCCGGAGCTCGCTCAGCAGTTCTTCCCTGGAGATCCGTTCCTTCCGCATATTCTCACGGACCAGCCGCCAATCTTCGATCAACGGCAAGGGCGAAGGGCGCAGCAAGCGGCGAAAGAAGGGATAACGGAAGCTCAGCCAATCTATAGTATAACCCCAGGCGATGATCGTGCGTTTGGGCGGCGCCGGCGACCAGCACGATAAACAGCAGGTCGGTGATCCCCACCGCCTCGGCTTCGCGCTTCAGCACGAAACGCAGCAGGGCAAACAGGCCCAGATAGGTGATCGATCCCCGGAGGACGATTTCCAACAGCGGCACCGAGGGGAGAAATATCTCGCCCCGGTTCATCCGCCGCCGGACTCACTCTGCTTCGGGATCACAGAAATGCCGCCGCTGCGTTCCAACACGGCGTACTTGATCTGGTCGATCCGTTCCAGGCCCTGCTTCTCCCGGGCCGCGTTGAGGATATCCATCTCATCGATGCGGGCCTTATCCATCCGCTCTTTCAACAGGGCGCCGTCTTCCACAATGACCAGCGGCACCCCGTCGATGATTTTCTCTGCGGCGGGCAGGTACTGCTTCAACAGGGAAAAGCCCACATCGGTGACGATGAGAGTGATGATGACCAAAAATGCGTTCGTTATCGAGAAATCATTCCCCAGCAGCGCCTGCTGCGTCGCCTCACCGATAATCAACAGAAGGACGAAATCAAAGGTGGTGATCTGTGAGAGCGACCTTTTTCCGCTGAGCCGCAGAATGATCAGCAGGCCAAAATAGATGGCGAGGGCGCGCACGATTACATTCATCCTGCACCTCTACGGATATACGAAATAAGCGAGGTGGACTTCATCCCCGGCGGGGACTCCAAACCATGCCCGGTGGAAGCCTATCCTCAGGAACTGGACGTCGAAATCGATCTCATGGGCCTGCTGCAGCTCACCCACCTCGAAGGTGTAAACGTAGCTGTCCGCCTGCAGTTCGACCGAGGAGGGCTCGGGTTCGATGCTCTCTATGCGTACACCCTCGATGAACTCCCGATCGACCCGGATTTCTACCGCGTCCTGGGCTGAGAAGGCCTGCGGGCGCACCGAAACCTGCATTTTTTGGGGTGAGAAAATGCGGGCAAAGCGTTGGTAGTTCACCCATAAATTCTCCCCCTCCTCGCCGGCCCTCGCATGGGCCAGGAACCCGTCCCCAAACAATCCGGCGGCGGCCAACAGGAGGAGCAGCGCAAACAGGGCCCATACAAGCCGCTGGGCTTTCCACTCCTTCTCCTGGAATTCCAGGTCTTCGCCGACTTGCAGGCCCCCGGCCTGTTTTACATTGCTACTGCTCATCACTGCGGCTCAAGAACTGGAGGTACGGCTCTGCTCGCCTGAGTCGCGACGGCTGCCGCGCATTTCGTCCCGAGCGCCGGTCGATCTCACCTCATGATCCGTCGTTGATTTCGTTTCTCCTACCATAAGAACCCCCGGAGGAACCGGGCCCGCAGGGCGGTTTTTATGCAGAGCAAGGTGCGCCCCACATAAAAACCGCCGCGTGCATGAAAACCGCCAGGCACAGACCGGCCGGCGCTCAGGTAGCCGCGCCCGCCAGGTCCTGCCCGGTCAACTTTTGGCCCTTCACCGTAGTCTCCCCTCGTTCGAAGAGCGACTTCAGGCGGGCCAGATCATCGTCCATGGCCTGCTTGGGGTTGGCGCCGAGCAGGGAAGCGACCGCATGGCCGACCATCCCGGCCGGAGGGGTGTAGTGCAGGTGGACGGTCACCCGGGTGCTGCCATCCGGGTTTTCATGGAACTGGACTTTGCCCCGGGTTTGCACCTGCGAGCCGGCCACGCTCTCCCAGGCCAGCTCCTCGTTGGGCATCTGGCGGGTGGTGATTGCGTCCCACTCCACGGTAGAACCGGCCGGCCCCCTGGCCTTCCAATGGGAGCGGCCGTCGCCCAGGTTCTTGACTTCCTCGATGTGGGCCATGAACTTGGGAAAGTTCTCGTAGTTGGCCCAGAACTGGTACAACTGCTCGGCCGGAGCATCGATATTGATGGCTTTGTTGATGCGGATGGTGTCGCGCCGGTCGCTGACGCCGAGCAGGCTCTTGAGGTCGATATTGGTCACCCCGCGGGCGGCCATACCCAGCCCGGCCAGGCCCAGGGCGGAGCCGATCAGCCCTTTGCGGGTGGCGCCATAGAAAGCCAGCATCGTCCCGCCGACGCCGGTGAGCAGGCGCATGGAGGGCGACCAGTTCTCCTGGGCCCACTCGGGCCTGGCGCGCCGCCTGGTGGTGACGCCCTGCAGGCCGTGGACCCCTTCCGCGCTCTCATGCACTTCGAGCTGGTTCTCGACGCCCTTGACCCCGCGCACCCGGGAGACCTGCCGGACCAGGTAATCCACTTCGCTGGCAAGGATCGGGCCTTTGAGATAGATCTTGCCCCCATCGGCCCGCACCTCGATGGCGCCGGCGTGGCTGGTTGCCCGGCCCAATTCGGCGCGCACGCGCTCCTCCAGCAGCCAGTCCGGCGTCTCCTGGTCGCTCAGGCGCGCCATCCCTTCGGCCAGGAGGCCGCGCATACGGTTGCGCAAATCCACCATGGCGGTGTCGATCGCGTCGTCGCTGCGATCGCGCAGGCTGTAGACCTGGTCCCGGACCAGGGCCCGCCGGCGGTCGCCACGGGCAGGGTCGAAGAAATACATCAGACCTGCCCCGATCCCGATGCTGGTGAGGAAGGTTGTCAGTCTGTTCATACTTTACTCCTTTATCTTTCGAAAACCGATAAGTTTTTCGGCATAGAATTTACGCTCGGCCTGTCCACATGGTGGGTGCACAAGGTGGGTTTATCCTTGCATGGATGCGGCCGGTTGGTGGGCCTGGAGCAACTCCAGGGCGGAAGTAACCACTTCTTCCACCGCCACCCCGGCCACGAAGGATTCTTGATGACCGCAGTCGTTCTGGGTGCAGTCCAGCCCGCACACCGGGCAGTCCAACTGCCAGGAGATCGCCGGGCGGTGCTGCGAGCGGCTGACCGGGCCGGCAATGATCATATTGCCGCACCAGTAAACGCCGACGGTAGCCGCCCCCACCGCGGCGGCAAGGTGCAGCGGGCCAGAATCGTTCGACACCACCACCGCGGCGCGAGAGAGCAGGCCGGTCAGGCCGTTGATGCTCGTCTTCCCGCCCAGGTTGTGCACCGGGGCGGCCATCGAACGGACCACGCCCTCCACCAGTTCCATTTCCGCCTCCGTGCCGGCTACGGCCACTTCGGCGCCGGCCCAGGCCAGAGCGTTGCCAACCGCGGCGAACTTCTCCACCGGCCAGCGGCGGCGCGGGTCCCCCGCCCCGGGGTGGATCACCGCCAGCGGGCGGGACGAGGGGGGCAGCGCTTCATCCGCCTCGCTCAGGTCGCGCCTTAGCACGGTGACGTGCGGGGTAACGGATGCGTGCACCGCGCCCACCAGTGAGACGACCTCCAGGAAGCGCAGGATTTCCGGTTGGTAAAAGCTGTAGGGCACCCACAGGTCCAGCTCGGGCGAATCCGGGGTGCGCAGCCCGGCGGTCAGGCGGGCGCCCAGGCGCCGGACGAAGGCGTTGGAGAACCGGCCGCCGCCATGGAGCTGCAAAGCCAGATCGAACCCCTCGGCGACCATCCGGGCAAAGAACTCAGCCAGCACCAGCGGGTCTTCCTCGGCGGTGTTCGAGACGCTGACCCCCCGGTAGGGCGGCACGACGATCACCCGGTCGACCGGGCTGGGCCGGCCTTCCAGGAACTCCGCATGCCATTCCAGGCCCAGGAGCACGATCTCAGCCTGCGGGTAGGTGGTGCGCAGCGCTTCCAGGGCCGGCAGGGTGAAGATAAAATCTCCGAGCGCGTTCGCCCGCAGCACGGCGATCTTCTTCACCTCGGGGTCATTGCCCTCGCGCAAAAGCGCGGTCTGAGGGACCGTGAACCTGGAGAGCCTGAGGTCTGGATTCGACAACATATTCATCCTTCAGTGTCCTGCTCGGTCACCAAGGGGCAAGGCATCTCGATCGTGAAGCGGGCCGGTGTGTAGCTGTCAATCGCCTCGGCCCGGGTCTTCCCCAGGATGCGGGCGTAGAGGGTGAGCGCCTGGGCGGTCACCTGGTCCATGTTGTAATAGCGGTACGTGGCCAGCCGCCCGCAGAAGTACACCCCCGGCTCGCGATCGGCCAGGGCTTTGTAGCGCTTATACAGCTCTGCGTTCTCCGCGCGCGGGATCGGATAGTAGGGGTCGCCGTCCGAGCAGGGGTATTCGTACACCAGGCTGGTGCGCGGGTGTGTCTGCCCGGTGAGGTGTTTGAACTCGGTGACGCGGGTGTAGGCGTGCTCGTTGGGATAGTTCACGACCGCCACCGGCTGGTGGAACGTCTCGTCCAGGGTTTCGTGCCGGAACTGCAGCGAGCGGTACGGCAGCTTGCCGTAGCAGTAGTTGAAGTATTCATCCACCGGGCCGGTGTAAATGATCTGCCGGTAGGGGATATCGCCGGCAACCTCCTGGAAATCGGCGTTGAGCATGATCTGGATGTTGGGGTGATCGAGGAGGTTTTCGAACATGCGGGTATACCCGAAGAGCGGCATCGACTGGAAAGTATCGGTGAAGTAGCGGTCGTCGCGGTTCAGGCGCACCGGCACCCTGGAGGTCACCGAAGCGTCCAGTTCGGAGGGATCGAGCCCCCACTGCTTGCGGGTGTAGTTGCGGAAGAACTTCTCGTACAGTTCCCGGCCGATCTTGCCGACCACCACGTCCTCCGAGGTTTCCACCTTTGCCACCGGTTCTGCCAGCGAGGCGAAGAAACCTTCCAACTCCATCGAGCTCAGGTTGAGGCCGTACAGGCGGTTGACCGTGTCGAGGTTGATCGGGATCGGCAGAAGCTGCCCATCCACGCTGGCCCGCACCCGGTGTTCGTAAGGCCGCCAGCGGGTGAACTGCGAGAGATAGGCGAAGACTTCCTTCGAGTTGGTGTGGAAGATGTGCGGGCCGTATTTGTGCACCAGCAGCCCATCGTCGTTAAAGCAGTCGTAGGCGTTGCCGGCGATATGCGGCCGGCGGTCGATGATCAGCACCCGTTTGCCGGCCCCGCGCGCCAGCCTTTCGGCCAGGACGCTGCCCGCAAAGCCCGCGCCGACGATCAGGTAGTCGAAACCCCGGCCGCGCCCCGGCGACCGCTTCCCTCCAGGCGACAGGTCCGGGACGGGCGGCATGGCGATCGTCTCTTCCGCATAGGGCGTCCCGTCCAGGCTGGGCCCGGCGGAATAAGCCTTCTCCGGCCTTTGCAGCCCCATTTCCAGAGGCTCTTGAGAGGCCGTGAGCAAGGCCTCTGACGATGCTTTTTGCGAAGCCAAATGCAGAGCATCTTGCGATGCCTTTTGCGAAGCAACCTGGATCAAGTCGTTCATTTTCTTCCAGGTCTCGTCCCAGGAGATGCCGAGCAGGTGCTCGTCCACCCGCTGCAGCCAATCGCCCTTGTCGCCGTTCATAGACAGAGCCGCCTCGATCGCCCGGGCGTACTCCGGCATACCGGCGGCGATCCAAACCAGGCCTTTTTCGCCATAGGGGAGGACCACATCCCGCACCGGCGTGGAGACTACCGGGATCCCCCCCGCCAGGTACTCCGGGGTCTTCGTCGGGCTGATAAAGCGGGTGGCCTGGTTGCGGGCGAAGGGGATCAGGGCCACATCCCAACCGGACAGATAGGCGGGCAGCTCCGCGTAGGGCTTCTGCCCCAGGTAGTGGATATTCTCCCGGCGGGGCAAATCTTCCTTTGCCAGCTTGGCGACCGGGCCGATCATCACCAACTGCCAGCCGGGGCAGGACTCGGCCAGGCTGTGCAGCAGCCCCAGGTCCATGCGCTCGTCGATCACGCCAAAGTACCCCAGGCGGGGATGGGGGATCTCGCGCTGGTCTTCGGGCTCTTGTCCCAGAGCTCGGGCCTGCCTGAAGTGTTCGGTGTCAATGCCGCTGGGGAAGAGATGCACATCCGGGTGGCGCAGGCGTTTGGCTTCGTACAGGCTCCTGCCACCGGTGAAGACCAGGCCGGCCTGCTTCAGCAGCGTCTCTTCCAACTCTTGCATACGGCGGTGGGCGCCTTTGAATGAGGCCAGATCGTCCATGCAGTCGTACACCACCAGGCGGTGTTCGATCCCGGCTGAGTAGAGCAGGGCCATGGGGGTGAAATACCACAAGACCGGCCGCTCGATCCCGTGCTCGGCGAACAGCCGGGCGATGAGGGTGCGCATCTCGGTGGGGTCCGGCTCATCCCAATCTTGATTGATCCAGGGGACCACGCGCCAGACGTTCCGGGTGACTTCTTCCACCTGGAGGCGGATCTCCCCATGAGCGTGTTTGGGCTCTTCGATGAAGAACACGCGCCGTTCGCCTGCGAAGCGGCTCATCAGGTGCTGCGGGCGCTGGTAGACAAAATCCCAGCGCAGGTGAGAGAAACACACCAGGTCGGGTTGTTGCAATTTTGATTTCGCCTTAGTGCGAGTCATCCTGAAGATCCTTTGCAAACGAGATAGCCGCCGGACGGGGGGAAGCCTGGCGCTCCTTCCAGGCCCGGCCGATCACCAGCCGGAAGAAATCGACCAACCGGGCGGCGTGCGTATCGAAGATGAACTGGTTCCGGTGATCCCACACGTTCCGGCGGATCTGAGCCATCCGCTCCCGATCGTCCAACTGCTGGCGGAGCTCGTCCATACCGGTAAAGAACAGCCCGACATCCAGGCTGCGGACCAGGTTCTGAGTGGCGACGACCGCCCCCGGGTTCGCCCGCTGCAGCATGGGCAGGCCGCTCACCGCCAGGGTGGCCATGCGGGCGGGATAGTTGAGATCGTCCCAGTTCGAGCGGCGGATATCGCCCCGGTTCTCGCTGTGGAAGAAGTGCAGCCATCCGGCGTCATACTGCGAAAACTCCTGCAACCAGTTCTCCTGGTCCACCTGGTGGTGGAGATGGATGAAACGCCCGGCCAGGCGCCGCGTTGTCTCGATCCAGCCCAGCCACTGGCCGTGGGTGAAATCGCCGTAGAAGTGCAGGTGGATGCCCTGGGCAGCCAGGGCGGCGACATCCGGCGGGTGCAGGCCGATCGGACGGCCGGGCACCACGGTGTGCAGCTCGCCATCGCTTTCCGACAGGCGGGGCGAACGCTCACCCCCAAACCAATCCCGCTTGGGCAGATCGCCGTCCAGGACCAGGGTCGTCTCGGGGTTCATCACCCCGGGGGCAATCGTCTCGAACCAATCCCGCATTTCCGGGCTGCTGTAGATCTGCCCGCTGCTGTACTGATATAAATCCAAAAGCTGCTCCCAATGGCCCTGCTCCAGCGAGATGAACGGGCCTTCTTTAAAATGCCAGACGAACGGCACCCCCGGGTTGTGCTGCATCACGTGGTGGGCGAATGGCACCGCCTGCCAGTTGAGCAGGGCATAGATCACATCCGGCCGGATGCGGCGGACCTCCTCCTGCCAGTTCTGGCGAGGTAGATCCTGGACGTGCCCGAAAGGCAGGGGGCCAACCGTGTTGTACCAAAACGGGTCGGGGGTCCACAGGCCGTACAGGCGGTGGCCGAGTTCTTCGAGCGCCAGCACCCGTTCGGCGTTGTACGCCAGCTCTCCAACCAGCAGGATTTTCAACCCGTCCGAGGCGGGGGGCGCCGGCGGGCGTTCGCGGAAGCGGCGGTACCGCCCTACTTCGTCGATGAAGTTGCCGACCGTGGTGTGCATGCGCAGCGGCTCGCGCACTTCATAATACACGCGGAAGGGGTTGATGCCTCCGTGGGGTTCGCGCAGCAGCTTGTGCCGCTGGTGGGGGTGATTGACCCATTCGCAGGTCACCTCTCCCGTGCCGGTGAAAAAGCCGAGCGGCCTCAGTTTGGACCAGAACAGGCGCTCCATGTCGTCGGTCTCCAGCTCGCTGCGCTCCATCCAGCGGGCCGGGGTGGAGCGGTGTACCACCTGGACGAGCTGGAGGGGGTAATCCGGGATGTAACCGGCGGCGGTGCGGTTGTAATGGTGCCGCACCCCGGAGTAAGCCAGCACGGCCTGTGGATCTCGCCGCAGACAGCCCCAGAGCGAAGCCAGGTGTTCGGCGTAATAAACGTCGTCCGAGGGGAGATAGGCAATCACCTCCGCCGATGCCAGCTCCAGGCCGGCGTTGAGCGCCTCCCCCAGGCCGCGGTTCCGCGGCAACCGCCGGTATTGGATGCGATGATCGTCCAGGTATGGGGCCACACAGGCGAAGGTCTCGTCCGGGGAACCGTCGTCAATAACGATCAATTCCCAACCGGTCAACGTCTGCGCCAGCAGGCTGTCAATCGCCCGGCGGATGAACCGAGCCTGCTTATAAGTGGGCATGATGACGCTGACTTCTGGTCGGGTCTCCATCGCTCCTTGCTCAGCCAAGACTACCCATCCGGTGGTGAGGCACACGCTTCCGGCGCCCGCCGGGCCTGGTCAGGTCGAGGGCCGAAACCAACACATCTTCGAAGTCGATACCATCCAAATAAGAAATCTGGTGATCGCAACTGCTGCGGGAGATATTGAGGCCGCATTCCGGGCAGCGCAGCCGCCATGAAATGGCGGGGCGGTGCGCGCTGCGGGTGATCGGGCCGCGGGCGATAAAATCGGCGCACCAGAATAACCCGACCGTTTTCGCCCCCACCGCGACGGCCAGATGGAGGGGGAAACCGTTGTTGGCGATCACCACCTGGGCCCGGGAGAGCAGTCCCGCCAGGCCGCCGGGCGAGAGTTTTCCGGCCAGGTTGAGGGTCTCCGGGGGCAAATTCTGCGCCACCTTCGCGGCCAGCTCGTGATCGGCATGACTGCCTACCACCACCACCTGCCCCCCAGACCAGGCCAGCGCGGCGCCCAGGGCGATGAACTTCTCCACCGGCCAGCGCCGCCTTGGGTCGGGGCCGCCCGGATAGAGGACCACCAACGGCATGAGGGTATCTGGCACGAACTGTTCTACTTCGGCAAGGTCCTGCCTGGTCACATGCACATGCGGCTCCAGAGACACCGGCTCTGCGCCGGCGAGGCCGACCACCTCCAGGTCGCTCAAGATCTTCAATTGATAATGGGCGTATGGCACCATGCGGTCTAAAGGAATCGCCTCGTCTGCTGAGAAGCCCACGGTCAGCCGGGCGCCCAGCCGCCGGACGAACGGATTCGCCCGCAGCCCATCGCTCTGCAGTTGGATCGCCAGATCGAACCCTTCCGCCGTCATACGACCAAAGAAATGATCGGCCTGCTCTCCGGCCGCATGGGGGTGCTCCTGGAGCGCATTCACAGCAGTGCTCCCCGGCACGACCTCCACCCGGTCCACCGGTCCGGGGCGCCCGCTGAGGAACTGAGCCTGCTCCGGCGTACCCAGGAGCACGATTTCCGCCTGGGGGTAAGCCACGCGCAGCGCGTCCAGGGCCGGGACAGCAAATATATAATCGCTCAACTCCTCGCCACACATCACCACTGCTTTGCGGACATCCGGCTCAATCTGGCGTACGCGCTGTGCAGCGAGGTCCACATACACCGCAGATGGAGAGGCCGGCGTCTCCGGCGGAGGGGTTTGCGGTTCGCGGGTGAGGTTCAGCGTGGTTAAAAAGGTAGTCAGCGCCGGGCTGGGACCAGCTTCCTCTTGCTCTGGCGCCTGAGGCGCCACCCGTTGTCGATCGACCTGATCCACCACGCACCCTTTCCTCACTCCCCCTGGGAAGATGGCCGTTTCTCCATCCGCTGCCTGCCAGTTACCCCCGTCAGTAAAGCGGCCGGTCGAGGCCGCTTCTACTGTTTGTAATATAACGTTTCCAAACCACTTCTTCAACGGGGAATGTTCCTAAACCCGGGTAGGGAAATCCCTAACCCACCCGCCCCATACCGCCTGCCAACCATCCCGGCCACAGACCAGCCCTTCATGCCTGTTATTCGGAGCGGCACCGCTTTGCGACGCTCAGCGAGGATCTCACCCCCAGGCTGTGTGTTTCCCACAGCCTGCGAGGCGTGTCCGCACCCCAACGCCGTCCGACCCTTCCCGGTGCGGGGGTGGACCGCCCTCCGTTTTCGTGGATTCGTGGATGGCTTATCTCGGTGAATGGGCACGGCTGCACCGTAAATCAACCGATACCGTAGCCCCTCCCGCCGTGCCCCTACCAGTGCGTGGGGGGCCGGATGGTGGTAAGGGTGGTTGGCCGGTTGCGCGAGGTGGGCGGGTCTGGGTTGGCGGGCCGGCGGGGGTGGCCTGGCGCTCACCGGTTAAGCGCTCAGCGGCCCAGGTCCAGGACGAGGGGAGCGTTGAGGCGGCGGTCGGGAAGGGTGGTGGGCAGTTCCTGGTGATAGACGCCGGAAGGGATCAGCCCGCAGCCGCCGTAGCGCTGCATGACGCGCTGTTGGGCGTACACATCTTCCCCGGCCGACTCGGGCGGCAGTTCCCGCCAGAAATCGAACCCGCCCGCCTGCCGCAGCTTTTCTACATCGTAGAGCACGCACCCGCCCACCCAGGCGATCTTATATTTGCGCTGCGCCTCCGGGCTCAGGCCCAATTTTTCCTGGACATGGTACAGGTTGGCGGCGTTGTGCAGTTGATAGCGTTCCCAGGCGGCCGTGCCCGGGCGCACGGCCTCCGGCTGCACGCCTCCCTCCCAGAACTCGATCGCCTGTTGGTGCGGGCGGACGTCCTCCCGGTAGCTCAGCCCGATCACCGCCTGCCCCACCAGCCCGCAGCCCTCCTCCCGGATGGCCTGCACCATGTTGCGGATCACCCAGCTCTCCAGGATCAGGTCGTCGTCCAGGAACAGGGCCAAAGGGGCCTGCGCCTGGCTGAGGAGAAAGGCCCTCTGTTCGGCCATCCCCCGGCGCGGCAGGTGTTTGTGCAGGGCAACCTCGTGCCCGTGCGCCCCCAGCACGTGCAGCACGGCCTGCACCACGCCCGCCTCGAACACCTCGCCGGTTTCGCTCTGGTCCGAGATCACCAGGCGGAAATCGCGGAACTCCTGGGCGGCCAGGCTGGTCAGGGTGACCGCCAGGGCGGCCGGGCGCTCGAAGGTGGGGATGAGCACGTCCACACCGGCCATCTCAACCGGCCCCTTCTCCGGCCCGGCGCAGGTCTGGGCGGCCTTGGCCGGTCTCCGCGGCCAGCTCCACCGCCGCCCGGACGACCTCGTCCGGTGGGATCAGCCGCAGGCAGTCGTGATGGCCCAGCGGGCAGACGCTCTTATAGCAGTATTTGCAGGGCACCTCGTGGACGATCACCCGGTTGGGGACTCCCCAGGGCATGTGCTGCGGGTTGGTCAGGGCGTAAATATCGACCACCGGTGTGTCCAGGGCCGCGGCCAGGTGCACCGGGCCGGTGTTGTTGCTGATCAGCATCGGGGCCAGATCGAGCAGGGCGGCGAACGCCGCCAGGTCCAACTGCCCGGCCAGGGAAACCGCCGGGGCTCCACTCGCCTGGCGCACCTCGCCGGCCAGGGGGACTTCGCCTGGCCCGCCGCTGATCGCCACCTGCCAGCCGTGTTCGAGGGCCAGGCGGCGGACCACCGCGGCGAAGGCCTGCGGCGGATACCGCCGCGAAGGGGCCGAGGCCCCGGGATGGACGACCACCCAGGGCCGGGCCGGGTCGATCCCGGCCGAGGCCAGGCAGGTCCGCGCCTGGGCATACGCTCCTGGCGGGACCCGCAGCGAGAGGCTTTCATCTTCTACAGCGCACCCCAGGCTGGCCGCCAGATCCAGATGGCGGCGGACTTCGTGCGGGATCTGCCCCGCGTCCTGCGGGTAGGGGTCGGGGAGGGGATGAGTGAGCAGTTGGTATGGATTCTCGCGGCTGTAGGCGGCGCGCAGCGGGATTTCCGCCAGGTAGGCCATCAGGGCCGCGGGGAGAGGGTTTTGGCTGAACACGGTGAAAATCACCGCGGCATCGAACCGGGCCCGCCTGAGCTGTTCGATCAGGGCGAAATCGGGGGCCGGCGACTCCCGCGGAGGTGTGGCTTTGACCCACGGCGCTTCATACACGATGACCTCATCCACCTCGGGGATCAGCCCGGCGACGGCCGCGCCGGACGGCGAAGTGAGCAGCGCCATCCGGCTTCCGGGTGCTCCGGCTTTCAAGGCGCGCATCGCCGGGGTAGTCATGAGCACATCCCCGAGCGAATCGAGGCGGATGCAAACGAATTTTCTCACCAGCTCCCAGGGCTGTCCGGCCTGCGACTGAATGTCGTGCTCCTTTCCTGGCCCGTCCGGGGTCCCGCGGCCTAGTCCGGCAGCGAGGAACCGAGGTAGATCTCCCGGATGCGTTCGATGATCCCGGTCGTCGAGTGGTCTTCCAGATAGGGCAAGATGCGCACTTCCCCGCCCAATTTCTCCACCAGCGGGGCCTCCGGCAGCGTCTGGCGGGTGTAATCGCCGCCCTTGACGAAAATATCCGGCCTGATCTGGCGGATCAGTTCAACCGGCGTGTCGGTATCGAAGGGGACGATATGGTCCACGCAGCTCAGCGCGGCCAGAATCTGGACCCGGTCTTCGAGCGAGTTGATCGGCCGGCTGGGGCCTTTCAGGCGGCGCACGCTGTGATCCGAGTTCACCCCCACGATGAGCACGTCCCCCAGGGCCTTCGCCCGGTTGAGGTAGTTGATGTGCCCGCGGTGGAGAAGGTCGAAGCAGCCGTTGGTGAACACCACCCGCCGCTCCTCCCGCCGGTAGGCCGCCAGGCGCGCCACCAGTTGGAAGGCGTCGGTGATCAGCTTGGTGTCCTGAGAGAAGTAGTCCACCAGTTCGGCGGCGAAGCAGGCCGAGGTGCCGTCTTTGCCCACCACGATCTCGGCCGCGGCGGAGGCCAGTTCGGCGGCGTTCTCGGTGTGGGCGCCGGACGCCAGGGCCAGGGTTAAGGCGCTGACGAAGGTGTCGCCCGCGCCGGCCGCCCGCGAATCGGGCCTGGGGCGAGCGTACAGGCGGTACGGTTCGCCGTCCCGGGTGAAGGCCAGGGCGCCGTCCCGGTCGATGGTGACCACCGCCAGCTCCGCCCCGGTCAGGTCCAGGATGCGGGCGCCCTCGTTTTCGATCTGCCTGGCCCGGCTGACTGCGGTCGCCCGCCCGGCGTCCCGCCCGGGCTCCAGCCGGGACAGGCCCAAGAGCTGCGCCGCCTCTTCATAGTTCGGTTTCACCGCCGTCACCCGCACCTGGCGGTAGGCTGGAAGCCGCTTGGAATCCACCACCAGCAGGCGCGGGGAGCCGGCCTGCAGCTCGCCCAGGGCGGCGATCACCCGCGGGGTGAGGATGCCGTAGGCGTAGTCGGAGACGACGATGGCGTCCACCCGGGGGACCAGGGAACGCAGGCGGTCGATGAGCTGGTCTTCGACCTCGGCCGGCACCGGAGCGGTAGCGCCCTGGTCGAAGCGCACCACCATCTGCGAACCGGCGATCACCCGCTGCTTGGCCAGGGTGCTGCGGCCGCCGCGGCGGATGAGATGCTCGGTGGAGACGCCCGCCGATTCGAGAGCCCGGCACAGCAAGTCCGCCTCCGGGTCCTTGCCGATCACCGATAAAAAGTGGGTTCGAGCGCCCAGGCTGGTGAGGTTGACCGCCGTATTTGCCGCCCCTCCCGGCACGTGTTCCCGCCCGGTGATGGACACCACCGGGACGGGGGCTTCCCGGCACAGGCGGTCCGCCGGGCCGGAGAGGTAACTATCCAGCATGGCTTCCCCGATCACCAACACCGTTTGTTGGGGAAACCGGCCAATGATACCGATAAGATTCTCGTTCATACATACCTTTACAGGCTTAATTTTCCTCAGACCGGTCTGGCGGCGAGGTGGGCGCGGAGACCGGATTCGTTTCCCCCTGACACGTCCCCTGGCGGGGTTCAAACACTCAACGGCCGGCGAGTCACATTTCGCCCGGTGGAACTGGCAGCCAGGTCCTTCCCGAACAGCTCTCCGGCGGCCTGCTCCGCCCGGCCGGCCAGTAGGATGGCCTGGACCGCCCCGGCGAAATCGGGCACGGTGTAATGCGGGCGGCGGAGCGTGGAAAGCTCCCACTCGGTTTCGTTCCCGTTGTCGATCAACACCGTGCGGCAGTCCACCCGCCGCCCCGCTTCGATGTCGTTTAGGATATCGCCGATCAGCCAGGAGCCTGCCAGGTTCAGATCGTGCTCCCGCGCGGCCTGGAACAGCAGCCCGGGGTTGGGCTTGCGGCAGAAGCAGCGTTGAGCGTAGGCCCGCACCTGGCCATCGGGATGGTGCGGGCAGTAGTAATAGCCGCTCAGGGGCGCGCCGGCCGCTTCCATCGCCCCCCGGATGTAGTCGAACACCGGGGCCAGGGCCTCCTCGCGGAAACGCCCATGGGCCGCTCCGGCTTGATTGGTGACGATAAACAGCTTATAACCGGCCTCGTGTAACTGCCGCACGCCCTCCAACACGCCGGGGTTGAAGCGGATTTTGTCCACGTCCACGTTGTAGGGGACGTTTTCGATGATCGTCCCATCCTTATCCAGGAAAACTGCTCGGTGATACATTGTTACCTCCTTGAAATACCCCCATCGGAATGGTATCTTCGTCGCCCGGCCCGCTTATGGCCAGGAGGTCTCCCGCATGGGGAGAACCATAATTTCAGGAATCACAGTTTCAACCGGCTGCTGCAGCACGAAACGCACCGTCCTGGCTACATTCGCCGGGTCTTGTAAAGTGTCCAGATCGATATCCGGGAAGCGCTCCAACAGGAACGGGGTGCGCATCCCACCGGCGATGACCGCCGTCACCTTGATATTGTGGAGCCGGCCTTCGGTGTGCAGGGCATGGGTGAAACCGAGCAGCCCCCATTTGCTGGCGTGATAAGCCGCCGCATTGGGCCAGGCTCGCCTGGCCGCGGTGGAGACGATGTTGATGATCGCCCCTTCCCCCTGCCGGCGCATGATGGGGAAGGCGAACTTCGAGGTGAGGAACGGCCCGCGCAGATTGACCCCAAGCACCCGGTCCCAGTCGGAGACCGCCAACTCTTCAACCGAAAGCGTCTTGTCGGTGCCGGCGTTGTTCACCAGCACATCCAACCGGCCGTACTCGTCCAGGACCTGGCGGATCACCCCTTCGACCTGCTTCTCATCACAGACGTCCATCTCAACCGGCTTCACCTGCCGCCCATTCGCCGACAGTTGTCTGGCGGTGTCGCGCAGCAGATCCGGGCGGATGTCGGCGGGGATGACCACCGCCCCGGCTTCGCACAGGTCCCGGCATATCTCCGCGCCCAGCCCCCGCGCCCCCCCGGTCACTAAAATCACTCTGTCCTTGATCTCGATCATCTATCCATCCTTGCAGTGTGGAATCGGTGAGCGGCCCCGGCGGGTTGCGCCGGCCGCCCACGCGTGAAGCTAATCGGTGTGCAGGCTCAGTCCGTCCCTTTCATTTCGACCGGCATGGCAGACTGCAGGTCCCAGGAACCCCGGCCCCGGGCAGCGACAGCGCCCAGATAGGGTGGCGAGGCAACGAAGTGCTGTTCGACCAGCTCCGCCAGGGTGTGCAGCACCAGGGTGTGGACTTCTTGAATGCGCTGCACGTTGACGGAGGGCACCAGGATGGCCAGGTCGGCCAGGGGTTCCATTTCGCCGCCATCGCCCCCGAGCAGGGCGGCGCAGGTAATCCCCATCAGGGCTGCGGTCTCGAAGGCCTGCACCAGGTTATCCGATCTACCGCTGGTGCTGATCCCGAACAGCAAGTCTCCGGGCCGCCCGAAAGCCTGCACCTGGCGGGCGAACACCTGCTCGTAGCCCACATCGTTGGCCCAGGCGGTGAGGAAGGCCGTGTCGGCGGTGAGGGCCATCACCGGCAGCCCCTTGCGGTCGGGGTAGACGAAACGGCCCACCAGCTCTGCGGCGAAATGCGCGCCATCCGCCGCGCTGCCCCCGTTCCCGGCGACCATCACCCGCCCGCCCCGTTCCAGGGTGGAGATCATCGCGTCAGCCACGGCCAGGATCGAAGGCCCAAGCACCTCCTGGGACTTTTGCAGCACGTCCCGGGCGCTCTCGAAGTTCTGGGCGATGAGGTCGATCCGGTCGAGGATATCCACCGGCTCGACGAACGAGGGCGGCGGCTGGAGCCCGGCGGCCTGGCGAGCAGCATGCCCGTTAGTCGCGGGGCGGGTTTGCAGGGCGGCCTCCTCCTCCAGCACGTCTTCATACAGGCCGGCGATCTGGCGGGCGACTCGCTTCCAGGTGAACAGGCGGTTGGCTCTTTCCAGCGCCCTCTGGCTCATGCGCCGGAGCTCATCAGGATGGGAGAACAAATGCGCCAACCGGTCTCCCAGGGCGAGCGGGTTATTCGGAGGCACCAGGAAACCGGTCTCCCCCTCCTGGACGGTGTACTTGATCCCGCCGACGTTCGACCCGACCACCGGGGTAGCGCAGGCCATCGCCTCCACCGGGGTGATGCCGAATGGCTCGTACCAGGGGGTAGAGACGAACACATCGGCGGCGCTGAAGTAGTACTTGATCGCCTCCCGGCTGCGCTGCCCGGTGAAGGTCACCCGGCCGGAAATGCCCTCTTCCTCGGCGATCGCCTGCAGCCGGCCGATCTCCGGGGTCCGCTCGGGGTCTGGGTCCTCAGCTTCGCCGCCCACAACCAGCAGCCGGGCCGGGACTTTGTGCTCGCAAACCAGGCGGGCGAAACCCCGCAGCACATTGTCCACGCCCTTGCGGGGCACCATGCGCCCCAGTTGGAGCACCACCCATTCGTCCTCGGCCAACCCCAGGCGGCGGCGGGCTTCCGCCCTGTCCACCGGATGGATCTCCCCCGGATCGAAGCCGCAGGGGATCACTTCGATCTTTTCAGGCCGGGCCCGGTACAGGCGCATCAGGTCCTGCCGGTCCTGGGGACATTCGGCGATGATCCTGTCCGCTTCGGCCACGATCTGGTCTTCGATGGCGAAGCGCACATCGGGGAAACCGTCGTCTTTCCCCTGGTGCAGCCTCCGCACGCGCCCCAGGGCGTGGAAGGTGATCACAAACGGGATGCCCAGGAGGCGCTTGACCCCGGCGGCGACCAACCCGGACATCCAGAAGTTGGCATGGATCAGATCGTAGGGCCTGTCCTGGCGGCGGATGAACTCGACGATGAAATCGGTGAAGGGCCCCATGTGGGGAAGCAGTTCCTCTTTGCGGACGTACCCGGCCGGCCCGGCGGGGACATGGATGATGCGGACCCGGTCCTCCCAGAGCAGAATATCTGCCAGGCTTTCGCTGTCTTTTCGAGTGAACACATCCACTTCGTGCCCCTGCCGGGCCAGATGGCGCGCTACCTGGGCCACGTAGACATTCTGGCCACCGCTGTCAACGCCGCCAAGATGGGCCAGCGGGGAGGCGTGCTCGCTGATGAGTGCAATCCTTTTCGTCATACTTTCTTTTCTCCGTTCACGCTTTCACCGGCCGCCAGCTACATGCCACTCACAAGCGCGAAAGCATCATTCCAGCCGGCTGCAAAGCGGTGGATATTGAACCGCTCTTCCGCCACGCGGCGGGCTCCTTCTCCCAACCGGCGCGCTTCCCCCGGGTCGGATAGCAGGTGGCGCATGCAGTCGATCACCGCATCTACGTCCGTGCTCACATACCCCGAGACCCCGTTCTCAACCACCGAGACCATCTCCGTGGTCGCCAGCCCGAGGATGGGCATGCCCAGCATCATCGCCTCGCACACGGCCAGGCCCAGGCTGGTGTAGCGAATGGGGTTGAAGAAGAACCGGTAGCGGGCCTCGAACGCGGGCAGCCCGGCGTGCGGCACTTCCCCCAGGCCATCCAGGTCTTCGGACTGCATGCCGGCCAGATCGAGGGGGATTTGCAGGCGGACTTTTTCGAACACATCGGCTCCCAGGCGCCGGCCCCGTTTCTTCAACCCGTTGACGACCACGATCCCGCGTTCCAACTCGCCGGTATAGCGCACCCCCTGCGGGACGATCACTCCATGCTCGATCACCCGGGTGGGCGTGCGGTTGCTGTCCCACATCAAGTCGTTGAAATGGGTCACATGCACCAGCAGAACGTTTGGGTCATCGACCGGGTGGCGGGTATCGGTGGGGTGCTCGCGCGGCGGATCGTGCTCCAGGTAAATGCGCGGCAGCCGCTGCTGTTCCGGCGAACAGATCTCGTGCTGGTCGTGAAGATAATTTTTATGGGATTGAAAGAGGATGAGGTCGAGGTCCAGCCCCCGGACTTCTTCGGCGGGGACATCGTGGAGGTTATCCGGCCAGGGAAGCCCCCCCGATCGCCCGCCATAGCCCTCCGGACGGCCCGGTTTCACCGGCAGGTAGAATTCGTGCGGAGCTTGGGCGAGATAATAGAGATAATTCCCGTGGACGTGCCAGGTCAGTATTTTTAAACGACGCTTCGGATGGCGGCTCGCCCCCGGAGACGTCTGGCTGTGAACAGTCATTCTATACCTTTTTACACCAATAAAATCAATACCAGTAAACGATAACCCGCCTGGCGGGTAAAGGGCCCTAAGGCTTAGCCTTCCGGCATAGCCATCGGGCATAGCCTTCCGGCACAGCTCTAGTGCACTCCTACCCGGGCGGGAAGCGGACCGGCCCGCGCCTCCAACGCTGCCAGGGCGGCCCGCAGGACAGTCTGCGGAGGGATATCCAGGCATTCCTGGTTGTAGGGACATTCGAACCGGTAGCAGGGCGAACAGGTGGTGGGCACCCGCAGCAGTTGCGCCTGAGAATGTCGCGGCCGCCACTGGCTTTCGTACTCCGTCCCCGAGTAGAGGATCACCATAGGGACGGCGAAGGCGTCGGCGATGTGCAGGGCAGCCGAGTTGTTGGCCAACAGCAGCCGGGCCCGTTCGATCACAGCGGCGAACTCCAAAACATCGGTCTGCCCCACCAGCGACACCACCCCCCGGGCAGCAGCCAGCGCCGGAGAGATGTGCCCGGCCTCGCGCGCGCTGCCGATGATCACCACCGGTAAACGACTCTCTTCGGCCAGCGCGGCAGCGGCCACAGCAAAGCGCTGGGGGGCATAGCGGCGGGCGGCGGCGCTGGCCCCCGGCGCCAGGGCGATAAACCCTGCGTACGGGTCCACCCCGGCGGCCCGCAGCTTTTCTCTGGCCGAACGCCGGGCCCGTTCAGGCACAGCAAGCTCCAGGCGCGTCCCACTTAGTTCAAATCCGGCTTTGTTGAGCAGCGACAGGTTGCGATCGACCTGGTGCTGATCGTCCCCCTCCGGCCGATAGCAGTGAGAAAGCACCTGCCCCCCGAACTCACGCGACTGGCCGGCCCGGATGGGAATCCCGGCCAGGTAGCAGGCGTAGGCCGGCGGGTAAGGCGATTGAGAAAAGCTGGTGAAGATGAAGGCCGCTTCGTAACCCCCTCGGCTCAACCGGGCGATCAGGGCCTGCTCGCGGCCGGGGTCGAAGGAAAGCGCCCCGGACACATCCTGCCACAGCGAACGCACCGGCAGGACCTCATCCACCCAGGGCAGCAGCGGCGCCACCTGGCTTCCGGCGGGCGAAGCCAGCAGGCTGATGCGGGCGGCAGGCAGATTATGGCGGATGGTCCGCAGCGCCGGGCCGAGCATGATCACGTCGCCGATATTGTCCAGGCGTACGGCCAGCACCCGGCGTACGTGTCCCATGCCCTCAGGCGGCATAGCTCGGCTCCTTATGGAGCAGGTTGTCCACCTCGACCAGCACGGCTTCCGGACCGGCGTTCCCGGCCCAGGGGATAATCCGGTTCAGGTTAAGGTTCTTGGGCGCCCAGCGGTGCGGCTCCGAAGCCGAGAAAAGCACCACACTGGGCGTGAGCAGGGCCGCAGCCAGGTGCGATACCCCGGTGTCGTTGCAGACCAGCAGCCGGGCGTTCGACAGCAGGGCCGCCAGGGCGCCCAGCCGGGTCTGCCCGGTCAGGTTAATGGCCGCGGCTTTCATTCGCACTTCCACGGCTCGCGCCAGCGGGGCTTCCGCTTCGGTCCCGGTGAGCACCACCTGCAGGCCGCGTCTGGCCAGGCCATCGCCCACGGCCGCGAAGCGCTCCACCGGCCAGCGGCGGTTCTCCGCTCGCGCCCCCACGTGCAGGCAGGCGTAGCTGCCCGCCTGCAGGCCGTATTGCTCACCGATGGCCTGCAGCGCTTCCCAGTCCTGAGGATACAGGGGGAACTCCAGCGCGTCCCCCTGCAAGGGCAGCCCGAGGAACTCCATCAGCCGCAGGTGCCGCCAGACCTCGTGCTCGTGCTCGGGGTAGGGCATAAACAATTCCTCATTCGGCTGCATATGCCCTGGGAGGTAATAACCGGCGGAACAGCGGGCGCCAAACATCTCCACCAGCGGGTTGCTGATCTCACCCGAACCCTGCATCTGCAGGGCGAGGTCGAATTCCAGCCACTGCATCTCGCGCAGGAACTCGGGGATGCGGTCGATCTGAGGCGTGCGCTCGGGGAGGCCCGGATAACCGGGGAACTCGATGAAATCATCCAGGTAAAAGTTGAACCGCCTGACAAAGCCCCGGGCCCAGGGGAGGCCCACCAGGGTGATCACCGCGTCTGGAAAGGCAGCCCGTAGCGCCCGGAATGCCGGGACTGCGCACATCATATCCCCCAACTGCAGCGCCCGAAGCACAGCGATCCGCTTTGGTACTCCTTCCATCACGTGAATGAGCTTATTCATAGCTGATCAACTCCTTTTCCACCCTGTTCGTTCATCAGCAGACGATGAATCCCCCCCGTGGGCTCTCTCTGCTCCGCTTCTAAACGCGAAACTACCCGGCTTATGACACCTTCAAGAAAAAATTGTTACCCTTGCAAGACGACTGGGCGTCTAAAAAACATCGACCGGCTCTCCCCCAGAGAGATCCTATTGAGAGTGTCTGACGGCCCCTGAAGCCATCATCCGGCCCAGGAGAAGAAGCATCAACTATAAGGCCATAAGTACACCTTAAATCGCTTACTTCTCCGTGTGCTTCTTCTACTATAACGTTGAAGTTCTGCCACTTCAACGGGGAATGTTCCTACTGATCGGTAGGGTTTTCCCTACTGAATACTAGGAACTGCCCTGAAAATGCGCAGATTAAGTGTACACGTTTTTTTAAATGCTGTAAATAAATGATCGTTTTGGGCTCATTAGCCGCTGCAACCGGCCGAAAACCGGTCGAAAAACTCTAGTACAATAAGGGACAGGGGGATTTGGCGCCCGAGGAGACCTTCGGGTGAGATACCACTGGCAATCTGCGCCCACAACCACCAGGGTTGTGATTGAGATATGGAGCGACTCATGACCTCGAATTTTCGCTGGATCGCGCTTTTGTTCGCGATGCTGATCCTGTTTACGGCCGGCTTTGCCCTGGGCTTCGCCTTCAACGATGTCGGGCTGGCCGCCATCCTTCCCAATGGGGAAGGCAGTACCGAAACCGCCCCCGACTTCGATCTGATGCGCGAAGCCTGGACGGTAATCCGCCGCAATTATGTGGACCGTTCAGCCCTCGATCCCCAGGACCTCACCTATGGGGCGATCAGCGGGATGGTGATGGCGCTGGGGGACACCGGGCACACCACCTTCTTATCGCCCGAGATGGTGGCCGAACAGCGCAACCTGACCCAGGGAGAGTTCGAGGGCATTGGCGCGTACCTGGAGATGAAAGACGGCCAGCCCACCGTCGTCGCTCCGATCGACGGGTCACCGGCGAAAGCAGCGGGCGTCATGCCGGGCGATATCATCGTCAGCGTCGATGGCGAGGAGGTGCTCGGGCTGACCATCCACGAAGTGGTGGAGCGGGTTACCGGCCCCGCCGGTTCGGAGGTGACCATCACCTTCATGGACCCGGAGTCCGGGGAACTGCGCACCCTGACCATTACCCGGGCGCGGATCGAAATCGAAAACGTGTCCTGGCAGATGCTCCCCGGGACGGATATCGCCCAGGTGCGGATCAGCGCCTTCAGCGAAGGTGTGAGCGAGGATCTCGACCGAGCCCTGTCCGCCGCCCAGGAGGCGGGGGCGGAGAGCATCATCCTCGATCTGCGCAGCAACCCCGGCGGGCTGCTCAGCGAGGCGATCGGAGTCGCCAGCCGCTTCCTGACGGAAGGCAATGTGATGCTGATGCGAGATGCCGAAGGGGAAACGATCCCCCTGGAGATCGAACGGGGTAAGGCGATTGCCCCCGATATCCCCATGGTTGTGCTGATCAACCGGGGCAGCGCCAGCGCGGCGGAAATCGTCTCGGGGGCGCTGAAGGACGCCGGCAGAGCAGTTCTGGTGGGCGAGACGACCTTCGGCACCGGCACAGTGCTGAACCAGTTCCCCCTGTCCGATGGCTCGGCCCTGCTCCTAGCCACCCAGGAATGGCTCACCCCTGCCGGAGAAACGTTCTGGCATGTGGGCATCGACCCGAACGTCGAGGTGGCCCTGCCCGAAGGGGTCGTCCCGCTGATCCCGGCCACGGGCCAAAACCTCACCGCCGAAGAACTACAGCAGACGGAAGATGCGCAGCTGCTGAAAGCGATCGAACTGCTGGAGGGAAATTAAGACTACGGACGGAAAAGGGCATAAAATACAAAAAAAGATGATACAATTTTTACACCTTTTCTTATCACCTTTATCTATTTAAGCCCCATTCCAGACAGCAGCGGGGTCATGAGTTAAAGGTAGCGAAATAAATTATCCAAGCTTCCTGCCGGAGGGTATAGATATGGGAACCGATGGGAAATCCAACGTGGGAATGCGTCTGCGGACCTTTCGCGAGCGCCAGGGCTGGTCGCTGCGAGCGCTGGCCGACCGGTGTGGGTTGTCGATCAACGCCATCAGCCGCATCGAGCGGGGGGAGAATTCCCCCACCGTTTCATCACTCCAGCGCCTGGCCAGCGCGTTGGCGGTGCCGATCACCGATTTCTTTATCGACAACCACCAGCGGGCCGTGGCGTTCATCCGCCAGGGAGAGGGGGAACGGATCAACCGGGGATGCTTCCGGGCCGAGCAATTGGGAGGCGGCCTGCCGGTACAGCAGCTTGAGCCCTATCTGCTGATGGTCGAGCCCGACTGCCAGATCGCTTCCAGCCCGATTTCTCATCCGGGACAAGAGTTTGTCTACTGCGTCAGTGGCCAGGTCGAGTACTGTGTGGGCGAGGATGTGTTCTCGCTCAATACGGGAGACAGCCTGCTGTTCGAGGCGATGCAGCCCCACTATTGGCGCAACCTCACCACCGAACCGGCCTGCCTGCTGATGGTATTCCAGGCGGCGCAGGACAATACCCTCGCCCGGCAGCGCCACCTGGCCACCTGAAATTTCTCGGGTTTCGCCTGATTTTAAACGAATTGATCGGTCACTTCCCGGCAGCAGCGCACAAAATCCATCACCACCGGCACTGAGCGCAGGATGACCGCAATATTCCCCTGCACGGTGAGCTTGCGGGTGAGCAGGGCTTGCATTGGATCGACCTCGTTTTTTAGCAGCCGCACGTAATTAAGGTAAGGGCCCTTCAGGGTGAACGCCGGGCGGACCTGGTCTTCGGCCTCCACGACGAAGGCATCCCGGCACTCCCCATGCCACAGATCGAGGTAAAAGGTGGTTGGTTCGGTGACTCCGCCCCCGGGCTCGATTTGGAAAGCCATATCCCCTTCCCAATTCCGCGCCACCTGAGCGTATCGTTGGTCTGAATTCAGTTTGTCCTTCAAAGCTTGCAGCCACTCGGCGGAAGGAAACGTAGCCATCGATTTTCTCTCCAAAGACAGGTTGATTATCGTTCGGAAGTTCGGGTTTTCTTTTCGATCCACGCCGCCACCCGCGCCGAGAACAGGGTCAGGATCAGATACAGCAGGGCGACCATGGTCCAGGTCTCAATCGGGTTCAAAAAGGTGGACATAAACTCCCGGCCGCGGCGGGTGAGGTCGGTCACAGCCACAACGCTCACCAGGGACGAGTCTTTGAGCAGGGCGGTGAACTCGTTGCCAACCGGCGGCAAGACTACCCTGAGCGCCTGGGGCAGGATGATGTAACGCATGGCCTGGAAGTAATTCATCCCCAGGCTGCGGGCAGCTTCCATCTGTCCGGGGGGGATGCTCTGGATGCCCGCCCGGTAGATCTCGGACATGTAGGCCCCGTAACAGATGGTCAGCCCGGCGATCGCCATCAGGTTGGCGTTGGCGGTGTAATTGGCCATAAAGCCGATGCCCTGCGCCTGGCCGATCTGCCGCACCACCGCCGGGAAAGCGAAATACCACCAGATGAGTTGGACGAGCAGCGGGATGCCGCGAATAATCTCCACATACATGGTCGCTGCGCCGAAGATCACTCGACTCTTTGAGAGCCGGCCCAAAGCTCCGATCAGCCCAACGACCAAAATACAAAGGAACGATATGAGGGTGATATAGATGGTGGTCCAGATCCCATCACGGACGAAATTAACGATTCTCAGGTAGGGGTCGGGCCAGAAGAACGCCAGCACAGCCGCCAGAATAATGACACCGGCTACCAAACCCCACCAGGCATCGATGCGCGCGCTGGGCTGAGCTCCTGGCACTCTGGCGATCTCTGTTTGAGCTGGCAGCGACACACTCGTAGATTTCTCTTCCATGCAACCTCCACGAGGTCAAAGGCCGGGCTGCGCTCCGGCGTAGATTTGCCGGGGCGCAGCCCGCCAACCCATCGAACGGTTATTGGCCGTCAGGAGCAGCAAGCCATTTCTGGGTCAGCTCCTCGATCAGGCCCTGATCTTTGACAATCGCCAGGCCCTCATTGATCCTTGCCTGCAGCTCAGGCTTGTTGGAACAAACGGCGATGCCATAGTTCTCATCGGTGAACACTTCGCCCACCGTCTTCAACTGGTCGGCATTGGCGCCGACGTAGTCCAAGGCCAGCGGGTTATCGGCCACAACCGCATCCACCTGCCCGTTCATCAGGTCCTGGAAGGCCAGGCCCACGTCGTCATAGGTGCGCATCTCGGCCCCCTCGATCTGCCCGACTTCGATCGCGCCGGTGGTGCCGATCTGAACGCCGACCACTTTGCCGGATAAGCTGTCCGGGCCGGTGATATCGGTGTTATCGGTGCGGACGGTGACAATCTGCCCGGCCTCGAAATAGGGATCCGAGAAGAGGAAGTCTTCCATGCGCTCCGGGGTGATGGTCATGGCCGAAATTGCAGCGTCGTACTGGCAGGTGGCCATCCCCGCCAGCAGCGGGTCGAAGGCCACGTTGACGAACTCAATATCCAGCCCGGCCGCCTCAGCGACGGCATTCATCAGGTCGATGTCGAAGCCCTCCAGATCTCGGGTGGATTCGTTGACCATTTCAAAGGGGGGCCAGGTTGCATCGGTAGCGACGGTGATGGTCCCCAGATCCTCTTGCTCCTCACCACCGGCCGGGGCTTCGCCGCCAGCCGGCTCTTCGGCCTCGGGCTGCGTCTCGCCGCCCGGCTCTTGCTGGTTGGCCGGCTGCGCGCAGGCCGACAGGATAAAGCTGGCGAGGACTAAACCTGTCAAAATCATGAACCAAAGGCGTTTCACTTTTTCCTCCTAGCGAATGAATCAGCTTGCTGAATTTTCTAGTGTCAATAGGGGGGATAGAGTTGGGCAGTGTGTCCGGGCATCATCCTCCTTTCCGACGTGAAGGATCGGCTTACCACTATTTGTACCAACTCGTATACTGGTTGGGGAGTAGTCTACTACATTTAGTAGTGTATGTCTACCCTTTATATATTGTTATGAAACGCGAAATGAGCACTATTCTTGGATACAAGGCTGTTCACCGCGCAGAACGGACGTGTGCAAGCAAATGTTGTCAGTGGTAATCAGACGGTAGTGCCGGCCGCCTGTTGACAAGTAGTGCGTGCACACGAACGGGCGCCCCCTTGCCGAATCCGCCAAATTCGTCTATCCTTAACCCTGGTTCGTGAAGGTACGACACGGTGAAGCGAAACGAGACAAACCGATAAAAAAACGGCCGCCTTTCGGCGGCCTTCCTGTGCGCTGGGAGGGACTTGAACCCTCACGCCTTGCGGCACATGGCCCTCAACCATGCCTGTCTGCCAATTCCAGCACCAGCGCGGGAGCATCGGTATTATAATCACCTTCGCCTTTTTGTCAAGCGCAGGGTGAACTCAAACACCGGCTTTGTAGTTGGGTTTCCGGGCCGGGTCCGGTATTTTTTCCGGCTTCTAGTAAAACCTTCAGGAAAGGAAGGCCTTCCAGGAAGGCAGCGCTCACCCACAGAAACTTTTCGCCTGACAAGGGTTTTAAGTTACAGATTTCTTGGGTTTTCCCGTGGTGGAAAACAATAAAACGAAACACCTGGTTTTCACAAGGAGACGCTATGCGTATTGTGCTGGATGCGATGGGGAGCGATACCTGCCCCGCTCCGGAGGTGCAGGCCGCGGTTGAGGCCACCCGCTTATTTCCCGACGAGCTGATCCTGGTCGGACCGCAAGAGGACCTGACCACCCGCCTGGAGGCAATGCCAGGCGACCACAGCCGGGTGCGGGTGGTTGACGCCCCGGAAACCATTACGATGGAAGACAAGGGGATGAAGCTGGTATTGAAAGCCAAGCGCCCCAATTCGCGGACTTCGATGGCAGTGGGGATCGACCTGGTCAAGAACGGTGAGGCGGATGTTTTCGTCACCGCCGGGAACACCGGCGGCGCCCTGTCTACCGCCTATTTTCGCCTGGGGACGATCCCCGGCGTCGAGCGCCCGGCGCTGACCGCCCTGTTCCCGGTGAGGGGCGGCTCGGCTGTGGTGCTGGATATCGGCGCCAACCCCGACTGCAAGCCCGAGCACCTGCTGCAGTTCGCCATCATGGGCTCGGTGTATGCCACCAAAATGCGGGGCATCACCCAGCCGAGGGTGGGGCTGATCTCCAACGGCGAGGAAGCAGGCAAGGGTAATGAGCTGGTGCGCGAGACTTACCCGCGGCTGGAGGCCAGCGGGCTCAATTTTATCGGCAACCTGGAAAGCAAAGAATTATTCGCCGGGCAGGCCGATGTGGCCGTCACCGATGGCTTCACCGGCAACGTGCTGCTCAAAACCAGCGAATCGGTGGCGAAGTTCATCACCGACCTGCTGCGCGAGCAGCTCATGGCCAGCACCCGCACCAAGCTCGGTGGACTGCTGGCCAGGCCTGCATTCGGAGAAATCAAACGCATGATGGACCCGGGGGAAGTGGGCGCCGCGCCGCTCCTGGGTATCGCCGGATTGGTGTTCATCGGACATGGCCGCTCCGATGCCCACGCGCTGGTCAGCGCCATCCGCACCGCCCGCCAGGCGGTCGAGGCGAACCTGCTCGAAGCGCTCCAATCTGCAATTCAAGAACGTCTGACCAACCCCTCTATCAAGGAGACTGCATGAGATCTCGCGTTGTGATCACGGGCCTGGGAGCAATCACCGCCCTGGGCTCATCTATCCCCCAATACTGGGGTGGCCTGATCGAAGGCCGGTCCGGCATTCGCCGCATCACCCAGTTCGACGCCAGTGATTTTCCCTGCCAGATCGCAGGGGAGATCCCCGATTTCGAGGCCGCTGACTATATGGAACGCAAAGAGGCCCGGCGCATCCCTCGCTCCGGGCAGATCGCGCTGGCGGCCGCCATCCAGGCCGTGCGAGATGCCGGGCTGCCCGAAACCATGCCCGATCCGGAGCGCAGCGGTGTGGTGTTTGGCACGGCCATCGGGGGGATGGACCGGGCCGACGAGGGGATGGCCACCCTGCGCAGCCAGGGCTACACCAAGTTGAACCCCTTCGTCCTGCCCGCCAGCATCCCCAACCTATCGGCATTCCTGATCGCCAAGCAGTTCCAATGCCTGGGCCCCAACAGCACTATCACCACCGCCTGCGCCACGGGCACACAGGCGGTGGGGGAAGCGGCGGAGTTCATCCGCCGCGGGGCGGCCGACGTGGTCATCACCGGTGGGACCGAGGCGTTGATCCGCGATTTCGCCATCGGCGGGTTCGCTTCGATGCGCGCCCTGCCGGTCAACTTCAACGACAACCCGGAAGCCGCTTCTCGCCCGTTCGATACCCGGCGCGAGGGCTTCCTGTTCTCGGAGGGCGCCGGTGCGCTGGTGTTGGAAAGCCTGGAACATGCCCTGGCCCGTGGGGCGAAGATCTATGCCGAGGTGGTCGGTCAGGCGTCTTCCGCAGATGGCTACCACGTGGCTGCACCCGACCCGGAGGCCGCCGGTCCCGCCCGGGCCATGCGCCTCGCCCTGCGCGACGCCGGGATGTCCCCGGGAGAGATCGATTACATCAACGCCCACGGCACTTCAACCCCGCTGAACGATGTCATCGAGACCCGCGCCATCAAGCAGGTGTTTGGCGAGCACGCCCACCGGCTGATCGTGAGCTCCACCAAGTCGATGATCGGGCATGCGATGGGCGCCTCGGGCGCGCTGGAGGCCATCGCCTGCGCCCTGATCATCCAGAACTGCCTGGTACCGCCCACCATCAACCTGGAAGATCCGGACCCGGAATGCGACCTGGACTACACCCCCAACCAGGCCCGCCACGTAAAAATCAACACCGCCCTATCGAACTCGTTCGGCCTGGGCGGGCAAAACGCCTGCCTGATTCTCAGGCGTTATGAACCGCACAATTAGCCCGTCTACCAGGCGAGCTCTAACCGCTCTGGGCCGGTGATGCGCCGGAAGCGAGAGAATAGATTGCAAATAATATAATCAACAAACCTGGGGAGCAACTTACTACCGATGAAAAATTCTTTTACCAATGAACGGGTGGTCAAACGCAACGCGCGCATCGCCCAAATTACCATGCTCAGCGGCCTGGTGGTCCTGGGCGCGGGGATGTTCATCTCGTTCCGCATGCCCGAACAGTTCGCCATCTCCCTGGCCGCCCTGCTGGTGGGCTTCGCGCTGTCTCAAATCGGGATCTATTTCAGCAACCGGTGGGGACGCCGCCCGCGGCCGGATGAACTGCTCGACCAGGCATTGAAGGGGTTGGATAACAAGTACGCGCTGTACCACTACTACGGCCCGGTCTCCCACATGTTGATCTCCCCCGCCGGTGTTTGGGCCCTGCTGCCCTTCTACCAGCGCGGGCGCATCGTGTACGAGAATGGGCGCTGGCGACAGAAAGGCGGCAACCTGTACATGAAGATCTTCGCCCAGGAAGGGTTGGGCCGGCCCGAGTTGGATGCCGGGGCCGAGATCGAGCAGCTCAAGCGTTTCCTGGCGAACGAATTCCCCGATGAGGAGATCCCCGTGCACGCCGCCCTGGTCTTCACCCACCCGAAAGTGGAAGTGGATGTGGATGAAGAGGACGGGGCTCCGGCGTACACCGTGCGGGTGAACGATCTCAAGGACCTGGTGCGCAAGAAGAGCAAAGAGCGGCGGCTGAGCCCGGAAAAGGCGGCAAAGATCCGCCAGGCCGTCCTGCCCGGGGAAACCGAGGTCCAAGAAGCCGGTTAGGTCATGGAAACAGAGTCTACACCGGTCACCCGCCACCTGGATGCGTTGAACGTCCCCTACCGGTTTTTCCGCCACCCGGGGCCGGTGGGCTCATTGGAGCAGGCTGCGGAGGAACGGGGCCAGCGCCCCGAACAGGTGGTGCGCAGTATTCTCTTCCGGCTGAGCGGGGGGGACGACCCGGCGCAGGGCGAGTACGTGATGGTGCTGATGGCCGGGCCGCGGCGCATATCCTGGCCGGGATTGCGAAGCTATCTGGGGCGCTCACGCCTCACCCTGGCCGGCCAGGACGAAGTGCTGCAAGTAACCGGTTACCCGACGGGCGCCGTTTCACCGTTCGGCCTGCCACGCCCAATACGGATTCTGGTGGATGAAAGTGTGCTGGCCGAGGAAGAGATTTCCATCGGCTCCGGGGTGCGCAGCACGACCGTGATCCTGCGGCAGGATGACCTCCTCCGGGCGCTGGGGGAGGTCGAAACCGGCGCGTTCGGGGAATAATCGGTGAACGGCGTTCACCGTGATCGGAGATTACTTTTCGGGGCGCAGCGGCCACAGCTTGATCCGCCGCATGTGCTCCGGAGTATCCCAATCCGAGCGATACTCCTCACCCGGCCAGAGCATCCTTTCTTTTATCTCCTTCTCATCCGGTGTCCGGTAACGGGCGCGGGGCCACAATAACCTCTCTTTGAAGGGGATGCGGAGGTTATCCTCCGAGCGATACTTCCTTCTTGGCCATAGAATTCTGGTGTTCATTTTATACTCCTTTATTCGACCATACCTCCCGGTAAACACTAAGATCAGCCGCTGGTTCCGGCAACGGACGCGGTTTGATTTCGGGCCCCCCCTTTTCTGGGAGAGTACCTAGAGGATTGTCTTTGATCTGGGTAAACCGGGTGAAAAGGGGAGCGCCTTGGTCGTACAGTCTCTCCCACTACATGTATTATAACATAAAATAACATAATTTACCATAAAATAATTCAGGGCCGCGGGCGGGCCGGTCGAGCATAGATTTCAAAGCAGATTCAAGCGATGAAAAAACACCCCAGGGCCGGGACAGCGGGCCCTGAGGTGTTCTGCGTTTCGGAAATAGAGGCCGGTTAGCCTTTGAGGAAATCGTCCAGCGCCTCTTTGCTGATGCGGTAAGCGTTGCCGATCTTCTTGGCTTTCAACTCACCGGCGTTGATGGCGGCCATCACATCTTCTTCCGCCACCCGCAGGTAGCTGGCGGCCTCGGCCGGGGTCATCACCGCCGGGGCTTTGGCGGCTTCACCGGGCTGCGGGCCGGCCTGCCCGGCCGCAGCCGCCCCACCGGTGACTCCGCTGAGCGACTGGTTGATGATGTTGCCCACACCGATCCCGGCGCCGATACCGGCGGTCAGGCCGGCGCCGCCGCTGGGGTTCTGGGCCGCATCTCGCAAGGCGTCCGCCGCCTGCAGTTGAGTGTAGGTGGCGATGTCGAGCATGCCCATCGCCCGCAGTTCCTCGGCCGACTTGCTGGATGGCTTCAAGTTTTCGATGTAGAAAGATTTCAGAGTCAGGCCCAGGGCCAGGAAGTCATCCTGCGATTTCGCCCGCACCCCGGCGCCCAATTCTTCCGTCAGGCCGATAAGTTCAGGCACACTGTTGCGAGCCGCGGTCTCGCCCAACAGGTCTTGCAGCTTGGAGAGCAGCATCGAGCGCAGCCGGCTTTCGATCTCACCGATGCGGTAGACGCCCTGCGCCCCGACGATCTGGTTGACGAACTGCTGCGGGTCGCTGATCTGGAAGCTGTAAGTGCCGAAGCCCTGCAGCAGGGCGACGCCCAGGGCCATATTCGGGTTGCGGACGATAATGGGTTGCGGTGTACCCCATTTGCGATCGGGGAACTCGCGCAGCGACACGAAGTACACTTCCGCCGGGAACGGGGTGCGTTCGTTGAACAGATTGCCGAGCAGATTCGTCAGCAGCGGGATATTGTAGGTGACGATGGTATGCCGGCCCGGGCCGAACACGTCCAGGGCCCGCCCATCGCGGTAAAACACGGCTGCCTGTGACTCGCGCACGATCACCTGCGACCCGATGCGGAAGGCGCCCGGCCCCGTTTCCGGGAAGCGGTGCACGAGCTCATCGGTCATTGCATTGGGGTATTCAATCACATCAAAAATCTTGGTCATGGCCTGAACTCCTGATTCCTCTTACCTAGCCCTGGTTGGGGGCAAAAAAGACTTCTTCCCGCCGGTTGAACATATCGATCGCCTTCTGCGCCGTCGAGGCCAGGTGGCGGATGGCAGCCGGGAGCCCGTCGGTGCCCACAGACGCCTCCACGTTGTCGATCGCCCGCGAGATTTCATCTACCATGTCCAGCAGGGCTGCGTCGTACTGGTATAGGCGGGTGAGCTCGTCCTCATTGATCTTGACGCTCTCGAACAGGCTGGAGTAACCGTACGTTGCCCTGCGGATCCGGTCGGCAAAGGTGCGCAGCTTGACCGCCGCGGCTTCGATGTCATCTACATAAGCAATGTCACCGTGTGAGATGAATTCGGTTTGCAGCCGGGATACCCGCCCCCACAGCTCTTCGATCCGGCTGGCGACCGTCTCCCGCAGCAGTTTATCTGCATCGCGGCGGTTTTGGCGGTCGAGGTAACCCCCAAACCCGGGGATTTTGTGCAAGATGCGCTTGAACACATCTTCACTCGCGCCCACCTTGCCAAAAATTGCATCGTCCATGTCACTCATCGATTTCTCCTTATCCATTGAACGGGCTTCTCTTCCAGCCCGGAGTACGGCATCATTGGCATAATCGGGGATTCACATCACAGATTATAGCCTGTGTTTTTACCTGGCGCAACGTTTAACTGATTCTACGAATCTGTACTCAAAAAGTTGCCGGGGCCCGTAGTAATGGATGTTAGGGAGTGGGCAGCTTCGCCGCCCACTCCCTAAACACCTGAAAGTTGTGCGTGCACACCAAACCATGCGGTTCAAGGCGGCTCCGACAACATGAATGTTATAATCTGATTGGGGAAATTAAAAGAGTCCGTCCAGTTGCAGGGTGGAGGCAAAGCGCCGCGGGTGGTGGCCGCAGCCGGGCCTCTTCCCGGCTCGTTGGATGGACGTTTTAGCTAGAGGAGTTGTGATCATGAATAATACTCATCTTCAAGACCTGCTAGCCCTGTTGGACAACAGCCTGGAAGTGACCAATGGGAAGGCCGAAATCAAGGATAAGGCCCGCCTGCGCGCCACCATTCACCGCCTGGCGGAAATCTCGGCTCTGGAGAGCGGCGAGCGCCAGATGCTCGCCCGCTATCTGACGCGCCTGGCCGCCCTGGCCTACGGCGCGGTCCCCGCCTCCATCCACGATCTGTACATGGCTCGCGGCCGGGGGGAGGTCCCGGCGTCGTTCACCGTGCCGGCGATCAATCTGCGGGCCCTCTCGTTTGTGGCGGCCCGTTCGGTGTACCGGGCGGCGAAAGCCATCGACGCCGGAGCGTTCATTTTCGAGATCGCCCGTTCGGAAATGGGTTACACCGACCAGCGCCCCAGCGAATACGTCACCAACGTGTTGGCCGCCGCCATCGCCGAGGATTACACCGGTCCGGTCTTCATCCAGGGCGATCATTTCCAGGTGTCCGCCAAGCGCTTCAACCAGGACCCCGAGCCGGAACTCCAGGCAGTGCGCGAGCTGATCCAGGAGGCCATCCAGGCCGGTTTCTACAACATCGACATCGACACCTCCACCCTGGTCGACATCTCCAAGCCGACCGAAAAAGAGCAGCAGAAGTTGAACACCGAACTCTCCGCCATGTTCACCGCTCACGTGCGCCGGTTGGAACCGGAGGGCGTCACCATTTCGATCGGCGGTGAGATCGGCGAAGTCGGCGGGCATAACTCCACCCCTCATGAGCTGCGCACTTATATGGACGGCTATAACGCAGAACTGGAACGGATCGCCCCGGGCGTCACCGGCCTGAGCAAGATCTCGATCCAGACCGGCACCTCGCACGGCGGGGTCGTCCTGCCGGACGGCTCGATCAAAGAAGTGAAGGTGGATTTCGGCACGCTCCTCGAGCTCAGCCGGATCGCCCGCCAGGAATACCAGTTGGGCGGCGCGGTCCAACATGGGGCTTCCACCCTGCCGGAGCAAGCGTTCGGCAAGTTCGTCGAGGCAGAAGCCATCGAAGTCCACCTGGCGACGAACTTCCAGAACATGCTGTTCGACCGCCTGCCGGATGGGCTGCGCCGGGAGATATACGCCTACCTGGACGATAAGCACGCCGGCGAGCACAAACCGGACCAGACCGACGAACAGTTCTATTACAAGACCCGCAAACAGGCCATCGGCCCCTTCAAGGCCAAGGTCTGGAACCTGGCTCCCGAGAAGAAGGAAGAGATCGGCCAGGCGTGGGAGGCCCAGTTCAGCAAGCTCTTCAACCTGCTCGGGCTGGAGGGCACCCGCCGGTACGTGGACCAGACCATCCGCCCGGTGGTCATCAGCCCCCGCCCGCAGGATTACCTGGGCGAAGCCGTGGCCGCGGAAGACGTCAAAGATCTGGCCGACTAATCCATTTTGCTTTACCAAAAAGTCCGGAGCCAGGCCAGCTCCGGACTTTTTGGGGAAACCATACGAAGCCATGCCCGCATCCGAACAAAAAGTCAACGACGGCCGCTACGCGCTCATCCCCCGCACCCTGATTTTTCTGACCAGCGAGGAGAAAATCCTGTTGATCAAAGGCGCCCCCAACAAGCGCCTGTGGGCCAACCGCTATAACGGGGTCGGCGGGCACGTGGAACGCGGCGAGGATTTCATCAGCGCCGCCCGGCGCGAGCTCTACGAAGAGACGGGATACACCGGCCTGCAGCTGTGGCTGTGCGGCTTTATCACCATCGACGCCGGTGAGAACACCGGAGTGGGGATCTTCGTCCTGCGCGGCGAGGTCAGCGCCGCCTCCGCCCCACCCCGCCCTTCCCCTGAAGGCAGCCTGGAGTGGATCCCGGTGGACCGGTTGGACAGCCTGCCGCTAGTGGAAGACCTGCCACAACTGCTGCCGCGCGTGCTGGCCTCCCGCCCCGGCTCCCCGCCCTTCTCCGCCCACTACTGGTATGCGGCGAGCGGCGAGATGCAAATGCGTTTCTTGCCATAGGCGAGCCCCATTTGCAACCTTTTCGGCCGTGCTCCGTATAGATTTATAGCGTTGGAATTTATCAGAAGGAGTGCGAAATGTCTGCCGAAAACCGCATGGAACGTCGTGTGCCCTGGATCCTCTGGCCTTTTTGGGCCATCTGGAACCTGGTGGCGTGGATTATCTCCCTGACCGGCCGCCTGGTTGCGGTCATCCTGGGGCTGGTGTTCATGATCGTGGGGATCATCCTGAGCATCACTATCGTCGGGCTGCCGGTTGGCATCCCGGTGTTTATCCTGGGCCTGCTGCTCGTATTCCGCGGCCTGGCCTAGCCGCGCCTGTGGTAGATCTCTAGAATAAGAAAGTCAGGGGGGATTTGGGCGGGCTGTGCAGCCCGCCCAAATCCCCCCTAACTTCTATTTTTCAAAGCCCTAACTAGGGCAGGCGGAAACGCAGCAGGCGGCTGTTCCCGGCGTCGCTCACCCACACCTGGCCATCCGGCCCGACGGCCACGGCTCCGGCCATGCCGAAACCATCCGTCCCGGCGGAGTAATCGCCCCAATAGCGCACGATCTGGCCGCCGGCGTCGAACTCGATCACCCGGTACCCTTCGGGGTCGGTGATGAACACGTGCCCATCCGGGCCCACGTCGATGTACGGCTTGTTGTCCAGGGACTGTCCGAACCAGGCGACCACCTCCCAGGAGTTGACCACCTGGAAAGCGCCGCTGCCATCGTCGCTGAACACCTGCACGCGCTGGTTCCAGGTATCGGCCACGTATAAGCGGCCCTGGTCGTCGATCGCGAGCCCGGTGGGTTCGTCGAACTCGCCCGGACTCAGCCCGGCCTGGCCGAACTGGGTCAGGTAATTCCCCTGCTCGTCGAAGACCACAATCCGTTTATTGCCCGTGTCGGTGACGAACACCCGGCCCTGGTCGTCCACCTCCACATCTCTGGGCCCCCAGAAGGCCTCCGGCGCCTCGGCCGTGCCGAAGTAGCCCCAGGTGGCCAGGAACTCGCCATCCGGGCTGAACTTCTGCACCCGGTGGTTCCAGGTGTCGGCGACGTAGATCGAGCCGTCGGGGCCCATGCCAAGGCCCCAGGGTTCGTTGAACGTGCCGGGCGGAGCGGCGGCGGGGTCTGTCCCCGAAAAGCCGCCCCATTGGGCGATGAGGCTGCCATCCGGGCTCAGGTGCTGGATGCGATGGTTGCCGGTATCCGCCACGAACAGGCTGCCGTCTTCCAGCACGATCAGATCCCGAGGCCGCTGCAGTTCACCCGGCGCAGCCCCCGAGCTGCCGATCACCTGCTCGGGGACCAGCCTGGCTTCCTTCCCTTCGTAGGGGTCCACCGAGGGTTCCTCGGCAACCGGCGCAGAGCCATAGTTCCACAGCCGGGCGACGATATCCTTGCGCACGTACAGGCGCATCTCGGCCGCCGGCTCCCAATTGGGCAGGCTCATATCCTTTCCGGTCAGTTGAGCGTAGCGGGTGTAATCCCGGTTCAGCCAGATCTGGAAGACAGCCGAACGCATTCCCGGATCGCGCAGGGCATTCAGGATGCGCTCCATGTTCAGGCCAAAATAATCCTGGTCGGGCCACCACAGGCGCTTGTATTCGAACATGACGAAGTCGTCCCGCACCACAGGCTCCATCTTGCCGAAGTTGGCATCACCTACCAGGATCACGGGCATATCCCGCAGGCTGCGGCTGGGGTTCTCGCCGTAGTAGTGCTGGTTGGGGTAGTTGCGCAGATACCACCAGTAGGGGTAGGTGGTCTCGTTATCGTAAGCCACCTGCAGGGCGAGGCCATCGGTCGTGCGGCGCGAGATCTCCTCGATCTGGGCCAGGGCTTGCTTGACCCCGCCCGCCGAATGGGCGTAGACCAGGTACTCGGTGGGGTGATCGTAGTTGATATATGCGGCGCGGAACGCGGCGCGGGCGGTAAGCAGCCCGAGGAAACCCAGCAAAAACAGGCTTACCACCCGGGTGAATTGAGCCGCGGGCCAGGGTCGTGCCAGGATGAACAGGCCGGCCCCGCTCAACACCGCGGTCGCCAGGGCGGTGACGAAAGTGGTTGTCACCCGAAGTTGAGCCAGCTCGCGGCCCTGGAAGGGCCGGTTTTCGCCCAACATCGGCCCGGCCGCCGCCAGCAGGCTGACCAGGAAGACCGGCAGCAGCGCCGCCATGATCCAGCCCCGCCGCTCGCGGAATAACCCCCAGTTGACCCGGTCGATCAGCGCCCCGATCGACCAGCCGGAGATCAGGATCATGGGCAGGGCGATGTGTACGGTGAGCCAGGGCATCTTCTCCCCGGCCAGGGTATAAGCCAGCAGGCTGGTCACCACCCAATACCCCAGCAGCGACAGCACCGGTGGGATCACCCGGCCTTCAGGCCCCGGGGCTTGCGCCAGATCGGGGAGGGTTTCCTGTGTCTCGGACGAAGTGGGATCTCCGTCCTGGAGAGTAGCTAGCTCACGCTCAGCGGGAGAGCGCCAGCCCCGCAGCCCCAAAACCAGGGCCAGCAGGCTGCCCACCGCCGGCAAGAACTCGTAAATGGGCACCTGGATCAGGGCGTAGTAGTACACCGGTTGGCTGCCGCGGTTCACTCCCTGTTGGTCCAGCCAGTATCCAAGGGAACCGACCAGGCCGGTGAAGAAACCGAAGCCGTTGGTGAAAACGGTGGTGTAGAAGACGGTGAAGATGGCGTAGAACAGGGCGGCGTTCAGCAGCCACAGGCGCGGCTTCCAGGCCAGGCCGATCCCAATGCCCACCAGCGCCAGGAACACCACGAAGCCGGCGGTCACCGCCATGCCCTGGGTGTTGTTGTAATCAATGGGGTTGATCCCCAGCATCTTGACCGGGAAGGGCGCCAGCATGGGCAGCACCAGCGTGCTGAGCAGCACCAGCAAATCGAAAGAACGCTCCTCCCGCAGCCGGGCCCAGGTGAAGCCGCGCAGCAAGAAGTACAGCGCAGCGGCCAGCACCACCAACCCTGCGCCGCCCAACGCCCCTACCGGCAGCGGCAGCCGCAGGTCGAGGGATTCGTCCTCCGCGATGGGCACGCCATCGGCGCTGATCGGCAGCGCTTCTGGTCGTTCGGCGATAAAGAAGGCCAATGCCGCGGCGAACAGCAGCAGGGCGCCCATCAGGGCCACCAGGAAGTTCGTCTTGTCCCTGGCCCGGCCCCACTCTCTCCGGGCAAGCTGCCAGAGCAGATAAAAGGCCAGGAAGATCAGCGCCTGCGCCGTATAAATGAAGGCGGTTTCCTTCGTCGTGAAGTGCAGCACCGTCGCCGCGGACAGGTAGAACAGGTAGCGATGCCTGCCGGTTTCAATGTAGCGCAGGATGGCGTAGAGGGTCACCACCCCCCACAGGGCCACGAAGGCTTCGTTGCGCACGTAGCGCCCATAGAACAACATATAGGGCGAAATCGTCATCAGCAGCGCGGCGACCAGCGCCCCCGCCCGGCCCAGGTAGCGCCGGTAATTCCACATGAACGCCACGGTGGCGATGCTGAACAGCACCGCGGGGATGCGCGCCGTCAGGTCGTTGTCGCCGAACAGGAAATACGAGAGGGCGACAACGTGGAATTGAAACGGGCCGTGGGTGATCGGGTCGTGGGTGTAGCCCTGGCCGCGGGAAAGCAGCCAGGAATAGTAGACATGAGAGTTCTCATCATGGCTCATCACCCGCGCTTCCAGGTCGTAGAAGCGGGTGAACACGGCCAGGATGAGGATCGTGGCGAACAGGACCAGTTCCCAATTGAGCACCAGCGTGGTCAGGACGGGCCGTTCGAGCCAGGATGTTCGCTTTTCGACGGAAAGATCCATGCGAAAAAAGTACTCCGTTCAGTCTGATTCGAGCGTAATCTCGCTCCAGCAGACCATTTTACCAGGGAATTACCCCTTACTTGCGCTTGCTCCTTCCATCGCTCCCCCGTCTCGGGCGGCGGGCGGGAGGCGGAGGAGAGGAGCGGGAGGAGCGGCGGGACGAGGCGAGCGGCTTTGCGCCGGAGGATCTCCCCGCATCCGGCTTGCGCCCGGTCCTGCCGGGGCGGCCAGGGGCTTTCCGCGGCGGACGGAGCTCCCCGCGGGAGGCGGAGGTCTGCGGCGGCTTTTCGCCTTTCAGTTCCGCCACTTCTTCCGGCGTCAGGAACCGCCATTCCCGGGGTTTCAGGCTCCCCAGGCGGAGCGAGCCGATACGGACGCGGATGATGCGCACCACAGGCAGCCCCAACAGCTTGCCGGTCTCCCGGATCTGCCGTTTGCGGCCTTCGCCCAGGATCACCCGCAGCCAGGCCCCCTTCCCCAGGACCGACTCGACCCGCACCTGGGCCGGAGCGGTGCGGTAGCCGTCTTCCAGCACCACGCCTCGCCGCCAGGTCTCGAGCTGTTCTTCGTCCGGGCGGCGCGCCACCAGTACCCGGTATTCCTTCTCGTGCCCGTAGCGGGGGTGCGTCAGGCGGTTGGCCAGGTCGCCGTCGTTGGTCATCAGGATCAGGCCTTCGCTTTCCACGTCCAGGCGGCCAACCGGGTAGACCTGCTCGCCCACCGGCACCAGGTCCCGGACCGTCTGGCGCGGGTCGGGGGCGCTGACCGTGGAGAGCACGTAGCGGGGCTTGTAGAGGGCGATATAGACCGGCTCCTCCGCCCGGGTGATCGGGTTGCCATCCACCGTGATCCGGTCCTTCGTCGGGTCGGCCTTGTCGCCCAGGGAAGCGATCTCACCGTTCACCCGCACCCGCCCGGCGGAGATAATCTCTTCGGAAGCCCGGCGCGATCCGAACCCGGCCCGGGCCAATATCTTCTGCAATCGTTCTTCAGCCATATTATTCCTTTAATAAGTCAGAACTACCCGTCTGAGCCGCCTCGGGCTGCTGGTCCAGCCTCAAGGGCGGTAAGTTCTCCAGGGTGTTGAGCCCAAAATACTGCAAAAATTCAGGGGTGGTGCCGTACAGGATCGGCCTGCCCGGGGCTTCGGCCCGGCCCACCTCTTCGATGAGCCCTTTGCTCAGCAGGCTTTTCATCACCCCATCGCTGTTCACCCCGCGGATGGCGTCCACCTGCGGGCGGGTGACGGGCTGCTGGTAAGCGACGATCGCCAGGGCCTCCAGCGCCGCCCGGCTCAGGCGGGAGCTGGTGTCCAGGCCCAGGAAGCGCTCGATCACCTCCGCCGCCTGAGGGGCGGTGGTCAACTGCACTCGCCCCCCGTGGCGCTGCAGGCGCAGTCCGCGCTCCTGGGCCTGGTCAGCGTACTGGGCTTCCAGCGCTTCCAGGCCCAACACCACCTCCGGGGTAGGCACGTTCAGGGCCGCCGCCAACTGCTGCGGGGTGACCGCCCCCGAGGCGACGAACAGCAGGGCTTCCAGCCTGGCGACCAGGCTTAGCGCACTATCATCCAGGGGCCTGTACTTCTTCCCCTCGCTTGTCGTTTCTGTTGGTTGAGGTTCGTCCGTGTGCTCAGATGGACCGGTCATGCTGTGATAAAATTCTCCGGTGTAATGGTAACTCACTGTGGCGAGCAGGATTGCTGCTTATCGGTCGTTGTTTCCTCGGCAGTCTGGTCGCCCGGTCTAGGAGTGTTAAATGTTCAAGCATATGTTACAAAATCGCTCGCTTCTGGCGCTCGCGGCCCTGCTGCTCGCCAGCCTGGCCTGCAACCTGCCGTCTGGCGTGTCGTCCGGATCCGACCCAACCCCCACCGAAGTGCGGGTGCCGGTGAGCACAGAGGCGGTCGAAGACTTGCGGAAGAACCTGGAAGCGGCCGCGACAGAAGTCGCCAGCAGCCAGGAAGTTTCTCTGGTAGTGACCCAGGAGCAGCTCACCTCTCTCGTCGCGTTCGAAATGCAGTCTCAGGAAAACCCGGTCCTCAATGACCCCCAGGTAATCCTTCAAAACGGGCAGGCAGAAGTCCTCGGAACGGTCAACCAGGGAGGGATCAGCGCTCCGGCGAGGATCGTGCTGACCGTATCGGCCGATGATCAGGGGAAGCCCGACTATCAGATTGTGGAGGGCCGGCTCGGGCCGCTGCCCATTCCCGACAGCATGCTTGATTCGTTGAGCAACGAGTTGGATACCGCGCTGGCAGACCTCGGGCCCAGGGCAAACGAGATCTTCATCGAAGACATTTCGATTGGAGATGGCGTGATGACCATCACCGGACGAAAAGTTCAGTAACCGACCAGGCCCGCTCACATGCCTGATTGAAATGAGATTATACCACTCCCGCCTATTCGTCCCCGCCCCCACCTGGCTCAGCCCGGTGTTGCTGGCTGGATTGATCTTCCTGTTGGCAGCCGGGCTGTCTGCGTGTGGAACGGGCGCAGCGAACACTGCCACAGCGCAGATTCAGGTCCAGATCGCCGCCGATGGCGAGGATCAGGGCGTGCTCGTCGCCCCGGGGAGCACCGTGCAGCAGGCGCTCAACGCCGCGGGAGTGAACCTGAGCATCCTGGATCGAGTCGATCCGCCGGCACACGCCATCCTCACCGATGGGAGCGAGATCAAAGTCACCCGGGTGCGCGAAGAATTCGAGGTCGAACAGGTGGTGCTCCCCTTCAAGACCCAAATCCTGCGCAACGAATCGCTGCCGCTGGACACCGAAATCTACCTGCAGAAGGGGCAGAACGGGCTGGAGGAGCACACTTTCCGGCGGGTGTTCGAAGATGAGGTGGAGGTATCCAGCCGGGCGATCATCAAACGGGTGGTGGTCGAACAGCCGGTCACCGAAATTGTGATGGTGGGCGTCCAGACGCCGTTTGTCTCCATCGGCATCCCGGGGAAAATGGTGTACCTGCGCGACGGCAACGCCTGGCTGGTGGAAGGCACCACCGGCAACCGCAAAGCGGTGGTGACCACCGGAGACCTGGACGGGCGCATCCTCTCCCTCTCCCCGGACGGCAACTGGCTGCTCTTTACCCGCCGGTCGGAGGAAGAAGGCCAAATCAACTCGCTGTGGGCGATGCAAATCTCCACCGCGCCGACTCTGGCGAGCGGAGCACAGACCCCCGAACCACAGCCGATCGACCTGAAGGTGCCGAATGTCATCCACTTCGCCGATTGGATGCCGGGCAGCAACACCAAAGTGATCTTCTCCACCGTAGAACCACGGGCGGCGGCCCCCGGCTGGCAGGCGAACAACGACCTGAACGCCCTCACCTTCAGCCCCAACGGCTGGGTTTCACGCTGGCAGGCAGAGCCCATTCTGGACGCAAACTCCGGCGGCATCTACGGTTGGTGGGGGACCTCGTTCGGCTATTCGCCCGACCGGATGCAGCTCGCCTATGCCCGCCCCGACGGCGTGGGCTTGCTGGACTTCACCAACCGGGAGCTGGTCAGCGTGCTGGATATCATCCCGCTGCAGACCCGCAGCGATTGGGCCTGGGTGCCCGGGTTAGCCTGGAGCCCGGACGGCAGCGTGCTGTACGCGGTAGACCATGCCCCGCCGGCCGGATCGCTCTCCCCGGAAGAATCGCAGCACTTCAATCTGGCGGCCCTGCCCCTGGACAGCGGCGTGGCGATCGACATGGTCTCTCAGGCAGGCATGTTCGCCTATCCGTTGACCTCTCCCATCCAGAACGAATCGGGCGATTACGAGGTCGCCTACCTGCAGGCGATCTTCCCCGAACAAAGCGAGACCAGCCCCTACCGGGTGGTGCTGATGGACCGGGATGGCTCGAACCAGCGGTCGATCTTCCCCGGCGAGGATCACGCCGGCCGCTTTTCCCCGCAGCAGAATTGGGGCGCCTGGTCGCCCGCGCCGATGCCCGAGAGTGGGAACTATTCCCTGGCGGTGATCTACCAGGGCAATCTATGGCTCATCGATACCGTTACCGGAGACGCACAGCAGCTCACAGGCGACGGTCTCACCGAGCGAGTGATCTGGCAATAATAATGAAAGGGACCTCATCTATGCGAGTTCTAATTACCGGAGCAGCAGGTTTTCTCGGTTCTCATCTTTGCGACCGGCTCCTGGCTGAGGGGCACCAGGTGGTGGGGATGGATAATTTCATCACCGGCAACCCGAACAACCTGGCCCACCTGTCTGGCAACCCCAATTTTGCGTTCATCCGGCATGATGTTTCTAATTTCATCTTTGTGCCGGGCAAGGTGGATGCGGTGCTGCATTTCGCCTCACCGGCCAGCCCCAACGTCAATTCACCCTTCGGCTATGTCAATCTGCCGATCCAGACCATGAAAGCCGGCGCCCTGGGCACGCACAACACCCTGGGAGTCGCCCGCGCCCACAAAGCGCGCTTCCTGCTCGCTTCCACCAGCGAGATCTACGGCGATCCGCTCGAACACCCGCAGAAAGAAAGCTATTGGGGCCACGTAGACCCGATCGGGATCCGCTCCGTCTACGACGAGGCCAAGCGGTTCGCCGAAGCGCTGACGATGGCCTACCACCGATTCCACGGCATCGACACCCGCATCGTGCGGATTTTCAACACATACGGCCCGCGGATGCAGATCGATGACGGGCGAGTGGTGCCCAACTTTTTGAAGCAGGCCCTGTGCAAGGAGCCGCTCACGGTTTACGGCGACGGCTCGCAGACCCGCAGCTTCTGCTATGTGGACGATTTGGTGGAGGGGATCTACCGCCTGCTGATGTCAGACGAGCACAACCCGGTGAATATCGGCAATCCGGTCGAGACCACCATCCTTGAGTTTGCCGAGACGATCAACCGCCTGTCCGAGAACCCGGCGGGGATTATTTACAGAGAGAAAGAGCGCATCGCCGGCGACCCGCAGCGTCGCCAGCCGGACATCAGCCGGGCACGCCAGTCCCTGGGCTGGGAACCCAAAATCTCTCTCGAAGAGGGCATCCGCCGCACCATCCCATATGTAAAGGAAAAATTGGGACTGGAGTGACTAACATTCTAACCAATCCTCGCGAGCGGAGCCGCTTCATGCGCTTCGCGGTTGTCGGCGTTGTCGGCGCAATTGTTGACTTTGGCGTCGCGAATCTGCTGACCAATGCGTTCCACACCAGCATCGTCCTGGCAGGTACGATCTCTTTCATCGCTGCTATCATCAACAACTTCCTGTGGAACCGCTACTGGACCTACCCGGATTCGCGATCCAAACCGATTGTCCACCAACTCATGATGTTTACGATGGTCAGCGTGATGGGGCTGGTGATCCGGGTCCCCACCCTGGCGATCCTGGAACCGAGGGTCTACAATCTGATCGTCTCCCTGCCGGTGGAGTACCCGCTGCTCACCCCGCGACAGATCGCGGATAATGTCACCCTGGCCATCGCGGTGCTGATTGTGATGTTCTGGAACTTCTTCGTAAACCGCTATTGGACGTATAATGATGTAGAGTGACATGATCCCGATATACACCACCCGCGGCGATGTTGGCGCCATTCTCGTGTACCCGCACCTGTTCAACCTTCAAGGCGAGTGGATCGGTTGGGTGACGCCCGACCGGGAAGTATACGGCGTGCACGGGTTGTACGCCGGCACATTGAGCCGGGAGATGCGGATCGTCCGCCGGCATGCAGCCGCCGCGACCCTCCCCCGGCGCCGGCCCCCCGCACCGCCCGCCCCTATCCGCCCTCCGTCCCATTTTCCCCTGGCTCCGCAAATGCCAGAACTTCCGATGCACATGATCGACGTGCTGGAAGAAGAACCGGAACGGCTGCCTGCCTACGGATCATTCGAAGCCTTCCTGGAAGACGGTGATTGAATATGAGCAAACCTCTGGAAGGAAAGCCCTGCAGCGCTTCTCGCGTGACCATTTCTCAGCTCATGCAGCCCGAACACGCCAACAACCTCGGCAACGTACACGGCGGCTGGATTATGAAGCTGGTGGATGAGGCCGGAGCGCTGGCCTGTATGCGCCACGCCCAGCAGCGAGTGGTCACCGTGGCGGTGGACCAGATGGTCTTCCGTCAGCCCATCCGCATTTCAGACCTGGTGACCCTGACGGCGGAAGTGAGCTATGTGGGCCACACCAGCATGGAGGCCGAGGTGCAGGTGACGGCCGAAAACCCCATCACCGGGGAATGTACGCACACCAACACGGCTTACCTGGTCTATGTGGCGCTGGATGAAGATGGCGTGCCGATCCCGGTGCCGCCGCTGATTGTGGAGAACGAAGAACAGCGCCGCCGGATGGAAGAGGGCCGGGAGCGGCAGGTCTACCGCAAAACGCAGCTCAAGCGAGCGGCCGCGGAGCGGTCGTGCTGATCGCGCTGGCCGCAGGCGGCTGATTGGAATTGAAGACTAGCCCACCACGCCGGCCAAAGGCTTGCATGCCGGCCGAGGCGCAACCACCTGGCTGAAGCTCATGACAGAAGAAACGCCCACCCCCCAAGAACAGCCCGCTCCGGAAGAAGCAAAAGCGACGGTGCGCTCGTTAAAGGAGCTGATCGACCAGGTCTCCGGGCGCAGCTTCCGCCCCGGGGAAGAAGGGGAATCGGGCATCGCCGAGATGCTCCCCTTCCCCTTCCTGGCGCTGGTCGGGCAGCGTGAGATGAAGCTGAGCCTGATCCTGGCGCTCATCAACCCGGCGATCGGGGGCGTGCTGCTGATCGGGCCGCGCGGCGCGGGCAAAACCACCGCGGTCCGCAGCCTGGTCGACCTCCTGCCCACGGTCCCCCGCAGCCTGTGCTACTACGGCTGCCTGCCGGAAGACATCGAAGCGGGGGGGATAGATGCGGTCTGCCCCGACTGCGCCCGCAAGTACGGCGAGGGCCAGCCGCTTACCTACGAGGACCAGGTGCGCCTGGTGGAACTGCCGCTCAACGCCCGCCTGGAGGACGTGGTCGGCGGGATCGACGAACGGGCGGCGGTGCACAACCGCCTGCGTTTGCGCCGCGGCCTGCTGGCCCAGGCCGACCGCAACCTGCTGTACATCGACGAAGTCAACCTGCTCTCCGGGGAGCTCGTGGATGCGATCCTGGACGCCGCCGCTCAGGGCAGCTACACCGTGCGGCGCGGCCCGGTATCGGCCACCTACCGCTCGCGCTTCGTGCTCACCGGCTCGATGAACCCGGAGGAGGGCCGGCTCCGCCCCCAAATTATGGACCGGTTTGGCCTGCGGGTGATCGTCAGGGGCCTGGCAGACCCGGAAGAACGCCTTGAAGCCTACCGCCGCGTGCAGGCCTATCTGACCAACCCCCGCCGGGCAATCGCCGGCTACGCGGCCGAAACCGCCCAACTGCGGGATGAAATCCAGCGCGCCCGGGGGCTTCTCCCCCAGGTCGCGCTGAGCGACGAGGTGGCCCGGGTTGGGCTGGGATTCGTGCAGGCCCTGGATATCCACTCCCTGCGGGCGGAGATCACCCTCTTCGAAGCCGCCCGGGCATACGCAGCCGCCGACGGGCGCCTCCAGGTCACCCCGGACGACCTGTGCGAGGTGGCTCCGCTGGCCCTGCGCGGCCGGCGGTCACAGTTTATGGCCGATTTCCTCGCCGCCCAGCAGATCGAAGATGAAGAGATCGGCCAGGTACTGAAAACCCGAGGGGCGAACTGAGGCCATTTTCTCCAATGCGCCCCACAGGCCCCCGTTTCCATAATACAATAGGCGCAAGACATCAGGATACAAGGAGGGAATATGACCAACTACGAGCCAGGCGAAGTTCCGGGCGATATACATCCGGTCCCCGAACCGGGGACGATGGAAGCCGATGCCGATAAGGGGTGGAGCGATTACGTGGAAGGCCGGTACGATCAGGCGGAGACCAACTTCCGCCGGGCTTTGGCGAAGAATCCGGATTCTGTTGAAGCCAATTATGGCCTGGCTCTGCTCTTGAAGAGCAAAGGCAGTAACGAAGAGTCTCGCCAGCACTTTCAGAAGGTGATCGAGCAGGTGGAAGCCGGCGCCTTGCAGGGCAACCGGGCGCGAGCTTCCATGCTGCGACACCTGGCGAATGCGCACCTGCAGAAGATTTCCCCAAATGAATGGCACGCCCCGGCGGAGTGAGAGCTATGCCCAATATGAGTCATCGACAACGCATGGAAGTGGCCCTCGGCCAAGGGAAACTCGATCGCCCACCGGTAGCCCTGTGGCGCCATTTCCCGGTCGACGACCAGACCCCGGAGGGGCTGGCGGCCGCCACCCTGAATTTCCAACGCACTTTTGATTGGGACCTGGTCAAAGTGACCCCCTCGTCGTCCTACTGCGTGCAGGACTGGGGGGCCAAAGACGAGTGGCGCGGCGCCACGGAGGGCACCCGCGACTACACACACCGGGTCGTCCAGGAGCCGGAGGACTGGAAGCGCTTGAAGGTCCTCGACCCGCGCCGAGGCTCCCTGGGCGAGATGCTCCACAGCCTGCGCCTGCTGACCAAAGAGCTGGGCGCGGACACCCCGGTGCTGCAGACGATCTTCAACCCCTTATCCCAGGCCAAGAACCTGGCCGGGGGCGAGCGGCTGATCGCCCACCTGCGCCGCTACCCGGACGCAGTCCACGCCGGGCTGCAGACGATCGTCGAAACCACCCGCGACTTTATCGAGGCCGCCAAAGAGACCGGCATCGCCGGGGTCTTCTTCGCCGTGCAGCACGCCCAGTACAGCCTGCTCAACGAAGAAGAGTACCGTGCCTTCGGGAGGACCTACGACCTGCAGGTGCTGGAACCGGCCGCCGGCCTGTGGCTGAATATGCTTCACCTGCACGGCCTGGAGGTGATGTTCCCCGCGCTGCAAGACTACCCGGTCCAGATCATCAACTGGCACGACCAGGAAACGGCGCCTTCCCTGGCGGAGGGCAAGCGCAGCTTCCCCGGCGTGGTGTGCGGCGGGCTGAGCCGGGAGAGTACGATGGTCCTGGGGACGCCGGAGCAGGTGCGCCGGGAGGCGCAGGCCGCCATCCAGGCCACCGGCGGAGAGCGTTTCATGCTCGGGACCGGGTGTGTGATCCCCATCCACAGCCCATACGGCAATATCCTCGCCGCCCGGCAGGCCGTGGAATAGGCGGGAGCGCTCCGCAGGCTGCAGGCCGAGAAGAGATGTCCAACCTGCGCGTAATCGCCGGCAAAGCCCGCGGGAGACGCTTGAAATCCGTCCCCGGCGACACCACCCGCCCCATCACCGACCGCACGAAAGAGTCGCTGTTCAATATTTTGGGACCGGACGTGGAAGACAGCGCCTGGCTGGACCTGTTCGCCGGCACCGGAGCGGTGGGCATCGAGGCCCTCAGCCGCGGGGCGCGGTTTGTGCGCTTCAACGACCTCAACCGCCAGGCGGCCGAGACGGTGAAGGCCAACCTGGAAAGCACCGGGCTGAAGGCCGGGGCGGAGGTGCTGCGGCTGGACGCGTTCACCTTGCTGGAGCGCAGCCCCGACCGGCAGTTCGACTACGTGTACGTCGCCCCGCCCCAATATAAAGAATACTGGCAAAAAGCTATGCGCAGCCTGGACAAGAACCCCGGCTGGCTGGCGGAAGACGCCTGGGTGATCGTGCAGATCCACCCGGTCGAGTACCAGCCCCTCGAGTTGGACCACCTGGTCGAATTCGACCAGCGCAAATACGGCAGCACCATCCTGGTTTTCTACCAGGTCGAATAGAGGCGTTTACCGCGCCCTCTCGGGGATGACGGGCTGATACACCTCCTCCACAATCCGCCGGGCGATGCGCTCCCAGGCGTAATTGCGGGCGAAACTTGCCGCCTCTCGCCCCATCCGCTCCCTCAACCCGGTGTTTTCGATCAGCTCGGTCAGCCGTTGGGCAAGCGCTTCCGGCTCGTCCACCGGCACGGTGAAACCGGTCTTCTGGTCCTGGACGAGGAAAGCCAGCCCGCCGACTTCGCTCGCCACCACCGGCGTCCCGCAGGCCATCGCCTCCAGGGCCACCATCCCAAAGGATTCATAGTGCGAGGGCACCACCACCGCCTCTGCGGCGGAATAGTAATAGGGCAGCGTGTCCTGGCTGCGCCGCCCGAGGAAAGCCACCAGCTCGGTGAGCCCGAACTGCTCGCGCATCTCCATCAGGCGGGCCATCTCGGTGTTCAGGGCAGCGTCGCTCACGTCTGGCTCCCCCCCGATGACCGACAGGCACAGCCTTTGCCTGGCAAACACTCCATTCCGCTGCATGATCGCGATCGCTTCGATGAGGGTGTCGATCCCTTTCAGCGGCTCGATGCGGCCGACGAAGAGCAGCATGCGCTCCTGCGGGCCGATCCCGATGAAAGCCTTGGCCTCGTCGGGGGGGATCGGGTAGAAGTGCGAGAGATCGACCCCCGGCGGGATGATAGTCACTTTGCTGGTATCGGCCTGGTACAGCCATTGAAGCTGGGCCTTCTCCGCCTGGGTAGCGACGATGATCCTGTCGGCCAGGCGCAGCACTTCGTTCTCCCCTCGCAGGCGGTAATCCCCCTCGACTTCTTCCGGGTAGCGCGCCACTCGCTGCTTCATCAACCCCAGGGTGTGGAACATGTGCACCACGGGCACATCCCACACGCGGCGCAAATCCCGCGCGGCGATGCCCGACATCCAGTAGTGGCTGTGGATCAAGTCGTAAGCCAGGCCCTTACTGCCGGTGAACTCCAGAATTCCCTGCACGAACTGGGGGATATACTCCGCCAGCTCCTGCTTGGGGAGCGGCACTTCCGGCCCGGCGGGCACGTGCACCACCCGGTTTCCATACCCCAGGTCGTGGAGCACGTGCGGGACGTGTTCATCTTGCGAACGGGTGAACACGTCCACGTGGACGCCCATCCTCCCCAATTGGCGGGTTAGCTCGCGCACGTATACATTCATCCCCCCGGTATCCTTCCCACCCAGGGTGGCCAGGGGACAGGTGTGATATGACAGCATGGCGATGCGCAAAGGACACCTCATTCCATTCTTGTGTGTAAAGTCTCTGGTATCCGCCAGGAGCCAATCCCTCGCCCCGCTGACTTTCACCAAGTAAAGGGCGCTCGATTCCTGCAGATGGCCAGTCAAAGTGGCGGTTTTAGCCAGGGCGGCGATATGATTACCAAGGTGGTAATTTTATTGCCAGGATGGCGATTTTCTTGCCAAAGCGGCGATTTCTGGTATAATCGCACCCGCTGCCACCGTAGCTCAGCAGGCAGAGCAGTCGCTTCGTAAGCGACGGGTCAAGGGTTCGATTCCCTTCGGTGGCTCTACTCAACTGCAAGCGGTTTCGGGAGTGTTCACCTTGATGGACAGGCGTGGGCGTTCCTGGGACTGCTTTTTATTTTGTTCGCAGCCGGTTTGCGCCGGGTGGCGTTTTTACTCTGGTAACGAAAAATTCCCCGAAATATGGTGAGCCGGGGAATTTCACAGGCCGGTGATCGTGTGTCTACCTGCTCGCCGCTATCCCCGGTGAGCCGGCGCCTGGCTGGCGGTTGGGCGAACCTGCCAGCTTTCTCTACAGCTATTCTAGCACACTCCGCACCTCCTCATTCCCCCCAAGTTGGCATAGCCTCTCAAAGTCGTAAGCCAGGCTTTTTAAGGAAAGGGGGATGGGAGACGGGCGGGCTGCACAGCCCGCCCGTCTCCCATCCCCCTTTTTGAGAAAGCCACTCCCTAATTGGTGCTTCATATTAAAGGAGTATTTATATCTAATTTCTATTGCATCAAAGTCCTCTCTACGATATACTAACCAGGGACAAAGCCGGGCGGCGTTAAAGCAGCGTAAACGCCGGGGGCTTTATCGCCGGCGGCGTTTATGCCGGCGGCATTTATGCCGTAGGCACAATCACCCGGCTTGCCGTCCCAACCGTTTCAGGGGGCCGTTTCTTTCACCGAACCCAACTACAAGGAAATTCAATATGGAGAGCCAGGCAATACACCAGAACATGGTTGATATCTTGCTCGTGGAAGATAACCCTAATGACGTCGAATTGACTCTGCTGGCCTTTAAACAGCAGAATATAACCAACCAGGTGCATGTCGTCCGTGATGGGGCCGAGGCGTTGGACTATGTCTTTTGCGCGGGGAAATACAGCCAGCGAAAAATCCACGACCGGCCGAAGGTTATTCTTTTGGATCTCAAACTGCCCAAGATGGACGGCCTGGAGGTGCTCCGCAAGCTCAAAGAAGATCCGCGGTCCCGGTCCATCCCGGTGGTGATGCTCACCTCTTCCCGGCAGGACCCCGATATCCAACGCAGCTACGAATTGGGGGTCAACAGTTATATCGTCAAACCGGTCGATTTCGCCCAGTTTTCCCAGGCGGTGCAGAAGCTCGGCTTCTATTGGCTGCTGCTCAACCAACCGCCAGGTTTTGGAAAACCGCCGGACTAGCCGGGCCAGAATAAGGTATTTGCCAGTAGCAATGGCTTTCTTGAGGGGTTAGCGTATGGAAGCAACCGAAGTCCTGGGGGTTATCACACAAATCGGGTTCGTGCTCATCGCGGCGCTCACATTGATCGAATTTCTCCGCTCCCCAACCCAGGTGCGCCTTAACGTTGTTCTGCTGTTCGGAGCCTTTGCGGCGATTGTGCTGATCCAATGGCTGCTGTCCTACGGTGGGATCGAACAGCCCTGGCTCGGCCGGCTGATGGGGGTGCTTCTGGTGGCTCATCCCTATCTCTTGCTGCGCGTCGTCCGCCACCTGCGCCCCGGCCCGCCCGGCATCCAATGGTGGGGCCTGGCGGGGTTCCTGCTGTCTGCGCTTCTGCTGCTTTTCTCCCCTACCCCGATGCCGATCCTGGTGGTCATCCCCATCGTGCTGTACTTCATCGCCGGCGATGGATATTCCGCCTACGCACTGATCGACGGTTCGCGCAAGACGATCGGCGTGGTGCAGCGCCGCCTGCAGTTAGCGGCTATCGGCGCCGGGCTGATCGCCCTGCTGATCTTGAACGTCGGGTTTCAGCTCATCTTTCCGCTAACCACCCCCTTCTTGACCACGATCAACCAACTGCTGGGCCTGGCCTCCGTGGTGTGTTTCTATCTGGCCTTCTCCACCCCGGCATTCCTGCGGCGGGTGTGGCAGCTCAACGAGCTGGACCGCTTCTTACGGCAGATTTCCACCGAGCGGACCTCACTCCACCTGGAAGAAACACTCCACGCCCTGTGTGTGGCGGCCAAAAGGGCGGGGAGCGGAGATCTGGCTGTGGCTGCCCGGTGGGATGAGCGGGAGAGGCGGCTGCAGGTCGCAGCCACCAGTAATGGCGAGACCGGGCAGGCGCAGTTCGACACCGGGCATCCGGTATACCGGGAGGCCTGGGAGCAGCGCAAGCCGGTATTCACCGAGCTGCCCGCCGGGGCCATCCCCGCCCCGACCGGAAAAAACACACCCCCGGAGATGAAGGGGGCGTACATCCTCCCCATTGCCACCCAGGAGCGCGACTGGGGCCTGCTGTTGGTTTTCCTGAGCCGGCTTCCGCTCTTCGCCCAGGACGATCTGAGCCTGCTTTCCCTGCTGTGCGAGCAAACCGCAACCGCGTTGGGCTATGTCGATATGCTCGCCAGCCAGGAGAAATTGATCGATCGTTTGCGCCGCTACAACGAACGCCTGGAAGCGGTGACCCAGATCGACCATAAGATCCTGGAAGCCAGGCTGCCGGAAGAGATCGCCCATGTGGCCCTGGCGCACCTGCAGCGCATCGTCCCGTTTGACCGCGCCAGCGTGATTCTGTTCAACGAACAGAACCGGGAGGCGCACTACCTGGCGGTGGAAGAGCCGGTCCAACTGGGCCTACCGGAAGGGACGGTGCTCTCCATCGAAGAATTTTCCTTCCTCGAGCAGCTCACGGAACCCGTGTTCCTGGTTAGCAATGCCGCTGCGGAACAACATTCTCCCCACCTCATCGAAACCAAGCGCCAGTACGGCATCAGCAGCCTGATCCTGGTGCCGCTGAAACTTGAAGAGCAGTTGATCGGCGCGTTCAGCCTGTCCTCCCGCCAGCCGGACGCTTACCAGCCGGAACACCAGGTCATCGCCCTGGAGCTCTCCCGGCAGTTGGCCATCGCCATCCAGCAGGCCCGATTGCGCCAGGAACTGCAGCGCACCAATGCCGAGTTGGAGAGGCGCGTGGCCGAGCGCACCATGCAGTTGGAACAGGCCGTCCGGGACCTAAAAACCGAGGTGGCGAGGCGGCAGAAGACCAGCGAAGCCCTGGACGCAGCCCAGCAGCGGCTGCAGTTCCTGCTCTCCTCTACCCCGGCGATCATCTACTCCATCGATACCCGGGGCACACACCAGGTGACCTTCGTCAGCGAGAACGTTTACCACCAGTTGGGCTATGAAACCGAGGTTTTCCTGAATAATCCCGATTTTTGGTTAAGCCAGATTCATCCCGATGACGCCGAGCGGGTGAGGGAATACCTGGCCAATCTTCCTCCCGGCGATCACCACGCCCTCGAATACCGTTTCACCAACAGCGCCGGGCAGTACATCTGGATGCGGGATGAGTTCCGGGTGATCTGCGATGAACAGGGAAGCCCGGTCGAGATCGTGGGATACTGGATCGACATCAACAAACGCCGGGAAGCGGAAGAGTCGATCCTGATCTTGAACGAGGATCTCCACCGGCGGGCGCTCGACCTCCAGGCCGCCAACCGCGAGCTGGAGGCCTTCGCTTACTCGGTATCCCACGACCTGCGGGCCCCGCTGCGGGCGATTGATGGCTTTTCCCGGGTGCTGGCCTCCAATTTCGAGGCCGAGCTCTCGGACGAAGCCCGGCGATACCTGGGCTTGATCAGCAAGAACACTCGAGAGATGGGGCAGTTGATCGACGATCTGCTCTCATTCTCCCGCATCAACAAGCAGTCGCTGAACGTCGACACCGTCGAGCCGGATTGGTTCGTCCCGGTGATCCTGCGCGACCTGCTCCGAGAGAATGAGGGACGAGAGATCGAGATCGTCCGCCAACCTCTACCGGCCTGCAAGGGCGATTACAACCTGCTCAAACAGATGTTCACCAACCTGTTGAGCAACGCCTTCAAGTTCACCCGCACCCGAGAGAAAGCCCGGATCGAGATCAACGGGGCGGTTGATGGGGATGAAGCGGTGTACTCCATCAAGGATAACGGCGTCGGCTTCGACATGAAGTATGCCAACAAATTATTTGGGGTATTCCAGCGCCTGCACCTGGCGGAGGAATTCGAAGGGACTGGGGTTGGCCTGGCCATCGTCCAGCGCATCATCCACCGGCATGGGGGGCGAGTCTGGGCCGAGAGCGAGCCCGACCGCGGCGCGGCTTTCTACTTCACCATCCCACGAGACAGCGCCTCGGGCTGAGGCGGCGGGGAGCAAAGCCGCCCGACCGGTGGGGTGTTTTCCAGTATAATCCTGCTATGCCGCAGCGAACAACTCCACTGGTCATCGGAATAGCCGGCGGATCTGGCTCCGGTAAGACCACCCTGGCGCGACTGCTGCTGCAGCGCGTCGGGCCGGAACGGATCGCGTACCTCCCCCACGACGCGTACTATAAAGACCTCCACGATCTGCCCCCCAATCAGCGGGCCACGGTCAACTTCGATCACCCCAATTCCCTCGACACCGAGCTGCTCATCGCCCATATCCAGGCGCTGAAGCAGGGCCAGGCGATCGACCTGCCCATCTACGACTTCAAAACCGATTCGCGCACCGGGGAGACCATCCGCATCGAACCTCAGCCGGTGATCATGGTGGAAGGGATCCTGATCTTCGTCGATCCGCATTTGCGCCGGTTGTTCGATGTGAAAGTCTTCGTCGATACCGACGCCGATATCCGCTTCATCCGCCGCCTGGAGCGCGACCTGAACGAACGCGGCCGCTCCACCGAATCGGTCGTGCAGCGCTACATGGCCACCGTACGCCCGATGCACCTGGAGTTTGTCGAGCCATCCAAACGCTATGCGGACGTCATCGTGCCGGAGGGTGGGCTGAACGCCGTGGCAATGGACATGATCGCCGCCCGCCTGGAGGCCCTGCTGCGCGGCGAATCGTGATTAATAGCAATCCATAACATTAGGAGGAAACAGATGCCCAAACAATGGTCCCAGCCGCCCTCGCGTATCATCGATGAGGACAAGGAATATAAAGCCATCCTCCACACGGAGAAAGGCGATATCGAGGTCAAGCTGTTCGCCGATAAAGCCCCCCTGACGGTGAACAATTTCGTCTTTCTGGCGCGCGAAGGCTTTTACAACAACACCATCTTCCACCGGGTCATCTCCGATTTCATGGCCCAGGGAGGCGACCCAACGGGCACCGGTCGCGGCGGGCCGGGATATAAGTTCGCCGATGAGCTCAGTCCAGACCTGCGCCACGATAAAGCCGGGATCCTGTCGATGGCCAACGCCGGCAAAAACACCAACGGCAGCCAGTTCTTTATCACCCACCGGGCTACACCCTGGCTGGATGGTCAACATTCCGTCTTCGGCGAAGTGACGGAGGGGATGGATGTCTTGCTCTCGATCCCGCCCCGCGACCCGAACAGCAACGACCCTGCGGTGAAGCTGACTTCGGTTGAAATTATCGAAACCTGACAGAAAGGTAGTGCGGACAAACGGGTCCTGCCGGCCCGATCATCCTTGATGAGTATGGATGGTTGCAGATGGCCGTTCGTGCACCCAACATGAAAAACAACACTTCGAGCACCCGCCTGACCCTCCTCCGCATCCTGACGCTGGCGGTGGTCATCCTGATCAGTGTCTTCATCTTCTCGATCCGGGAGGACGCCGCCCGCCTGGCGATTTACGGCTATCCGGGTGTGTTCCTGCTCGCTTTTCTGAGCTACGCCACCGTGCTGCTGCCGGCGCCTGGAGTGGCCATCGTATTCACCCTGGGCGGCGTCCTGCACCCGGCCGGCGTCGCCCTGACCGCCGGCCTGGGCGCCGCCCTGGGAGAGATCTCCGGTTACCTGGCCGGCTTCAGCGGGCAGGCGGTCATCGAGCGGACCCCGATGTACGACCGCCTGCAGAACTGGATGAGCAGGAACGGCCCGCTGACCGTCCTGCTGCTCTCCGCCATCCCCAACCCGTTCTTCGATATCGCCGGTGTCGTCGCCGGAGCGCTGAAAATGCCCATGCGGAATTTTTTGTTCTGGGCCTGGATCGGCGAAACGGTCAAAATGTCCATCTTTGCCTACCTCGGCGCCCAGTCGTTCGATTGGCTGAACCGTCTTGGACTATAATGCAATTGGATAATCGATCCTGCCAGAGAGGAACCTATGAACCCCCCAACCGATTTCACCTCCATCGACCGTTACCTGGAAGAACACCTGGATGAGAGCATCGCCGAGCTCTCCCGCCTGGCAGCCCAACCCAGCGTCGCCGCCCAGAACTGGGGCCTGGAGGAGTGCGCCGCGCTGGTGTCCGAGCTGCTCGGCAAGCGCGGTTTTTCGGTCGAGATCCATCCCACCGCCGGCGCCCCGGTCGTCTATGCCGAGCGCAGGGGGCAGGGGGATAAGACCATGCTCATCTATAACCATTACGACGTCCAGCCCCCCGAGCCCCTCGAACTGTGGGAGACACCCCCCTTCCAACCCACCCTGCGCGATGGCAAACTCTACGCCCGAGGGGTGAGCGACGATAAGGCCCACATCACCGCCCGCCTGTTCGCCATCGACGCCTTGCTGGAGGCGTATGGAGACCTGCCCTGCACGGTCAAGTTCATCATCGAGGGCGAAGAGGAGATCTCCAGCGTCCACTTGAAGGATTACGTGCGCGACCACTGCGACCGCCTGGCCGCCGACGCCTGCATCTGGGAGTTCGGCGGCGTCGATCACCAGGAAATCCCCTTGCAGTACCTCGGCCTGCGCGGCATCTGCTACGTCGAGCTGTCGGTGGATACGGCCAAAATCGACTGCCATTCCGGGTTGGGCGGCTCCATCTTCCCCAACGCCGCCTGGCGACTCGTGTGGGCGCTCAACTCGCTCAAAGGACCGGACGGCAAAATCCGCCTCCCGGGGTTCTACGACGCAGTCCGCCCGCCCTCCGAGCGCGACCGGGAGCTGATGGACGCGCTGCCAGACCCTGCCAGCGAGTACCTCGAGCGCTACGGGGTGCGCGGCTTCCTCAACGACCTCACCGGCGGGACTGAGCTCAAAATTGCCGAAGTCTTCGAACCCACCTGCACCATCTGTGGCCTGACTTCCGGCTACCAGGGCCCCGGGTCGAAGACCGTGCTCCCCGCCCGCGCCTCGGCCAAGGTGGACTTTCGCCTGGTCCCCGACCAGACCCCCGAAGCGGTGCTGGAACAGCTCCGGGCGCACCTCGACCGGGAAGGCTTCTCCGATGTGCACATCGATTTCCTGGGCGGCGAGGCTCCGGCTCGCACCGACCCGGACGATCCTTTCGTAGATCTGGTGGTAGAGACCGCCGAAGAAGTGTATGGGCAGCCGATGCTCAAGGTGCCGATGACCGGCGGCTCCGGCCCGAACCACCCCTTCGTCGAATACCTCAAGCTGCCCATCGTCACCGCCGGCTGCGGTTATCCGGGCACACAGGCCCACGCTCCCAACGAAAACGTTCGCCTCGATCTGTATCTCAAGCACGCCAGGCACGTCGCCCGCATCCTTCACGCCTTCGGCAGGTCGTAACCCGGCCGGGCGGCCCCGGGTCCTGCGACCCCGATGCCGCCCGGCCTTTCTTAATCCATACAGGCGGGAGAAGGTATGAAATTCTCAATCCGGCGAGACCTCGGTCTCCAGTTGCTTACCCTCTACCTGCTGTTCGTGGGGCCGGTGGTCCTGGCCACACTGGTATTCGACCGGCTGGCCTCCAGGCAGTTGGAGGCCGACGTGCGCGCTTCCGACCTGGCCCTGGCGCGGGCAATCGCCCTCGAAACCAACACCGTCCTGGACGCAGCTCTGCACGGGGTGCGCCAGATGGCCCAATACCCGGCGGTGGTGGAAGCCGATCCGCAGGGGATGGAAGAGCTCTTCCGCACCATCCTCAGCGTACGGCCCGACGTCAACCTCATCTACCGCCTGGACGCTGACGGTACGATGGTCTACCATTACCCCACCGGTCCCGGCAGCACGGTTGGCTGGGATTTTTCCGGGCGGGATTACTACCAGCAGGCCCGCCAGACCCGCGCCCCCCTGCTCTCTGAAGGGCGCATTTCACCCACCACCCAGCAGGCAGTGGCTACGGCCGTCATGCCCCTGTGGGACGCGGAAGGTCGCTTCCTGGGGCTGGTCGCCACCAACATCAAGCTCCAATCTCTCAGTCACACCCTGAGCAGCATCACCCAGACATCGGATGGCGAGACAGGGCTGAACATCCTGATCCTGGATGCGTCCGGGCAGGTGATCGCCCACCCCTCGCCGCCGATGCTGCTCAGCCGCTCTGCCCAGCCGCCGGCTGCGGTCTCGGAGGCCGTGCTCAGCGGAGGGTCGGGCGGCGTCAGCCTGGAGCCTCCGGGGCAGGAGGAACAGCTCTTCAGCTACGCCCCCGTGCCCAGCGCCGGCTGGGGGGTGGTGGTCAGCCGCCCCACCGCCATCGCCTTTGCCACGCCGCGGGCCACCCATCGCGCCGCCTTGCTCACCACCGGGGTGTTCCTGGTCGTCGGCCTGTTCTTCTGGTTCGCCCTCTCCCAGCAAGTCATCCGGCCGCTGGAGCGCCTGGCGGCTTTCAGCCAGACGATCGGGGTCGAAGAGGAGCGCAGCAGCGCCCAGGAACACACCCTGGCCCACCTGGCCCGGCGGCACGACCAGATCGGGCATCTGATCCGCAGCCTGCACCGCATGGAGCAGGCCATCCAGGCCCGTCTCCAGGAACTCTCCACCCTGCTCGAGACCAGCGCCGCGGTGGTCTCCACCCTGGATTCGCAGGTGGTGCTCGACCGCATCCTGGAGCAGGTCGAGCGGCTGATGGGCATCGACAAGTGCGCCATCGTGGCGCTGGACGAGCAGCGCGGCGTCTTCCGGGCCCAGGCCAGCCGCGGCCTGTCCCGCCGCTACGCCGAGAGCCTGTCCATCGACCCCTCCGAGCCTTTCTCGGTCAGCATCCGGGCCATCCGCAGCAACCTCCCGGTGCAGGTGAGCGATACCGAGGCCGACGCCTCCTTCGCCCCCTCCCGCCCGCGCTCCCGGTCGGAGAACTACCGCTCCCTGCTCGCTGTTCCGCTCAAGACCCAGCACGCGCCCCCTGCGGCCTTGATCGTGTACCGGCCCGACGTGCACGAGTTCACCCCGCGCGAGATCGGCCTGCTCACCAGCTTCGCCAACCACGCCGCCATGGCGATCGAAAACGCCTTGCTGTATGCCCGCAGCGACATGCGGTTAAAGGAACAGACCCGGCGGCTGGAGGCACTGATCCAATCCATGCAGGATGGCCTGATCCTGGAGGACCTGCAGGGGCGGGTGCTGTACGTGAACCGGCGCATTGGGGAGATCGTCAATCTGTCTCCGGAGGATCTGAGCGGAGCCCCGGTCCAAACCCTGATCGAGCGCCTGATCTCGCAGTCCGCCGACCGCACCGCGGCCCGGGGGGCGGTCGAAGCCGCCATGCAGGGGCGGGGCTTGCGGCAGGCGGAGCTGGCCCTGGAAGGCCCGCGGCAAACCCGCTACCTGCGCCTGCAAGTGTTCGATGTGACCGACCCAGACGGTACGCCCCTGGGGCGGGGCCTTTTCCTGCGCGATATCACCCAGAACCGTGAGCTGGACCGGATGAAATCCAGCCTGATCTCCACCGTCTCGCACGAGCTGCGCACCCCGATGGCGGCGATCAAAGGCTATGCCACCACCCTGCTCGCCGAAGACGTGGAGTGGGACCGCGGCACGCAGCGCGAGTTCTTGCAGGTGATCGAGAAGGAGACCGACCGGCTGAGCGGGTTGGTGAACGACCTGCTGGATATGTCGCGCATCGAGGCGGGGAGCCTGAAGGTGAAGCGGACTGCCTGCCGGTTGGAAGACCTGGTGCATAACGCCGCCCGGCGGGCGCACCCGGATCCCTGCGACCGCCTGCAGGTGAACCTGCCGCCACACCTGCCCACGCTGTTCGCCGACCCGCAGCGCATCGAGGTTGTGCTGCGGAATTTGATCGAGAACGCGGCCAAGTACGCCGGGGAGGCCTCGCCCATCTACGTCAGCGCCGAGGTCCGCGGCCACGAGTTGGTGGTGCGGGTGGAAGACGAGGGGCCCGGCATCCCGCCGGAGCACAGCCAGCGCATCTTCGACAGCTTCTACCGGATCGACAGCAGCCTGGCCCGCACCGCCGCCGGCACCGGGCTTGGGCTCGCCATCTGCCAGGGGTTCGTCCGGGCGCACGGCGGCTCGATCTGGCTGGAGCCTCGCGCCCGCGGCACCAGCATCGCCTTCTCACTGCCTCTGCAAGAAGCCTCGCCAGAGGCAAGGGGCGACGATGAAACCCGGGCTGCGCACGACAAGCCCGGCGGCAATGCCGGCGGCAATACCGG
>CAYMLG010000004.1:13529-62808 GCA_964391195.1 uncultured Anaerolineaceae bacterium | reverse complement strand
GCCGGCGGCAATACCGGTAGCATAGCCGGCGGCAGCCCGCACAGTTGACCCGGACCGGGGCGGTCCCGGGCCCGCGACCTGGCCGCTGATGCCAGGCAAGAAAAGGGATGTTCTGATGTCCAATACTCCATCCGTTCTTATCGTAGACGATGAAAAAACGTTAAGGGACTTCGTCCGCCGCAACCTGGAGGTGCGCGGCTTCAATGCCTACACCGCAGCCAACGGCCTGGAGGCCCTGGCGCTGTTCAATACGCACCATGTCGATCTGGTCATCCTGGACGTGATGATGCCGCGGATGGACGGGCTGGAGACCATCCGGCGCGTGCGGCAGAACTCGCTCACCCCCATTATCGTGCTCTCCGCGTTGGGCGAAGAGAGCGATAAGATCCGCGCCCTGAACCTGGGCGCCGACGATTATCTCACCAAGCCTTTCGGCGTTGGCGAACTTTTGGCCCGGGTCCAGGCGGTGCTGCGCCGCTCGCAGTGGAGCGAATCGCCCGCCCGGCAGGGGCGGCTGGTGCGGGGGGAGATCGTCGCCGACCTGGAGCGCCACACGGTTACGGTACGCGGCCAGCAGCTCGACCTCACCCCCACCGAGTTCAATCTGCTGGTGTACCTGATGGAGCACGCCGGCAAAGTCATCCCCCACCAGACCATCCTGCAGCATGTGTGGGGCCCCGAGTACGGCCCCGAAAGCGAGTACTTGCGCGTGTATATCGGCCGCCTGCGGCAGAAAATCGAAGAGGACCCTTCCAACCCCTGCTACCTGATCACCGAGCGCGGCGTTGGCTACTCCTTCCAGGGCACCTGAGCGGGCGGGAGGTTTTTTATAGATCCTTTATAGTAAGCGCACATCTTTTTAGCCTCTGTTTGCGTTGGCTTCCTATAATTCAAGTGTGAGATAAATTCTTTTTCGCCAACCAAATGGAGGAACAGATGAAACGCTATTTATCTACACTTGCAGCCCTGGTGATCCTGGCAGCGCTGCTGTTATCGGCTTGCGCCCAACCGCAGCAAGCCCCGCCCGCCGAGGATGCGGCCCTGGGAGAGGGGGAGACCACGGCCGGGCAGGAAGCCGCCGCCAACGAAGTCGAAGCGCTGATCGGCTTCACCGCCTCTCAGACCGGCAGCCTCAACGTTGAATCCACCCGCCAGATCAACGGCCTCAACCTGTGGATGGACCAGGTCAACGAAGCCGGGGGGATCACCCTGGCCGACGGCACGGTGGTCAAATTCAAGAGCCAGTATTACGACGATGAATCCAACAAAGACCGGGTCCAGGAACTGTACACGAAGCTGGCGACGGAAGATAACGCGGCCTTCCTGATCAGCCCCTACTCCAGCGGCCTGGCTGACGCTTCTGCCATTATCGCCGAACAGTACGGCAAAATCCTGATCACCACTGGCGCCGCCTCCGACAGCACCTATACGAAAGGCTACACCCTGGTCTTCCAGGCCTACACCCCGGCCAGCGCCTACCTGACCGGCGCCCTGGACCTGCTGGCGGCCGCCGATCCGAGCGTCAAGCGGATTGCCATCGTCCACGAAAACGATAAGTTCTCCACCGACGTCTCCACCGCTCTGAACGCCTACGCCCTGGAGAAGGGGTACGAGGTGGTGCTGTTCGAAGGTTACGACTCGGCGACCACCGACTTTGCGCCCTTCATTAACAAAATCCAGGAAGCGGCCCCGGATGCCATCTTCGGCGGCGGCCATTTCCAGGACGGTTCCACCTTTGCCAAGCAGCTCAGCGAGAAGAACGTAGACGTCAAGTTCGTGTCGCTGCTGGTCGCTCCGCCGGAGCCCTCGTTCGCCGAGTTGGGTGAGGCGGCGTTCGGCATCATCGGCCCCAGCCAGTGGGAGCCTATGGTGCAGTTCAGCCAGGAAGCGGCGGCGGAGGCCGGCATGGACTGGTTCGGGCCGTCCAGCCAGGAATTCACCGACGCTTACACCGCAGCCTTCAACGAGGAACCCTCCTACCACGCGGCCGGCGGCTACGTTGCCGGGCTGCTGCTGGGCCAGGCGATTCAGGAGGCCGGATCGCTCGACACCCAGGCGGTCAAAACCGCCCTGGACAACATGGATGCGCTGACCTTCTTTGGGCGGATCAAGTTCAATACGGGAGAGAGCCACGGCCTGCAGATCGGACATTCGATGGTCTACATCCAGTGGCAAAAGGATGAAGCCGGCAACCTGGTGAAGGAGGTGGTCTGGCCGGCTGAAGGCGCCTCGGCCGAAGCCATCTACCCCTTGCGCTGATCCCACATCGATCAGGACACACCTCTCCCAGGACGAGTTTGGCCTTTTCCCCTCTCTGTGGTTGAGCACCCAGATTGGGGGAAGGCCAAACTCCCGGTGGGAGACCGGCTGTGCCTCACCTGGCAAAGGAGCTGTTTATGAACTTGCTCACATTCCTGGCCGATGGTCTGCTGATCGGCTTCGTGTACGGGATTGCGGCCATGGGGCTGACGCTGATCTGGGGCGTGATGAACGTGATCAACCTGGCCCACGGGCCGATCATTGCCCTGGGCAGTTTTGGCGTCTATCTACTCTTCACGAACCTGGGGTTCAACCCCTACCTGTCCCTGGTGCTGGTGGCGATCGCCGGGCTGCTCACCGGCATGCTCATTTATATGGTGGCCATCCACCGGGTGATCAACGCGCCCCACCTCTCCACCCTGCTGGCGACTTTCTCTGTCAACATGATCATCATCGGGATCGGCACGGCGGTCTTCACCACCACGCCGCGCACCGTGGACTTCTCCCTCGGCACCCTTGACTTCGGGCCGGTGCAGAACGTGCTCGGCACCCGGCTGGTAGCCGCTGGCGCCTCACTGCTGGTGACCGGACTGCTCTACCTCTTCCTCTATCGCACCCGGCCGGGGAAATACGTGCGCGCGGTGGCCAACAACCGGGCCGCCGCCGAGCTGATGGGCATCCCTTCGGCCCGCATCCTGGCTCTGAGCTTCGGCCTGGGGACGATGCTGGCAGCCATTGCCGGCGGGCTGATCGCCACCTTCTTCCCCTTCACCATCCTTTCCGGCGGGGTATACGAGCTGAAGAGCTTCGTGATCGGCGTGCTGGGTGGGCTGGGCAACCCCCTGGGCGCCCTGGTGGGCGGGCTGATCCTGGGCACGCTGGAAGGGATCATCCCCGCTTTTATGACGACGACCTGGGTGCCGGTTCTGGAGTTCGTGCTGTTCATCATCATCCTGTTGGTCATGCCGACCGGGCTGTTAGGAGCGAAGAAATGAAAGCGCCATCCGATCTCGGCAGCCCCGCCAATATCGCCGCCCCTGCGGAGCGCCTGCGCCGGGTCCTGCCCTGGGCCAACCCGGGGTTGTGGCTGACCATCGTCCTGATCGTCGTCTTCTCCCTATGGCCGGCGATTACCGGCAGCGCCGCCCTGCGGGAGGTCATTTTCACCGTGCTGCTCTCCGTCGTCCTCGCCTCCAGCCTCAACATCATTCTCGGCTACACCGGCTATGTCAGCTTTGGGCATATCGTGTTCTACGGCCTGGGGGGCTATGTGGGCCTGTACCTGCTGAACACCCACGGCCTCTCGCTGTGGGCGGCGCTGGCTGCCGGTGGGCTGGCCGCCGGGCTGCTGGCTTTCCTGCTAGGAAAGGCCATCCTGCGCTTGCGAGGCGCGTACTTCGCCCTGGCGACTATCGGCGTGAACGAAGCCATGCGCGCCTTCATCAACAACTTCGGCCCGTTCGGCGGCCCCACCGGTATCTCGCTGAATTTCCAAATCTACCAGGGTTACGGCGGGGCGAGCAATGCCCTGTGGCTGGTGTACTACCTGCTGGTGCTGCTCTCCATTGCCGGCGTGCTGCTCAGCTTCTCCGTTAAATCCAGCAAGTTCGGGCTGGGTCTGATGGCCATCCGCGAGGACGAAGATGCAGCCGAAGTAATGGGCGTGACCACCCCCAACGCCAAGACCTGGGCCTACGTCCTCTCGGCGATCCTGCCCGGCATGGCCGGGGTGCTGTTCTACTTCAAGAATGGGAACGTCGAACCGGGGGACGCCTTCCGCCTGCACTTTTCCATCGAACTGCTGGTGATGGTGATGTTGGGCGGCTTTGGCACCGTCACCGGCCCGGTCCTGGGGGCGGTCGGCTACCAGCGCCTGCGCGGCTTCCTGCTCACCAGCCCGCTGTTCAAGGATATCCAACTGGCGGTGGCCGGGGCGCTGCTCCTGGTGATCATCCTGTTCATCCCCTCGGGGGCGGTGGGCTGGCTGCGCGGCCGCTTCCCGGCGCTGCGGAGGGTGCTGCCATGATCCTACAAGTGAACGGAATTTCCAAACGCTTTGGCGGCCTGCTGGCCCTCAGTAAAGTGACCTTCGATCTGCCCAAAGGACAGATCCTGGGGCTGATCGGGCCGAACGGAGCCGGCAAAACCACCCTGTTCAACGCCATCAACGGCGTGTACCCCCCCGACTCGGGCAAGATCATCTTCCTTGGGGAGGATGTCACCGGCAAGAAGCCCTATCACCTGGCGCACATGGGCCTGGCCCGCACCCACCAGATCGTCCGCCCGCTGAACGAGCTGACGGTGCGGGAGAACGTGATGGTAGGCGCCTGTTTCGGGCGGGAGGGCAACGCGCTGAAAGCCGCGGCCGAGATCGCCGGAGAGGTGCTCGAGTTCGTCGGCCTGGGCGAGCGGGCCTCGCAGTTGGCCGGCAACCTGAACGTTGCCCAGAAAAAGCGGCTGGAAATGGCCCGCGCCCTGGCCTCCCGGCCTCACCTGCTCCTGCTCGATGAGGTCCTCGCCGGGCTGAACCCGGCCGAAATCGCCAGCATGGTGGAGACCATCCGCAAGATCCGCGCCCAGGGCATCACCATTATCATGATCGAGCACGTGATGCATGCGGTGATGAACGTCTCCGACCGCATCCTGGTCCTGGATTACGGGCAGCAGATCGCAGAGGGGAGCCCCGAGGAAATCGTGAACAACGAGCGGGTCATCGAAGCCTACCTGGGAGACCCCAAACTGGCCGAGAGGCTGTCGAACGTATAAGGTGAAGCATGGCCATTCTCGAAATCCAAAACGTCTCATCCGGCTATGGCGAAGTGCAAATCCTGTGGGGCGCCACCCTGAGCCTGGAGCGCGGGCTGCTCACCTCGCTGGTGGGCGGCAACGGGGTGGGCAAGACCACGCTGCTGCGGAGTGTGATGGGCCTGATGCGCCCCTGGGAGGGGAAAATCCTGTTCGATGGGCGGGACGTCAGCCAGATGCCGGCCTACGATAAAGCGGAAATGGGCCTGGTGCTGGTCCCCGAGGGGCGCCAACTGTTCACCGACATGACCGTCGCCGAAAACCTGGAAATGGGAGCCTCCCCGAAGCGTGCGCGCCCTCACTTCAGCCGCAACCTGGAACGCGTGTACACCATGTTCCCCCGGCTGAAGGAGCGCAAAGACCAGAAAGCCGGCACCCTGAGCGGCGGCGAGCAGCAAATGCTGGCGGTGGGCCGGGGGATTATGGCGGAGCCGGTGGTGCTGATGATCGACGAACTCTCCCTGGGCCTGGCCCCGGTGCTCGTCTTGCAACTGTTCGAGATCCTCAAGCAGCTCAAAGAGTTGGGGATCACCCTGCTCCTGGTCGAACAGAACGTGCAGATGGCCCTGGTGGTCAGCGACTACGCCTACGTCCTGGCGCAAGGGAAGGTGGAGCTCGAAGGCCCCAGCCGCGAACTGGCGAAAAACGAACACGTGCGCCAGGCCTACCTGGGCATGTAAGGCCGTTCCGGGTTGGGTCTTGACACCGGCTACAGGACCCATATACTTGTCTCGTAACGCGGAAACGCATTATTGGAACAACCTATAGGAGCGGGGACCGGCCGCCTGGCGCGACCCGCCCCGAACCGGCATACAGATACGGAGGCCTCTATGCTTGTCGGCGAAAGAATGTCCCGTCCCGTGATCACGGTTCCACCCGATATGCCCATCGTGGATGCGCTCGCCATGATGAAGCGCGAGCACATCCGCCGCGCACCGGTTATCAAAGATGGCAAACTGGTCGGCATCGTCTCGGACAAAGACCTGCTCAACGCTTCGCCTTCTCAGGCGACCTCGCTGAGCGTGTGGGAGATGAACTACCTGCTGAGCAAGATCCAGATCAAGGACGTTATGACCCGCAAGGTGCTGACCGTTAGTGAAAGCACACCGATCGAAGAAGCTGCCCGGATTATGGCCGACAACAAAATCGGCGGGCTTCCGGTCTTGCGCGGCGATAACCTGGTGGGGATCATCACCGAAACCGATCTGTTCAAAGTATTCCTGGAGCTGATGGGCGCCCGCGACCGCGGAGTGCGGGTCACCGCCCTGATGCACGAAAAGCTCGGCGAGCTGGCCCAACTGAGTCATGCCATCGCCTCGGCCGGGGGCAATTTCGTCGCTTTCGGCACTTTCTGTGGGGAAGACCCATCAAACCGCCTGGTCACCTTCAAAGTCGAGGGACTGGACGAGGAGAAAGTAAAAACCATCACCACCCCACTGGTGGCGAAGATCATCGATATCCGCACCACAAGTTAATCGCTCGGGTTCGCCCCCACTCATACGGAAAAATAGGCTGCCGGGTCCTCAGCCGCGGCAGCCTATTGCGATTCTTCTTTCAGGGCTTTTTTCATGCCCTGGCCGCTGGCTGCCAGCCGCCGCCAGGCGGCCTCCACCGCATCGATCTCGGCCTGGGTTTCGGGCAGCTCCCCGTAGCGCACTTTGAGGTAAGCGGCGGTGATCAGGCGGATCTCTTCCCCTTCGGCGGGGAACAGGTTAGCCAAGTCGGGGAGGTACTCCAGCGGGGTCTGCCACTCCAGGCGGGGGCGGTCGAGGGCGGCGGCGAGATCCAACAGCTCGGCGTAAATCTGGCGGATGCGGGCCGCGGCCCGCAGGCGCTGCGCTCTTCGCAGCCGGCGGGAGAACGGATCCAGGGCATCCTGCAGTCCCTGGCGCAGGGCGAGGCGCAGCAGGTCGAACAGGCCGGCGTCTGCGGCCTCCGCTTCGGTTTCGATCGCCCCGCGCAGCCGGGCCCGGTTCAGCCGCCGCCGCCCCTGGCTGAGCGCCAGCAGGATAGCCAGGATCACCAGCGCCCACACGATCGCCGGGCCCAACCATTCCGGCAAGGCCGGAAGACCCGGCGGGAGGATCACCTCGCCCCCCGGCTGGTTGGGCTCGGAACCAGGGGGGATGCCGGGGGTGGGAAGCGGCGGCGCCAGGCTGACCTCGAACTGCAGCTCGCCGATCAAAGGCTCTAAAAGGATGGCCAGCAGCAGCACCGGCAGGGCGAGGATATAGGCCAGCGCCCGCCCCAACCACCCCAACCCGCCGGCAAGCTGGTCCAAAAGGGGGGAGAGCAGCCCGGTCAGCAGGCCGCCCACCAGCACCCCGGCCCCGCTCACCATCAGGGCGGAGAGGCCGATCACACCCACCCATCTGCGGTCGAACGGATTGCGGGCCGAGCCGTGATACTGGTTGATAAACGACACGCGCGCAGCAACCATCGCCATCAGGCCGAAGAGCAGGAACAGGAAAAGCGGGGCGAAGCTCAGCAAGCTCGGGTCCAGGCGGGTGACCACGTACAGGTTGATCGCCAGCATCAGTATTCCAATCCGCAGCCGTCCCCAGGCCATGATCGGGCCGGGCATACCCCGGCTCATGCTCATCGCCCGGCGCCACAGGAAGAGGTTGAACCCGAGGAGGAAGACCGAGAGCAAATCCAGGCGGCCTAAGCCGGCCAGCAGCTCCCGGAACGATGGTCCGGACAGCAGCCAGGATTGCAGCCCCAGGCTCAGGGCGAACAGGCCGAGGGCTATCCCCCGCTGCAGGTTCGGCAGCAGGCGCAGCGCGTCCAGGGCGACGGTGGAAAAGTAAGCCAGGGCATAGACCAGGGTGTAGGCCAGCCAGATCGGTCCCTGTCCCTGGGGAAAACTGGAATAGGTGGCCAGGCGGTACCAGGCGGTCAGCCAGGCCAGATCGGCCAGCATGAGCAAGATGGCCGTCCCATGCTGCCAGGCGGGTGGAACTTCTCGGTGGGCTGATACGCTACCGGCTGCCATAATCCACCATCCGGGTCAGGCCTGGGAGTACGGCAAGTGGATGAGCTGCACGCCCGGGATGTGCGGCGGAACCTGCTGCGCCAGCGAAAGCAGGGTGATCTTGCGCCCGCGCTGCTTCAAACGCAGCAGGGCTTCGATCAACTCGGGCGGGGTCAGGGCGGTAATCACGAACAGCGCCGCCCCGTATGGCAGGCGCGGCGCTTCTGCCAGCAGAAACCGGTCGAAGGTAGCGGCGGTGAAGGAGGTGACGCTGGCCAGGGCGGTGAGCAGGTGCGCGAGCTGGTCCGGCGAGCGCCCGGGCGGCACGCGGAACGGCTGGTCGGCGTGAGCCAGGCAGCCGTTCGAGGCCAGGCCCACCCGGTAACCGGCTTCGATCGCCTCCTGGACCAGCGTGGCGGTGATCCCCACCAACTGCTCGAGCAGCTCGGGGTTGGTGCCTTCCCAGTAGTGCTGCAGGGTGGAGACGTTGAGGCACATCACCACCACCTGCGCCGATGCCGGCTGGAATACGCGCACCTGCAGCGCGCCGGTGCGGGCCGTCGCCGGCCAATGCACGAAGCGGAAATCGTCCTCCGGATGGTAATCGCGCACCCCCATCGGCAGGGTGGGATCTTCGAACAGGTTGCGCCGGGTCCTGTGGTCGCCAAAGGGGTCCTCGGTGGGGATACGCCTCTCGCCCAGGGGGACGGGCTGAGGAAAGACGGTCAGGGTCTCGGTCTGATCGAGCTCCTGCTCGCGGGTGAACATGCCGAAGAAATCGCCGGAAGACAGCTTCACCGGGCCGAGGCGGTATACGCCCCTTTTGCGCATCAGCAGGGTATAGCGGCGGCGCTTCTTCTCGAACCAGCGCAGGGTGTACAGGTTGACCAGCGCGCCTTCTTCCGGGCGGTGCGAGGGCGAGAACAGGGACTCATCCTCGGGGCCCACCGCGGTCGGCCAGTGGTCTTCGACGCGCAGCCAGGAGAGGGGCAGCAGCTTGCGGTTCTCCACTTCGAGCTGAAGGGGGAAGGTCTCGCCGGGGAAACCGCGGCGGTAGAAAGGCCGTCTCCGGTAGTGGATGTCCTCCAGGGCGCGGCGCCCGGACCAGGCGACCAGCCCGGCGGCGATCAGCAGCATCAGGGCGAAAGCCGAGAGGTAATACACCCGCAGGATGACGCCCAACAGGAAGAGAACGACGAGCAGGAACGGCCAGCCCCGCGACACTTAACTCTCCACCGGGACCGGCACAGTCTCCACGATGCCGGCCACCAGCTCTTCCAGGCGGCGGCCGCGCAGTTGGGCCTGGGGCGAGAGCATCAGCCGGTGGGTCAGCACGTGCGGGGCCATCTGCTTGACGTCATCGGGGAGGACGTAATCACGCCCGCGGATGGCAGCCCAGGCCTGAGACGCCTGATACAGTCCCAGGGTGGCCCGCGGGCTGGCGCCCAGCTCCACTTCCTGGTGGCTGCGGGTGGCGCGGGCCACGCGCACGGCGTAATCGCGCACCGTGTCTTCCACCCGCACCTTCCGCCGTTGGGCCTGCATCTCCAGCACCTCTTCCGGAGAAGTCACGGGCTGAAGGTCCGGCAGCGGGTCCTCCAACCGGAAGCGGTCCAGGATATTGCGCTCCTCTTCTTCGCTCGGATAGCCGACCACAATCCGCAGCAGGAACCGGTCCACCTGGGCTTCCGGGAGGGGGAAGGTCCCTTCCAGTTCGACCGGGTTTTGGGTCGCCAGCACCAGGAAGGGCCGCGGCAGGGGGCGGGTGACTCCGTCCACGGTCACCTGCCGCTCCTGCATGGCTTCCAGCAGCGCGGATTGGGTGCGCGGCGTGGCCCGGTTGATTTCGTCTGCCAGGATCACCTGCTGCATGACCGGGCCCGGGCGGAACTCGAAGGCCTGCTCTTTCTGGTTGAACCAGCTCAGGCCGGTCACGTCTGAGGGCAGCAGGTCGGGGGTAAACTGGATGCGGCGAAAGGAGCAGCCCAGAGAAGCCGCCAGCGCCCGAGCCAGGGTGGTCTTCCCGGTGCCGGGCACATCTTCCAGCAGGATATGGCCTTCACACAAAACGGCGACCAGGGTGAGATCGATCACCTCATCCTTACCAACGATGACCTTCTGTATGTTCTCCCGGATGCGCCGGGCGGCGTCTGCGATCATTTTCACCTCAGCGAAGGAATTTGAGCCTTCATTTTAACGCATTTTGGCGGATGCTCCGCCAGCACCCGCCAAAACGCTCGTGCAATGTTCGATGGGCCGAGAACCTGCCCGGGAGCAGATACCCATAGGTTCTCGTACTCCATAATGATTACCTCACGCCGCCGCCAAAGGTTCAATCGAATGTATGGATTTTCACAAATTGCCCTCACAAAGACTGCGCGCCCACACTTGCTCAAAATTCCGATTGTCAATTGCGAACAATCGTGCTATAAAAGGTACTGAAGAACTCCGCCGGGAACTGCGGAAGTTTGCAAGCGGATGTGGGTGACTCCCAACCGTCCGCCCCGAACTTGCGCGCCCACATTGGTGACTCGCTCCGGTGTGCAGGCATTGTCAGTAGTGAATGTTGTTTTGTGGGTGGGGCGGCCTCGCCGTCCCACCCACAAAACAACCATTCTTTTCTGCTTGACAAGTTGTGCGTGCACACCTCGCTCCGGTCATCCTGGAAAGCAGGGTATAATCCCATCCATGACTTCCATCGTCGCCATAGACATAGAAACCACAGGTCTGGACCCGGATAAGGACTCCATCATTGAGATTGGAGCCGTTCGTTTTAACGAGCGGAGGGTTGAGGCCGAATGGGGGACACTCATCAATCCCGGGCGGCGAATCCCCCCCTTCATCACCAATCTGACCGGGATCACCGACCAGATGGTGCTCGGCGCTCCGCCGGTCAAGGCCGTCCTGGCCGATCTGGAAGCCTTCGTCGGCGACAGCCCGGTGCTGGGGCACAATGTGGGTTTCGACCTGGCTTTCCTCCAGCGCCACAGCATCCTGCGCTACAACGACGTGATCGACACATACGAGCTGGCGGCGGTGCTGCTGCCGAACGCCGGGCGCTACAACCTGGGGGCGCTGGCCCAGGCCCTGGGGGTGCTGCTGCCCGCCACGCACCGGGCCCTGGACGATGCCCACGCCACGCGAGGCGTATTCCAGCGCCTGTACCAGAAGGCCAGCGAACTGCCCATCAGCCTGCTGGCCGAGCTGGTGCGCCTGAGCGAGCCGCTGGAATGGGGGGGCTATTGGGTTTTTCAAGAACTGCTGCGGGCCCGCAGCCGCGAAATCGTCTCCTCCAGTTCTATCCGCCACGCGTACCAGGGGCCGCTGTTCCAGGACCGCCCTGCCCGTTCAGGGCCGCCCCTGCAGCCGGCGATGGAGCCCACCCCGCTCGATACCGACGAAATCGCGGCGACCCTCGAACAGGGGGGCGCCTTTGCCCGCCACTTCCCCCATTACGAACACCGGCCGCAGCAGGTAGCCATGCTGCGCGCGGTGTGCGAGGCCCTGTCCGAGGGGCGCCACCTGCTGGTCGAAGCCGGCACCGGTACGGGGAAGTCGATGAGCTACCTGCTGCCGGCGGCCCACTGGGCGATCCAAAACAACCGGCGGGTGGTCATCTCGACCAACACAATCAACCTGCAAGACCAGTTGATCAACAAAGATATCCCCGACCTGCGCGCGGCGCTGGGGCTGAACCTGCGGGCGGCGGTGCTCAAAGGCCGCAGCAACTACCTCTGCCCGCGACGGCTGGAAGGGATGCGCCGCCGCGGCCCGCAGAACGCGGATGAGATGCGCATCCTGGGCAAGATCCTGATCTGGCTGCAGAACACGGAGTCGGGGGACCGGGCCGAGATCAACCTGAACGGCCCGGTGGAGCGCGAGATTTGGAACCGGCTCTCGGCCGAGGACGAAGCCTGCACGGCGGAGACCTGCCTGCGCCGCACGGGAGGGGCCTGCCCTTTCTACCGGGCGCGGATGGCGGCCCAGGCCGCGCACCTGCTGATCGTCAACCACGCCCTGCTCCTGGCCGATGTCGCCACCGGCAATAAGGTGCTGCCCGACTACGATTACCTGATCGTGGACGAAGCCCACCACCTGGAAGAAGCCACCACCAGCGCCCTCAGCTTCCGGGTGACACAATTTGACGTCGAACGCCTGCTGCGCGAGTTGGGCGGGCCCAACGCCGGCCTGCTCGGCTGGACGCTCAAGGCCACGCAGTCCATCCTCCCCCCCGACCATCACGCCAGCCTGGGCCACGTGGTCGAGCAGATCACCAACCTGGCCTTCCGCCTGGAGAACCTGGCGCGCGGCTTCTTCATCTCCATCGAGCGCTTCATGAGCGAACAGCGCGACGCGCACACCGCCGGCATGTACGCCCACCAGGAGCGCATCCTGCCCAGCACCCGCACCCAGCCCGCCTGGGGGGATGTCGAGCTGGCCTGGGATGAGACCGAGCACACCCTACAGCCGCTGCTGCAGCTGCTCGGCGAACTGTGCCGCAGCCTGGCCGACCTGGTGGAGTTGTTGGACGAAGAAGACGAAGAACTGTACGGCAGCTTCACCACCCTCTACCGCCGCCTGGCGGAAGTGGACGCTCATCTGAAGGCCCTGGTTTTCGAACCCGAGCCGGACCGGATCTACTGGGCGGAGATCCAGCCCAACGGTTACCGGGTGGCGCTGCATGCAGCCCCGCTGCATATCGGGCCGCTGATGGACCACTATCTGTGGCGCGAGAAGCAGTCGGTGATCCTCACCTCGGCCACCCTTACCACCGGCGGCGAATTCGACTATTTGCGCGGGCGGCTGAACGCGGTCGACGCATACGAGTTGGCGCTCGGCTCCCCGTTCGATTACGAGCGCTCGGCCCTGCTGTACATGATCAACGACATCCCCGAACCCAGCGATCGGGCCGGGCACCAGCGGGCCGTGGAGCAAGGCCTGATCCAGCTTTGCCGGGCGACCGGAGGCCGCACGCTGGTGCTGTTCACCTCTTACGAACAGCTCAAACGCACCTCCCAGGCCATCGCCCCCGCCCTGGCCAAGGACGATATCCTGGTTTACGAGCAGGGCGAAGGCGCTTCTCCCCATACCCTGCTGGAGACCTTCCGCTCCAGTGAGCGAGCCGTGCTGCTGGGCACCCGCGCTTTCTGGGAGGGCGTGGATGTGCCCGGCCAGGCGCTGTCGGTCCTGGTGATCGTCAAACTGCCCTTCGATGTGCCCACCGACCCGATCATCGCCGCACGGGCCGAGACTTTTGAGGATCCCTTCTACCAGTATTCGCTCCCCGAGGCGATCTTGCGCTTCCGCCAGGGCTTCGGGCGCCTGATCCGCACCCAATTCGACCACGGTGTGATCGCCATTTTCGATAAGCGCATCCTCACCAAACGTTACGGGCGCGCGTTCATCGACTCCCTGCCCACCTGCGCCATCCGCTCCGGCCCCCTGGCCAATCTGCCCCAGGCTGCAGCCAGGTGGCTGAACCTGTAGACCCACCCCGCCGGTGGAAAAAACAAACACCGCCAGAGGCAGCCCTCCTCTGGCGGTGTTTGTTTTTTCCACCGGAAAGGCCAGCAGTTTGGAGATGGTTATCGGCCGTCTCCGCCGTGACTTTTGTCAGGATTGTTCTGTGATAACTTTCATCTTCCAAGCGTTATAAAAACGCTGTATAAGTAGAGTAGGAAGATCTCAAATATATGTGATGTTGTAATATATTCCGGTTGAAGCAGCAGGCGATCGCTTCAACCCCCTGCCTGCCGGTCTGCACCTGGCATCGACTGTCTTCATTCATTTGCTCACCGGCGCTTGTGCGTCTTCTTTCTCTTCGGGAGAAGAAGCTACCCCAAGCCCAGAAAGATGACGCATGAACCGCAATTATACGTTTAGCGATCCTGCCGGCAGGCGATCTTCCCCGGACCCCCGCACCATCGGGGTCTTTCTGTTTAAGCGCCCGGACGTGAAACGCGTGGTTTCAAGGCCGGCGGCATCTATGCCGGCGGCATCTATGCCGGCGGCATCTATGCCGGCGGCAACTATACCAGCGGCCTCCCCGACCTGAACGACCAACAGCCAATCCGGCGGCAACTTCTCCGCCAGCAATCCTTTCTACTGGGATCTGCTTTTCGTGGGTGATAACCGCGATTGGCAGGAAGGCGCTTTCGGCCACCTGCGCTACATCGACGCCGGCGGCCACTACATCTACACTGCGTTCACTGCCGATGTAGATTACGAAGCCCCGGCCGTGTACTTGCGCGGCACGGAGGATCAGTACTGGAATGACAATTTCGTCCTGGTGAAGACCGACTACGACATGCCCTGCATGACCGGTAAGGTGACCCTGAAGGACGGCAGCGGAGGGATCATCGCAGAAGAGAACACCTATGCCTGCGGGGATTGGACTACCGGCGTCTATCTGTATCGTCCCGACGACGCTCCGGCGCGCATCAAAGCCGGAGACACGGTCGAAGTGACCTTCGGCGACAAGACCACGGCGATCACCGTGCCCACCCTCGGCGGCAAGATTTACCCAGAAACCGACACGGTGTCCGGTATAGGGCCGGCACAGGTGATCACCACCACGCCGGGCGTCACCCACAGCCTGGGGGTCTATCTCGGAGAACCGATCTACACCTTCACCCCGGCGACGACGGATGCAAGCGGCAAATTTGAATTGTCGTTCCCCGTTGACTTGCCGACCTATACAGAAGGCTACCTGACCTATTGGATCACTCCGAAGAAAGTCGTCCACTCCCAACTGCACGTCGCCAGGGTGACGGATGCGCCGGTGACGTTCATCTCCACCGGCGGCAGGTTGACCTTCGCTGCGTATGTCGCGGACCCGGTGATCACCGCGCCAGACGGGACACAATACCCGTACACCGAGTGGTTGGTGGTCGAGAATGCCATGCCCGGTATCTGGACCATCCAGCCCCGCCAGCTCGGCCAAGAGGGCGCTCCATTTGCCTTCGCCGTAGCGGAATCGGGCTACAGGCTGTATATGCCTGTCACCTTCCGCTAAGGGTAAAACCTTTGTAACCACAATCCCCCCCTTCCCTGAGAAAGGGGGGGATTGTTTAATCCTGGATTTTATCCTGTGAACTCAGCGGTAGCGGATGCGCACGTTTCCGATCGCCTGGGACACGTCCAGATCGACCCGGTTCTCGGCCCCGGCATAACTGCCGGTGGTGTAGATTTCGTCGTCCTGGCTCAGCCCGGCCGGCAGGCTCACGGCAGCGATCCCATTATCCACCCGGATGCGTGCTTCCAGGCCTTGCGGCAGGATCACTTCGATTTGCCCGATCCCGCCATCGATCGTCGCCCGGTATTCGCCTGTGGACGGCAGGATCACCGAGGCATCCCCGACGCCAAAATCGAGGGACAGCGATTCGAGCTCCAGCCCGCTCAGGTCGAGGTCCGTCTCCCCCACCCCGAGATCCACCTCCAGGTCGAGAGGCACATCCGGGTTCAGGGCGAGTTCCCAGCGCAGCCGGGTCGCGTTCCCGGTGAAGCTCACCGGGCCGCCCTGAGTGCCCAGGCGGACCACCGCCCGGTCCCCTTCCATTGAAACATTCTGATCGAGGCGCTGGTTGAACCCGGGAGTGACGACCCCGGTGACGAGTTCATCGCCGGTTTCCAGGGCTTCCACATGCAGGGCGGCGACGCCCGGCGAGAGCACGATCCGCGCCGCTTCCGCCCCGGACAGATCCTGGCTGATCTGCTCGCCTTCCGGCTGGGCTGCGCCGATACGCCCCTGATACAGCCACAGCGCCCCGGCCAGGACCGCCAGTACGATCACCGCGCCAACCAGCGACAGCCACACCGACCGCCGGCCAAAGACGAGATCGAAACCGATGGCGATCAAGAGCACCGGCCACAGGCTCAGGATGAAATCCAGGACGCTGATCGCCAGGTAGCCCAGGTTATCCAGCAGCAGCAGGGCGCCGATCCCGATGAACAGCACCGGTACGATAAACCCATCCCGCCGGATGAGGCCGTCTACCCCCATGACGACCAGCAGCAGCGGCCACAACCTCAGAATCAGGTCCCAGGCGCTGCCCTGCAAGATGCCGAGATTCTCGAGCAGGAAGATGATCCCAATGACGATCAGGAGCAGTGGGAAGAAAATGCTGTGGCGCTGGCGGTTTTCCCTTCTCGCCCGGCGCTCCTGGCTTGCGGGCCATTCGTTTTCGTTCATTGTCCTTACTCCATCAACCCTCAGGCGCCGGACAGCCGGCCTAGAATCCCTTCCTCGGGCGGAAAGCCTGGAAGAAGAGGAACAACCCGCCCACGATCAGCGCCAGGGGCCAGATGATGCCGATCAGCTCCTCGGCTGCGGCCAGGATGAGCACGCCCATCAGCAGCAGGATGCCGGCCGGGAACCAGGCCCAGCCCATGCGCCCCTCCGGGTTGGGCAGCAGGGCCACCAGGGCGAAGGTCAGGCCGATGCCGATGAACAGAATGCCGCCGGTCGCCCAGCCGCTCACCGTCGCCTCCAGCCCCACAATCAGGGTCAGGGTGAGCATCACTCCGCCGGGGATGAGGGCCCACCAGTTGGTGCGGTCGGTGGCGTAGATGGTGAGGAAGGCCAGGGCGATGCCCCCCAGCACCAGGGCGCCGCCCCAAGCATCGGCAACCCCGGGGGCAAAGAATGACAGCACGATCAGGGAGGCGACGCCCAGCAGGGTAAAACCGGGGATGAGCGCCCACCAATGCTCCCGGCGCGAGGCATACACCGAGAGAAATCCCAGTCCCGCCACCCCAAGAAGGAAACCCCAAAAGATCTCCGACAGGTTGATGAGACCCAGGTTTTGCAGGAGGAAGACGATCCCGCCTGCGATCAGCAGTGTGCCCCAAACAATTCTAGATCCCAGCCAGCGAAACATAAGTACAGTCTCCTTATTCAATTTCAGGCGTTGACAAAATCGGCAACCAGTTGCTGCTTGAGGTCCCACAGCTTCTGGCTGAGTGACACGTGGTAAATGTGGGGGTACATGATGCGGCGCACGCCGGGGTCCAGACGCTCCACATCGGATTTGCGGCGGGCCCGCATCTCATCCAGGGTGGGCAGGTCGATCGCCAGCTTCCCATCCTGCAAGACTTCCACCAACAGCGGCTCGATTTCGGCCAGGTCGCCCTGGCCCAGCGAGCGGAACTTGGTGTGGTCGGTCGGGTGGCGCAGGACGATCCGCTCCATGCGGCGCGGGTCCTCGTCTTCCAGGGTCACCAGGTCGGCGGTGGCATAGCCGCGGCGGTCGTACAGGCGCCATACCGCCTTGTAACCGGGGTTGGGGGTCTTCTCGGGCGACTCGCTGATCTTGATCGCCGGGACCCAATCCCCCTGGTGATGGACCGCCACCAGCTTGTACACTCCGCCCAGGGCCGGCTCGCCCCAGGAGGTGATCAACCGGGTGCCCACCCCATACACCAGGCGGCGGATCAGGCGTTCGGGGTCAACCCCGTAGCGCGGGGCCTCGTCCATAATCTGGGTGATGATCTGCCAGATGACCAGTTCATCCAGGTTATTGGAGAGCACGATGGACACGTCCGGGAAGCCGGCGGCGTCCAACTGGCGGGCAGCCTGGATGCTGAGGTAGGCCAGGTCGCCCGAATCCAGGCGCACCCCCACCGGCCGGTGCCCTTTCCGCTTCAACTTTTCGAACACCTTGATGGCGTTGGGGATACCGCTTTCGAGGGTGTTGATGGTGTCCACCAGGAGCAGGCAGTCATCCGGATAGACGTCGGCGTAGGCCTGGAAGGCGTCTTCCTCGCTCATGCCCATCGCCAGGTAGAGTTGGACCATACTGTGAGCGTGGGTGCCTTTGGCCGGTAAACCCAGGATGGCCGAGAGCCCGGTGTTCGAGGTGAAATCCGCCCCGCCGATGAGCGCCGCCCGCGCTCCGGCATTCGCCCCCCGGTCCTGGGCCCGGCGCATGCCAAACTCCAGCAGCAGTTGGCCGCGCCCGATCTCGCGGATGCGGGCCGCCTTGGTGGCGATCAAGATCTGATAATTCAACTGGTTCAGCAGCGCGGTCTCCAGCAGTTGGGCTTTCGCCAGCGGCCCCTGGACCACCGTCAGCGGGGTATTGGGATGAACCACCCTGCCTTCGGGGATGGCGCACAGATTGATCCCCGAAAAATCACCGTTGCTGCGCAGCCAGTCGAGGAAATCGTCGGCGAACAGCCGGCCGCCGGGCTGAGTGCGCTGGCTGCGCAGGTACTCGATATCCTCGGCGGTCACCCGGGCGGTCTTCATCCAATCCAGCAGCCACTCCAGACCGGCGCTGATACAGAAGCCTGCCTTATGAGAACCGTAGTCCGGGTAGCTGCGGAAGAAGTGATCGAACTGGACCGGTTTTTCGTGCAGGCCCATGCGAAAGTACAACTGCGCCATCGTCAGTTGGTACATATCTGTGAACAATATGCCCTCGGCCAGAGTCTGCTCAGTTGAATTCATCGGTCCTCCAGGTTGAATGGCGGTGCTCAGTTCCCATCGATCGGGGCTCGCTTAACGGACTTCGATCGCGCCGACCCCGGTCTCGGCGGAGACCTCGACCCGGTTGGCAGCCGTGTCGAAATCGGGCGACTGGTAAATATCGCCAAAGCGGGGGAAACGGCTTTCATCGATACTCACCGCAGATAACCCGCCCTTGGCCCGGATCCGCGCCGCTACCCCCTGGGGGACGTACAGCACGATGGATGAGGCGCCCGAGGCCAGGTCCACCCGCGTCTGTCCGGCCTGGGCCGGCAGCTGCACCCGGGTCGAACTGGCGCCCGTGCGCAGCCGCAGATCGGTAACCTGCAGATCGGTCAAATTCAACTCCGCCTCACCGGCCCCGGTTTCCAGGTCCAGCATGAGCGGGATCTCCGGGTTCATCCCCACCGACCAGGTCAGGCTGCCGCCCCAGGGCATGTTCCAGGGGGCGACGACCATATCCGGCATGCGCATCTCCACTTCCAGGCCGTCGCCTACGTGGTGGGTGTCCAGTTCCAGGCCGCCGCCGAAATCCCCCTCGGCCAGATTGATCCCCCCGGCATCGGCGAAAATCTCCAACTTCCCGGCCCCGTGCTTGATCTTCACCCTGGCGCGCCGGGCGCCATCCAGGGGGATCACCGCATGCTCGGTTTCGACGTCCCGCCGGGAAAATACTCTCCACAGGGCCGAAACGCCGAGGGCGATCAAAGCCAGCGGCCAGATTATCCCCCAAACGTTAACCCGCAGGATACCCAGGTTGTTCAGCAGCAGCAAGACGCCAGCCGCGATCAACAGGGTAGCCCAAAACAAGTTCCCTCTTCTCATAAAGATGCTCCTGGAAAAAATATATAACCGCGGACTTCCATCCTGAAAAGGCGGTAGCATCCTGCCTCAAGGCTGGAAGCGAACCAAGGCTTAATCAGTTCTACGCAAGGAGTGAAGAAAAGTTGTAATTTTTGTTTCTACCGCCCCCCCATATTTTAACAGAAAAACGATTTATTTACTCATTTTCCCCTAAGGTTATATTAATTTCGTGACGCTCGCCGTCTGCGGCCATCGGGATGCGCTGACCTGGCAGGTTTTTTCCATCCAGGGTGACCTGCCCCACCCCACGGTTGAGGCGCTGGGGGTTTTCGACGCGGATATGGTAGACCGTTTCCCCACGGCGGAAATCCATCTCGAAGCCTTCCCAATTGGCCGGGATGCAAGGATCTACGACCAGGTGATGGTCATGCAGCTGCAGGCCGAGGATCGCTTCCACCCCCAGGCGGTAAAGCCAGCCGCTGGAGCCCGTGTACCAGGTCCAACCGCCGCGGCCCACGTGGGGCGGTACGCTGTAGACGTCGGCCGCCACCACATAAGGCTCCACCTGGTAGCGGTCGGCCCGGGGGCGGGTCTCGGCCTGGTACACCGGGTTGAGCAGCCGGAAGATCCACTCCGCCAGGTCCCCCTGCCCCAGGCAGGAAAAAGCCCATCCAACCCAGGTGGCAGCGTGAGTGTACTGGCCGCCGTTCTCGCGAATCCCGGGCAGGTAGCCTTTTATATAACCCGGATCGCGCGGGGTGCGGTCGAAGGGCGGGGTGAAGAGCAGCACCAGGCGGTCATCGGCGCGCACCAGCCGCTCCTTCACCGAGTTCATGGCCGCCAGGCTGCGCTGAGGCTCGGCGGCGGCGGAGATCACCGCCCAACTCTGGGCGATCGAATCGATCTTACACTCCAGGTTCCTCGCCGAGCCCAGCGGCGTGCCATCGTCGAAAAACGCCCGCAGGTACCAGTCTCCATCCCAGGCGTTGGCTTCGATCGCCTGCTGCAGCTCGGCAGCGCGCTGGCGGTAAAATTCGGCCCGGGTCGTCTCCTGGCGCAGATCGCATAAACCGGCGAATTTGACCAGGGTATCGTATAAGAACCAGGCCAGCCAGACGCTCTCGCCCTGGCCTTCGATGCCCACCCGGTTCATGCCGTCGTTCCAATCCCCGCCGCCGATGAGCGGCAGATTGTGCCGTCCGGCGGTCGCGCCGCGCTCCAGGGCCCGGCGGCAGTGTTCGAACAAAGGAAAACCTTCGACTGTCGATTCGTACTGCCCGTAGCGGTCTTCTTCTTCCGGGTCCAGCGGCTTTCCCTTTATGAACGGGACTTTTTCGTCCAAAATCCCGGTATCGCCGGTGGCGGCCACGTAATACGCGGTCACATAGGGCAGCCACAGCAGGTCGTCCGAGATGCGGGTGCGCACGCCGCGCCCGGTGGGAGGGTGCCACCAATGAAGGACATCCCCGGCATCGAACTGGTGGGCAGCAGCGCGCAGGATATGCTCGCGTGCTAACTCGGGGGCGGAGAAGACCAGGGCCATTACGTCCTGCAGTTGGTCGCGGAAACCATAGGCCCCACTCGACTGGTAAAAAGCCGACCGGCCCCAAATCCGGCAGGCCAGGAGCTGGTAGAGCAGCCAGCGGTTCAGCATCAGGTCCATCGCCGGGTCCGGCGTGCAAACATGGACCGTGCCGAGGGTGCGGTCCCAGAAGGTCTGCACCTCCTGCCAGGCGCGGTCCACCTCGGCCCTGTCCTGGAAGCGGCGCACGAGCTGCAGGGAGTGTTCCCGGTCGTCGCCTTCACCGAGCAAGAAGTACACCTCTTCGACGCCGCCGGGCGGCAGGTCCACGTGAAGCTGCAGGGCGGCGCAGGGATCTTCGCCGGCGCGGACACTGCCCGAGAGCCCGATACGCCGCAGGGCGGCCGGCCGGCCCAGGCTGCCGAAGCGGCCGATGAACTCCAACCGGTCGGTGGTCAGGCTGTGCAGCGGTTTGCTCGCCGCGGCGAACGCCGCCCGTTCGCCGAACTCGTGGTTGTAGGTGTTACGCGCCAGCAGCGCCTCGAGTTCGTGATCGTACTCGGGGACGATGTACTGTTGGTTGGCCTCGCGAGACACGCCCAGCACCCATTCCGCATAATAAGTCACGGTGATGCGCCGCGGCCGGTCCCACAGGTTCTCCAGGCGCACCTGTAGCACCTTCACCGGCTCGTCCATGGCGACGAACACCCTCAGGCGCTGCTTCAGCCCGTGGCTGTGATGCTCGTAGACGGTGTAACCTGCGCCGTGCCGCACCAGGTAGGCGGCATCGCTCCGCTTCGGCTGAGGGGTGGGCGACCAGATCTCTGCCGTCTCCTCGTCACGCAGATACACCGCCTCGCCGGAGATGTCTGAGACCGGGTCGTTGCTCCAGGGGGTGAGGCGGTTCTCGCCGCTGTTCACCGCCCAGGTATAGCCCAGGCCGGCCTCGGTCGTCAGGCAGCCGAACACCGGGTTGGCGATCACGTTCGTCCAGGGGGCCGGCGTCCACGCGCCTGGCTCCAGGTAGATCACATATTCTCGCCCGTCCGGGCTGAACCCGCCGTATCCATTGTCAAACTGCAGCCGTTCCGGGCGCGGCAAGGGCGGGGTCTCAGCGGGCAGCACTTTTTCGGCGCTGGGGGTGAAAGGCGGCAGGCGCGAGGGCAGGCGGTTGATCGCCTCCACCTGCGCCGCCAGCGTCTCTTTGCCGGTCAGGATGGCCCGGGCCACGGTTTGCAGCAGAGTCAGATCCGCCTGAGCCAGGTTCTCCCGCGAAACAATGAAGATGCCGCCCCGGCGGTTCAGCCAGGCATCGGCATGCATCCTGTTCAACAGCCGCTGCAGGCTGTTGTTCAATTCCTGGGCGTAGCCGGCGCCTTTATCATTCAGGATCACCAGGTCGATCATCAGACCGCGGTTGCGCCAATAGGCATGGGCCTGGAGCAGATCGTGGATTAGGGTGAGTTCATCAGACTCTTCGATCCGGGCCAGCAAGATGGGGTAATCGCCGGAAATCCCGTGCCCCCAGAGGCCGGGCTGGCCTTTGACGTTGGCGGCCAGCACCCCTTCCGGCGCCCGCAGGGTGGCCTGGGGGTAGAGCACTATGGACAGCAGATCCTGCACCAGGGCCAGGCGGGGGGTGTCCAGGCCGGTGCGGCGCAGCTCGACTTCGGCCTGAGAACGGGCCTGGCCGAAAGCCCGATCGACCATGTGCCAAGCCTGGTAGCGCTGGATGGTGTTGATCGCCCCCCGGCGGGAATCGGTGGCCAGGGTGAGGAAAGCGAGCTGCAGGGTGGCGTGCGGCTCCAGCACGAACTCTTGCCCCAGGCAAAAAACGGGGTCCAGCGTGGCGCCGGTGCTGCCCGTCAGCCGGCTGAGGTGGGTGAGCGCGGCCGGAGTTTGCACCGTCTGCCCGCGGCCGAGGAACTTCTTCCGGTCGGTTTCGTATTCCGGGAACAGGTGGGTGCCCTGCTCGACGACGATGGCATGGGCCATAAACAGGGGGTCCTCGGAGGCTTTGCGCGGCCGGCGGCGGAAGACCAGCGCATTCGCCTCGGGCACAAACTCGCTTTCGATGAACAGTTTGTTGAAAGCAGGGTGGCGTTGATCGTCCATCTGCCTGGCGAGCACCACTTCACCATAACTCACCAGGCGCAGGCGCCGCTGGCGGCCACCGTGATTGGTCAGAGTGACCCTTCTCACCTCCAGGTCGTCATCCGGCGGCACGGTGACTTCCAGCATCAGGGAGATGTCGCCATCCCGGCGGCGGTACTCCACCATGTGGGCGTTGAAACTCACGTCCTGGGCCTCCAGGTTGGTGCACACAGGCCGGTGGGTGGCAGACCAGAACTGGCCGGTCTCCTGGTCCTGGACGTACAACCAGGTGCCCCACAGGCCGGGGGTCAGTTCCGGGCGCCAGCGGGTAAGGTCGATATCCCCCCAGGCGCTGTACCCGCCGCCGGTGTTGGTTAGCAGCACGCTGTACCGTCCATTGGAGAGGGAGTGCACCCGCGGCTGTAAGGTCTCCACCGGCACGCTCCAGGGCTGGGTGATCACCTGCACCTGCACCGGGCGCGAACCGGGCTCTTCTTCATCCCGCGGGTTCTCCAGCGGCGCGCCGGCCGGGATCTGCTCTTGCAGCAGCAGTTCCACGCTCCGGATGCGCGGGTCGGCGTGCAGGCGTTCCACCATCCGGAAACCGTGGAAATAGTTGGCCAGGGAGATCAGGATCATCCCCTGGTGGTGGGCCATGTACGACTTCACAATTTCATATGGCCGGCCCAGGGACAGCCTGCGGGAGGTAAAATCGATGGCCTCGTAGAACCCAAAAGCGCCCACCATCCTCAGCTTCAACAGATCGTCGATGTTCTCCAGCACCTGCCTGGGCTGCAAGGGCAGGGCCAACAGCGATGCGTACGGGGTGACCACCAGGTCATCCCCCAGGCCGCGCTTGTAGCCCAAACCCGGGACGCCGAACGCCCGGTACTGGTAATTCTGGTTGATATCGAAGCGGTAGTAGCCCGACTCGGATATCCCCCAGGGGAGATTCTTCCCGCGGCCGTATTGGATCTGCTGGGCGACCACGGCGTGAGCCGACTGGTGGAGGAGGGTGCCGTCGTAGCTGCGCAGGAACAGGTTGGGCATCAGGTATTCGAACATGGTCGCGCTCCACGAGAGCAGGGCGCGGGTGCCGTCCAACTGGGTCATTGGGCGCGCCAGGTGCAGCCAATGCTCGGTGGGCACATCTCCCTTGGCAATGGCCACCAGGCTGGCGATGCGCGCTTCGGAGGCCATCAGATCGTAGTAATTCGAGTCCGGTTTTCCCAGGGTCAGGTTATAGCCGATGTGGAACACCTGCCGCTGCGGGTCGAAGAGGAAATCGAACTCCATCTCCTGGAACATGCGCTCGGCGATACGGGCAACATCATCGAAGCCGATCAGCAGCGCTTTGGCAGCCATGGCCGCCGAGCGGACGCGCTCATCAAGCTCCAGGCACCACTTCCGGGCGGCCTCCACCAGTTCGTCCTGGGGAGAAAAAGCGTCCAGGTGCGCCAGGATCCGCTCCAGCACCGCCCCGGCCGCGGTGGCTGCAGCCTGGATTTCGCCCAACGCAGGGGAGGGGGGCAGCGCCTCGGTGAGGGCCTCCCACTCCGCCTGCAGGTCGGCCTGGAAGCCCGGCAGGTCGAATAATTCCGGCCGGCGATAGAGCATGGTGGACCAAGGGAGCAGCAGTTCTACGATGCGCACCCGGTGGTCGATGTGCTGGCGTACGAACCGGGAGTACAGGCGGATCTGGCGCAAATGCTCTGCTCCCAGGCCCAAAGCCAGCCCCTCGGCCACAGCCGCCAGGCGTCGTTCCATCTCGGGCATCCCTTCTTGCTGCAGCGAGTACATCAGCGGCGCCCAGGAACGGGGCGTATCCTTCACCAGCAGTACCTGCTGGCGGAACTCGTCCAGCAGTTCCAGCAGGCTTGCGAGCCCCTCTTCTTCGCCTGCGCTCCGTATTTCTTCCAGCAGGGAGGATAGGAGATCCAGCGCGTCGATCCAGGCTTCCAGGTTCTGCCAGCGGAAAGCGGGCTGGGCAGCCATCTCCAGGCAGCCCTGGCGAAGCGCCAGCAAGCAGGCGGCCAGGTTTCCGCTGTCCACGGTGGAAACATAGCGCGGCTCCAGGGGCTCCAGGGTGCGCGTGTCGAACCAGTTCAGGATGTGCCCGCGGTAGCGCTCCAGCTTCTCCATGTTCTCCATGGTGCTGCGCAGCCTGGCGATCAAATTCAATGGGCCGGTGTACCCAAAGTCGAACGCGCTCAGGGCGGCCAGCAGGGCCAGGCCAATATTGGTCGGCGAGGTGCGGTGGGCGACCACCCCCTTGGGCGATTCCTGGAAATGATCGGGGGGCAGCCAGTGGTCCTCCGGGCCGACGAACTGCTCGAAGAACAGCCAGGTCTTGAGGGCGAGGCGCCTCAACTTGCGGGTGTCAGCTTCACCGAGGGGCGGCGGGCTTTTTCGCAGCGGCTGGCTGATCCAGTAAGCGATGAGGGGGGAAAGCAGCCAGGCGACCAGGAGCGGAGCTGCCGGTGGCCGCGCAGGCGGGTTCAGCCACAGGACGAGGGCGCCGGTCAGGACGGAGATCACCAGCGCGGGGGCCATCAGCCGCCCGGTGACCAGGGCTGAAGGGGCGTCTCCCATCAGCCGGGTGGACTGGGCGGCCGTCGTCCACTGCAGCAGCCGGCGCTGTGATGACAACCTCAACAGCGTGACCCAGATTGCGCTCAGCGAAAGCCAGGCCTCGTAAGGCAGGAAGACCACCGCCAGCAGCCAGCGCTGGAACGGGTTCCGCAGCGGGTGCATGGCGCCCTCGGGCGAGGCCCCGGTGAAGATTTCCAACCACGAGCCAATTACGCCGGTGAGAAGCGGGGCGGCCAGCGTGAACAGGGCCAGCAGCGTCCAGGCCAGGGCAGATCCGGGCAGCACCGTCCATCCTGCCAGCAAGAGCAGCAGCAGGGCCGGGGAGATCAGGCTGCGGCGCAGGTTGTCGATGATCTTCCATCTCGAAATGGCCGAAAAGCGGTTCTTCAGCTTCCCCTGCGGACCGGGCACTTCTCGAAACAGCCAGGGGAGAAGCTGCCAATCCCCACGGATCCAGCGGTGCAGCCGGCTGGCATAAACCAGATAGTTGGGCGGGTAATCTTCGACCAGGACAATGTCGCTGACCAGGCCCACCCGCCCGTGATTGCCTTCGAACAGGTCGTGGCTCAGCAAAGCATTCTCCGGCACGCGCTGCTCCAGGCTGCGCTCAAAGGCATCCACATCGTAGATGCCTTTGCCGATGAAAATGCCCTCGCCGAAGAAGTCCTGGTACACGTCGGAGACGGCCAGGGTGTACAGGTCCAGCCCGGTATCGCCGGCGAAGACCTGGGTGAACAGGGATTGGTTGGCGCTGCTGGGGTTGATATCGGTCCTGGGCTGGAGGATGCTAAACCCCGCGGTCACCTGCTCTTCCCCCGGGATGGAAGATGGACCAAAGACGGCGCGGTTGAGCGGGTGGGCGAGGGTGCCGATCAGGCGGTGGGCGCTCCCCAGCGGCAGGATGGTATCCGCATCCAGGGTGATCACATAGCGCACATTTTCCAGGGCCTCCAGGTTCCCGGCCACGTAGCGGTAGGAAGTATCTTTCGCCCCGCGCAGCAGCCGGTTGAGTTCGTGGAGCTTGCCTCGTTTGCGCTCCCATCCCATCCAGATGCCCTCGGCTTCATTCCAGCGGCGCTCCCGGTGCAGCAAGAGGAAAGGGCCGCCGGTGGCGTCTTTATAGCGTTCGTTCAGGGCCTGGATGCCCTCCGCGGCGGTCTGGAACAAAGCATCGTCCCCATCCAGGTTCTGCTGCGGGGCATCGGCGAAATCACTCACCAGCGCCAGCAGCAGGTGTGGGTCCCGGTTGCGTAGGTGGTGCTGCTCGAGCTGCTGCAGTAGGCTGTGCACTTCCTCTTCGTCGGTCAGCAGTGACGGGATGACCACCAGGGTTTTGCACTCGGGGGGAAGGCCCTTTGAAAAGTCCATCTTGGGCAGTACGCGGGGCGGGACCGTGTTGGTGATGGCCCAATTGACCAGGCTGACAGCGATGGTGACGGCCGGGACCAGGCTGAGCAGTGCCACCAGCAGGAGCTGCGGGAGGCTGGCAGCGGAGGCGATGGAGTAGTACAGCAGAAGGAGGAAGACGATGAGCCCCACAACGGCGATGCCCCCCAGGTAAACCGGGGTGGGGCGTTTGAAGATCGCCCGCCTGAGCCGCCGCCAGCCTCGCGGCCGGTACTGCACGGCTTCTTCCAACTCCGCCAGGCCGGCGTCGAGCAGGTAATACCCAACGTGGGAGCTGCGCCGGGCCTCGAACCCATCCCAATACAATAGCTTTCCGTCCCCGGATTGGGCGGAGATCGAGAGCGGGGCGTACACGCCGATGCGGCCCCCGTCCACGTCGATATCCTTTTGCGCCAGGCGGACGGCGGTGCGAGCGATCTCCAGCTCATCGCCACGCATGTCGCGGGCCAGGTCTTCTACCACTTTGCGGTAGCGGTCACGGGTATCGAAATCCATGCCCGCATACAGATTGGCCGGGTCGCGCGAGAGCACCCGTTCCACCAGGCTCAAATCTTCGAAGAAATCTTTCCAGTTCTCGTTGGCCAGGGCGCGCAAAGAGATGATGCTGTTCGCCACCACCTCTTCGGTCGCCATGCTTTCCTTCAGGTCGATCACCGGAAGTTGTTTGGGGCTATCTCTCCCGCTCCTTTGGACCAGCTCGATCAACGCCGCCGAGAGAGCCTGGATGGCCGCAATGCGCAGCATGAGGGGCAGGCTCCACAATTCGCCCATCCTCAGCGGCGTGATCACCTGGTAAGCGTGGATGAAGCGGCGCACACGCTCCATATCCAGGTGAGCACGCTCGAAGAGGAGGAATTCACGGGAAAGGGCGTAGGTCCGCGGCAGGCCGGCCAGCGGGCCACCCGCCAGAGACGGCAGTTGGCGGTAGAACCTGAGCGGCAGGTCTTTCTTGACCTCGCGTATGGCTTGCTGGACGATGTAATGGTTGTCCAGGATCCACTCGGCGGCATACGAGATGGCCAGTTCTCCATCGTCCACAGAACTGAAGGCCCGGACCGTCTCGCGCAGCAGCTCGCTGTAGCCGTCCAGGTAATCGATCAGCATCCCGGAGGGCCCGCGCCTGGAGCCGGGCAGCGTATCTTTGTGGGCCGCTGCCAGCTGCTGAGCAAACGCTTCCAGGCGCACGGTTTGGGTCTGTTCGCCTTCGGCAGAGGGGCCGGGGCTCACCTGAACTGAAGAGCCGGCCATCCGCTACCGCCCTCCCTGCTCGCGCGCGGCGATCTCTGCGTGAGTCGGCTCGATGCGGTCTTCAGGAAGATCTTGGACGATAAACAAGGGGGTTTTCCCATAGGTGATGAAACTGACGACCACACTCCCGTAGGGCCAGCGGGTTTGCCCGGAATAGCCGTGGGCGCTGAACATGATCAGATCGGGCTGTTCCTCATCGACGATATTGTGGAGTTCAGCCGTAACCACCTCAGAGACAAGGATGCTGGTGGACACGTTCATGTTAATTCTTGTCTGCAGATCGTTCATGTACCTGGAGGCGTCCACCTGCCGGTGCTCAACCAGGCGGTCAACCAGTTCGTTCTCCTCCTGGCTGACGGGCATGCGGTGCGGTATCTGCGGTCGCTCGACCACGTGCACGATGCGCAGTTCAGCCTCGTGGGCGCGGGCCAGGTTGGTGGCTGCGGGCAGAACCACCTCCGCCCTTTGCGACCCGTCCAGGGGGATGAGGATCCGCTTATACTGGAGATCGGTGAGGCCGATGGATAAGGGCTGGTAGGCGCGAACGATCATCACCGATTTGCGCACCCGTTCGATCACCTTCTGCACCACGCTGCTCACGTTCCAACTGCTGATCCCGCTTTGTCCGTGGCTGCTCATGGCGATGACGTCGGCCTTCTCGTTATCGGCATACTCGATCACGCTCTCCGCCGCTTTCCCTTCGATGATCGCCATCTGAATGGGCAGATTCGCGTCTTCAAGCCGTTGGGCCACTCCGCGGAGATAGGTCTCCGCCTCCGCCTTGCGGATTTGCCAATCGAACGGATCGGTGCTGCGCGGCCGGGTCACCCCGCTGAGCGGGTCCAGCACCTGGAGCAAGGTGATTTTCGAGGTTCCGGCCCGCGCCAGGGCTACCACGTGCGGCAGGACGACTTCAGCTAAAGAAGATCCATCCAATGGGACGAGGATGTGACCGAACATATTCGCTTTCCTCCACATCTCAGGAATTACGAGCCAGGGCGGAAGAGAGCCTCCCCTATCCCGGCGGGACAGGCTGCCGGGAGATTCACCCGCAATTCAATGGCTGCTCTTCCCCCCAAGCCAGATCGAGGCGGTCATGCGGGCATAACTACCGGCGCTACCGGCCGCAGGGCAACCGATAACGCCATAGCATACCGTAATTATCGCCATTTTGTCTGCCAGTATAACGCACCCACAGATGAAAGTCAAAGGTTGGGAAAAGAGACCGGTTGAGCCGGTCTTGATCAGTTATACTATTTTCACATGACGAGCCGTAATCCCACCGTTTGGCTGTGCTTCAGGTGAAAGACGTATGCCAGAACTCATCACCCTTGGCGAGCTGCTGATCGATTTCGTGCCCACCGTATCGGGCGTTTCCCTGGCCGAAGCGACCACCTTCAAAAAAGCCCCCGGAGGCGCGCCGGCGAATGTCGCCGTTGGCGCGGCCCGCCTGGGGGTTTCCAGTGGTTTCATGGGCAAGGTGGGGGAGGACCCATTCGGGCGCTTCCTGGCCCAGACTCTGGCGGAGGCCGGGGTGGATATTTCCGCCCTGTGCTTCTCGACCGAGGCGCGCACGGCGCTGGCTTTCGTCTCGCTGCGGGCAGATGGCGAGCGAGATTTCATGTTCTACCGCCACCCCAGCGCAGATATGCTCTACCGGCCGGAGGAGGTGGATGCCGCCTATCTGCGCCAGGCGAAAATCTTCCACTTTGGGTCGATCAGCCTGATCGGGGAGCCGTCGCGCAGCGCCACCCTGCACGCGGTGCAGGCCGCCAGCCAGGCCGGGGCGCTGATCTCTTACGATCCCAACCTGCGCCTGCAGCTGTGGCCCGACCCCGCCCTGGCGCGGGAAGGGCTGCTGCTCGGCTGGCAGCACGCGCAAATCGCAAAGATCAGCCAGGAGGAGCTCGAGTTTCTGGCCGGGACAGGGGAGCTGGAGCGCGGGGTGGAGCGGCTATGGCAGCCCAATCTACGCCTGCTGGTGGTCACGCAGGGCAAGGCCGGCTGCTCCTATTTCACCTCCCGCTTCCGCGGTCATGTGCCGGGCTTCCCGGTGGCCGCGGTGGACGCCACCGGGGCGGGGGACGGCTTTGTAGCCGCCCTGCTGGCTGGCCTGGTCCGCTCGCCTGAGGCCTGGGAGGACGTGAGAGAGATCGCCCGCATCTGCCGCTATGCCAACGCCGCCGGGGCGCTGACCACCACCCAGCGCGGGGCCATCCCCGCCCTGCCGTCGGCCGCCCAGGTGGAAACCTTCCTCCACCAGCAGGGCTAGCTCATCTGCTGACGCTCGTACTCGATCACCCGCCGCAAGGTATCGTCCAGCCGGTAGCGCGGCCGGTAACCGATCAGACCCTGGATCTTCTCAATCGCCGGGACCCGCCGCTGCATATCCTCGAACCCCGGAGCGTACGCCTCATCGTAGGGCACATAGTGGATCTCGGACGAGGAGCCGGTGAGGTCGATAATCTTCTCCGCCAGTTCCCGGATGGTGATCTCCTCGGTCGAGCCGATGTTGAACACCTGGCCGACGGCCTGGGGGTGCTGCGCCAGCCCGGCGATTGCGCCCACCACATCGGCCACATCGGCGAAACAGCGCGATTGGTTCCCGTCCCCATGCACGGTCAGGGGCTCGCCGCGCAGCGCCTGGCGCACGAAGCGCGGCACCACCATGCCGTAGCGCCCGGTCTGCCGGGGGCCGATGGTGTTGAACAGGCGGCTGATGATCACCGGCAGCCCAAACTGCTGGTGGTAGGCCAGCCCCAGGAACTCGTCAACCGCTTTCGAGGTCGCATAGGCCCACCGGCTGTGGGTGGTCGAGCCCATCAAGCGGTCGTCCTCCTCGCAGAAGGGGACCTTCACCCCTTTGCCATAGACTTCGGAGGTGGAGGCGACCAGCACTTTGCAGCCGTAGCGGTTGGCCGCCGATAGAACCACTTCGGACCCCATGATGTTGGTTTTGATCGTGCGCACCGGGTCTTCGACGATCAGCATCACCCCGACCGCCGCGGCCAGGTGGATGACGATATCCGCCTCGCTGGTCAGCCGGTCTAACACCTGGGTGTTCATGATCGTCTCGCGCACGAACTGGAAATTGGGCAGCGGGATCAGGCCGCGGATATTTTCGATCCGCCCCGTGGACAGGTCATCGATCGCCACCACCCGGTGGCCCTGATGCACGAAAAGTTCGCAAAGATGGCTGCCGATGAAACCGGCTCCGCCGGTGATGAGGATGTTCTCTTTCAAGCTCCACTCCATTTCAGATGACCGGGCTTACCGGCCGCGCAGATAACGTCTCAACCCCCAAAGGAACAGGATCAAAGCCGCGGTGAAGCCAAATATCCACCGCAAGTGGGTGCTGACCCACAACATCCCATGGAAAGCGGCCCGCCATTCGTTCACCCGATCGAGGCTCGCTTCCGGGGTCAGGATGGGCATATCCCAGGCGAAATTTTTCAGCCTGGGGAAGAATTCCTGGCGCGCACAGCCCTCCAGGCTGAAGACGTACAGGTTTTCGTTCATATACCAGCCCATGCGCAGGTCCCGGGCAAATTCATCCCAGGTGAGCGGGCGAGGGTCGCCCACCAGGGTCTCCACCCCACCCCCGGTGCTCCCCAGGCCGATGGCCTGGGCCTGCGGGCCGTAGCTCCACAAGATACCCGGCCCCAACAACCCGCCGCGGCCGCGGCCCGGCGAGCGCCAGAAACTGGTGTACAGCATCAGGATCTCCCGGTCCACGGGCACATCGACGATCCCCGTCACCCGCTGGACCAGGGTGGAGCGCGCCAGGCGGTCGTCGGCGATGAGGAAGAACTGGTAGCTCTCCACCAGGTACCCATCGGCGTGGATTTGGGCGACCAGGTCCACATAAGCCGAGCGCCCCGCCCGCCACTCTTTCCGGCCCAGGGCGCGTTTGATGAGCAGGGGCAGCAAGCGCAGTTTCCCGGCGGTCAAATTCTCCAGTTCGCGGATATCGGGCTCGAAATCCAGGCCGACCGCCTGCCAGGCCAGCCCGTGCTGCTCGGTCCACTCCCTGAATGCCCGGTAGCTGAGGGCGGCGTGCTCCGCGTTGCGCAGGTTGAACCAGTATCCCTGCTCTTTGGGGAGCAGCAGCCAGCCGGTCACCGGAACGCCCGCCTGGTTGAGACGGCGCACCACTTCGGCCCGTTCCGGGCTGTGATCCAATATCCCCAGGCTGACTGCGGCGCGCATCTCCAGCAAATCAGCGATCAGCGCCTGAGTAAACAATTCTTGCAGCGCAGGGGTGTCCAATTCGCAGAAAAATGTCAGGCGAGGGGCGGGCATATTGCTCTCTCCTTCATGAGAAATTGGGTATCGTAGAGTATAACACCGCAGCGATCAAAAGGCGGAAAATCTGAGGTCCGCGCTCATCTACTCGAACCCCGGGTTTTGGATTACAATGCGGGCTTGAACAGCAGGGGACCCAAACGAAAGCGAACGGCCGTGGTTTACCTGTCTTCCGGGCGGCCAGCCAGCCGCCCACGAGTGAGGCCGAGGCGACGAGTTTGGGCCAGGCGGGAAATGACCGCAAGGTTAAGAGTGGATTATCATGGGAGATTTGCAAAATCTGGCATCGGCTGTGGAGGATTTCCGCGCGGCGCGCAGCAAAGCGATGCTCCAGGATATGCTCTCGGCGCTGCGCGGCGAGCAGAACAGGCTGCTGTCATTCGAAGAAGTGCGCCAAAAATTGAAAGCCCAGGAAATGGCAGAGCGGGGGTTGAGGGATATCCCCCTGGACGCCATCGTGGGCAGTGTCGGCCGGTACAACGACTTTACCCGCGACTTCCTCCCCCGCTCCACGGTGAGCGAGGAGCGCTGGGCGCGGATCAAGCTGGCCGCAACCGATCTGTCGGGGCTCCCCCCGATCGAGGTGTACCAGATCGGGGAGGTGTATTTCGTCAAAGACGGGAACCATCGCGTTTCCGTGGCTCGCCAATTGGGGGCGAAGTATATCCATGCCTACGTCACCGAGATAAAGGCCCGCGTTTCCCTCACCCCGCAGATTGACCTGGATGAGTTGATTATCAAGTCGGAGTATGTGGACTTCCTGGAAAAGACGCGCATCGACGTGCTGCGGCCGGAAGCAGACCTGACCGTCACCGCCCCGGGCAAGTACCAGGATTTAGGCGAGCACATCGACGTGCATCGTTATTACATGGGGCTCGAACAACAGCGCGAGATCCCCTATTCTGAAGCCGTGATCTCCTGGTATGACACGGTGTACCTGCCCATCATCCAGCTCATTCGCGAGCGGGGCATCCTGCGCTATTTCCCGAACCGCACCGAAACCGATCTCTACCTGTGGATTGGCGAACACCAGAGCGCGCTGGGGGAACAGTTGGGGTGGAATATCCGTCCCGAAGCAGCGGCGGCCGACCTGGTCGAGCATTACAGCAGCCAATCGAAAAGTGTGTTCTCCCGCCTGCTGGGGACGATCAGCATCGATCGCTTCGAACCCGGGCCCCCTCCCGGGTATTGGCGCTACACGCACGCCGGGGAGACGCCCCCCGAGCGCCTGTTCCTCGACATCATGGTGGCCATCAGCGGCGCTCCCGAGGGTTGGAATGCGCTGGAACAAGCCCTGATCATCGCCCGCCGCGAGGGCGCGCACCTGCACGGGCTGCATATCGTCAAGGACAAGGCCGCGTTGAAAGGAGAGGCGGCTCTGGCGGTTAAGGCCGAGTTCGAGCAGCGCTGCGCCCAGGCGGGGATCACCGGGCAGTTAAGGCTGGAAGCCGGGGATATCTCCCGCGAGATCTGCGGCCGGGCCCGCTGGTCGGACCTGCTGATCGCCAACCTGGCCTACCCGCCGGGCAAACAACCCCTGGCCCGCCTGAGCTCCGGGTTCCGCACCCTGATCCAGCGCTGCCCGTTGCCGCTTCTGGCTACCCCCAGGCGCTCCACCGGGCTGACCAGGGCTCTCCTGGCCTATGACGGCAGCCCCAAGGCCGAAGAAGCGCTATTCATCGCCACCTACCTGGCCGGCAAGTGGCAACTACCATTGGTGGTGGTGACGGTGGCTACCGGCGATGTGGGCCAGGCCACGCTGGACCAGGCGCAGAAGTACCTGGAAGACCATAACGTCCAGGCGACTTATGTACTGGAAAAAGGCCAGGTCGGCGAGGCTGTGCTGAGCACCGGTCGCGACCACGGCTGCGACCTGATCATCATGGGTGGATACGGGGCGAACCCGGTGCTCGAAGTCGTCCTCGGCAGCTCGGTGGACCAGGTGCTGCGCGAGAGCGAGAAACCCATGCTCATCTGCCGCTAGCACAAGTTTTTGCCAACTCAGTCTTTCCGTTTGCCCCCGGCATTTTCTGCGAACTGCTCGGCCGCCTGCTCCAGCGGCACCTGGCTCCCATGGGCCTCCTGCAGCCAGGCCTGGTGATCGATCACCCATAAGTACAGATCGGTCTCCGTGCGGCCCGGGAAGGCCTCCAGCACACCCAATTCACGGATGATATTCACCACCGGGGTGTAGACGTTGTCGTACCAGGAAGTCACCGCCTCGGAGTAGGGCACTTCCTGGTTCTGCTGTTCTCCCAGGTACCAGCGATGGACGGCGATATGCTTGCGCAGCACGTCGTATTTGCCCGGCAGGGTGGTCTCCACCCTGGCCTGCGGGCGGAGAGCGAGCAGGTTGGTTTGCTCCAGGAAGGTCGCCCGCTCCTCCCGTAGGATCAACTCATCGATCCAGGTGGTGCGGTTCAGGTAGTTGACCAGCTTCTTCACCGCCGGATGCGGGTACTCGGCGATCAGTTCCTTCCCGGCTTCGGCCTTCGGGTCCTCTCGATTGTACGCCTGGCGCAGGTTCCCCTTGAATTCCATGATCCACAGGTATAAATCGGCTTCGCTCGCCCCGGGGAACTCCTTGAGAAAGCCCTGCTCGCGGATGATTTGGACCACGGGCAGGTACACGTGATCGTACCAGGAGACCGCCGCCTCACTCAGCGGGACCTCGGCCTGGCGTTTCTCGCCCATGTACCAGCGGTGGACGGAGATATGCTCGAGTAAGCGCCGGTACTGGCCCGCCAGGCGGGTTTCGATCTCGGCGCCAGGGCGCTGCGCGGCCAGGTTGGTCTGCAGCAGGAATTCGGCGTATTCTTTTTTCGCTTGCAGTTCGTCCACCCTGGTATCCGGGGTCAGGGCGATGGGCACGTCGATTTCGGTGACATAGGCGTCCACGAAGCTCTGCCCGCGCTCCCTGGCCACCGATACCCGGTGGTTGCCGTCTTTGACGAAGTAAATTTCGCCGATCTTGACCAGATCCACCGGCGGCAGGGAGATCTGCTGGTAGTGGGCTTTGTCGATGCTGACCCAGCGCGCTTTCGTCCGGGTCTGCGTCGGCAGGAAAGCCCGGTCGAAATCGTGATAGCGCCCCATACTCCCCACAATCTGCTCGATGGGCACCTGCCTCAGCCCCAGGTAATGCTGGCCGCGGATGGGCAGCCTTTCTCGCACGGTATCGAACGGCAGCAGCTCATTGCTTCTGCCGGTCAACAAAGAGACCACTTTTCGGATGAACGCACGGAAAATCGCGCGGTCGAAATCTTGGTTGGCTTGAAAGTGATGCGACATGATCGTTTCTCCTTCTCGGAGTTTAAACAGCCGAAAACCCGCCGGCCAGGCGCCGGCGGCTGTTTCTGACCCGTGTGGGCCGGCCGTCTAAGAGCGCGCTTTGGTCAATTCCGAGGGTATATAATCCACGCCAGGTTCGAGGGTAGTTTCCCGATAACGATACGTATTGATCACCAGTGTCCCCCCGATACGGGTTTCAACAACGGTATCTGGCCGGTAGACATGAACGTGGCCATGAAAGTGATACGCCGGTTGGAAGATATTGATCAACCAGCGGAAAGCTTTAATCCCTTGATGAGGCAGGTCCGGGCGGTCGTGCACACCCCAGGGGGGAGCATGGGTCACGAACAGGTCCAGGAATCTGCCGTGAACGAGCCGGTTCAGGAGCATACGCGGGACCAACGAGAAGACATGCCCGAACATTTCGCCCTGTGTGTACTGGAACAAACCACTCCGGTAACGCAGGCTGCCTTCGACGCCTGCGAGCAGTAAGCCCTGATGGTTGATCACCTGGCGGTGCAGATCCACACCCCCCGCAGGCGCCGTCCTCTGCCCCCATGTGGTGTACTCGACGACTTTATCGTGATTGCCCCGCACGAAGAACAGCGGGGAATTCAGGGCCGTCAGCACATACTCCAGGTAAAGGTAAGAAAGATCCCCACACCCCAGGATCAGATCGATATCGCTAAACCGAGAACGCACTTGAGGGCTGTAGATAAACGGAACTGTCGCATCACTTAGCGATAGGATCTTCATGAGGGCTGGATCTTTCTCGGTCCAACAACGCCCGGCGCACACGGGCCCAGGCATAACTTTTCAAAGCTTATACCCCGTTTGTGGGCGCTTGTCAACACAAGCGCGGTTTATAGACGAGGCAGAAATAGCGGTCATAGCAAACTCGTACGTGCAATTATTGTAATCAATATTATAGTTGATGGTTGGCCCGCCGGCAGAGTGGGTTCCACCGGAATGGGCGCTCCCCGCGACAGGGCCGCGTTCGATCAGCAAATAAGTGACAAAGCGGCGGAAAACCGGGACATTAAGCGCATTTGTCACCTGATAAAGTAAACGTTTGGCACTTGCGCTGCTTTTCTTTCCCTCGTATCCTTGAAAAAACTCCACACCAAAAAATATGCCGCGGGACGGCCCACCGGACCCGGAGTTTCAACGCTTAATACCTATGAACCTAAACGATATCATCAACCGTCCGCCCAGGCCTCTCCCCTGGGCAGAAGGGGATAAGATCCCCTGGAGTGAACCGGGATTCAGCGCGCGGATGCTGAAAGAGCACCTGAGCCAGAACCACGATGCCGCCAGCCGGCGGTTCAGCAAGATCGACCGCCACGTTGAGTGGATCCACCATTCGCTCCTTAAAGCCAGGCCTTCTCGCATCCTGGATCTCGGCTGCGGCCCCGGCCTGTACACCTACCGGCTGGCCAGGCTGGGCCATATCTGCACCGGCATCGACTACTCCCCGGCTTCCATTGCCTATGCCGCGGCCACGGTTGCCGATCAGGACGATTTCGAGCCGCACAACTGCATGTACCAGTTGGAAGATATGCGCCAGGTACAGCTCCACTCCGGGTACGACCTGGTCATGCTCATCTTCGGCGAGTTCAACATGTTCAGCCCGGCGGACGCCTGCTCGATCCTACAGAAGACCTGGAAAGCGCTCAAACCGGGCGGGATTCTGCTGCTGGAACCGCAGTCCGAAACCTCGGTGCGCATGAACGGGATCGCAGCCCCAACCTGGTATGCGTCCAAAGGGGGGCTGTTCTCAGATAAACCACACCTGTGTCTGACGGAGAGCTTCTGGGATGAAGACAACCAGGTAGCGACCCGGCGCTACTACGTGATCGACGCCAGTTCGGGCAGCGTCGCCCGGTATGCGGAGACCACCCAGGCTTACCACCCGGATGAGCTGCGGAACCTGCTGGTTGGGGCAGGGTTCTCCGGCATTGAGACCTACCCTTCGCTGACCGGAGAGCAGGATGGCAGCCAGGTTGAGCTGTACGTGGTCACGGCGCGCAAGGCCTAAGCCAGGTGGAGATCGGTCAAGGGGATAGTTCCAGGTCCTGGCGAATCCGTTCCACCCGGTCCCGGGCAGCCTGCTCGCCGAGGAGCAGGAATTCCTCTCGTCTGGAGAAGCGGAAGTAGGTCTGCCCGCTCAATTTCGGTGAGATCAGGCAGTCGGCCTGATCGATGCCGCCCCCGGCCCGCTCGATAAGGATCTCAAGCGCATTGAAGGCCATCCCGAAGGGCCCCCAGCGCGGGCGCATGGCGTTGGCGAAAATGTCCACCCCGATCACGTAGTCGGCGCCCATCTCCCGCAGCACATCCACCGGGATGGTGTTCGAAACACTGCCATCGCCCAACAGGCGGCCGCCGATCTCCACCGGCGCCACCAGCCCGGGGACCGAGCAGCTAGCCTGGATCGCCGGCCCCAATGGGCCGCGGCACAGGGTCACCGGGTGGCCGGTTTCCAGATCGGTTGCGACTGCCGCGAAGGGGATCTTCAGGTCTTCGAAGTTGATCTTCCCCACCTGGCGCTCCAGCCATTTGAGCATCGGCTCGAAGCTCACGAACCCCCTGGACGGCCAGACCGGCCGGGCGATATGCCACCATCGCAGGCGCAGCGCCATCTGCTCGACCGCGTCCAGGCTCATCCCGGCGCAAAAGGTGGACCCGACCAGCGAACCGGCGCTCGTCCCGGCCACATAATCGATCGGGATCCCCGCCTCGGCCAGGACCTTGAGGACCGCCACGTGGGCCAGGCCGCGCGCTACCCCACCCCCCAGAGCCAGACCCACCTTTTTACGATAGAGTTTCAAGGCTGCCTGCTTCCGAGCGAATCCGGCTAGAAATCAACCCGGTCTCCGTGGTAGGCGCAGCGGAAAAGCTGCTTTAGCTCCCCGCGGTCCGGGCAGCGGCGGGAGGTGATCAGGGAGACGTCGATTTCAGCCCGGTCGCACAGGTCATCCAGGCTGGCTTGGTAGGCTTCCCGATCGATGCCCAAATCGGCCACCCGCACCGGCAGGCCGATCTCGGAGAGCAGGCCGCGGATCGCATCCGCCAGCGCCGGGGCGGCCTGGGCCTCGTCTTCGACCTGAAGCCCGATGATCCGCGCCAGGTCCAGGTAGCGCCCGGCGCCGCCGTTGCCGGTGAACTCGATGGTGTATGGCAAAAAGAGGCCCGTGATGCGCCCGTGAGTGACGTGGAACAGGGCGCCAACCGCGTGGCCCAGGGCGTGGGCCAGCACAATGTGGCTGTTGGTCATCCCCAGGGCGGCGATGGTGGCCGCGTTCGCCATCTTCTCGCGCGCCCCGGGGTCATCCGCCCCGTGAGCCACAGCCCGCGGCAGGTAATCGAACACCATGCGCGTGGCCTGCAGACACAACCCGTCGCTGAAGTCGTTGGCCCAGGTGCTCGAATAGCCCTCGATCGCATGGGTGAGGACGTCAATGCCGGTATCGGCAGTCAGCCCGGGGGGCATGTTGGCCGAGAGGGAAGGGTCAATGAGGGCCACATCGGCGACGACCTCGAAACAGGCCACCTCGAGTTTGCGCTGCGCCTCGGTGTCGGTGATGACCGCCGCGGCGGTCACCTCGGCCCCCGACCCGGCTGTGGTCGGGATGGTGATGAACCGCGCTTTGGCCCGCAGCCCGAACTCCTCCAACGGGGAGACGGCGTCCAGCTCGACATCCGGGCGCTCGTAAAGGAACCAGGCGGCTTTCGCTGCGTCCAGGCAGGATCCGCCACCCAGGCCGATCACCCAATCGGGCTGGAACCCCTGCATCCTGGCCGCGCAGCGCTTTGCGGTCTGCATCGACGGGTCGGGTTCCACTTCGGAGAAGACTTCATAAGCCAGCCCGGCCTGCTCCAGTTGCCCGGTCACCTGGGACAGGATCCCCAGCGGCCCCATATTGGCATCGGTGACGATGAATGCTCGCTGGCCCTTGAACTGCCCCAGCCAGCTCAGCGCATCCTCGCCAAATACGATCATCGGACTACGGAAGAACCACATCGCCCTCTCCTTTCGTGTCGCTCACAATGCGGTGGTGACGCGCAGCACGGCGTGATCCGCATTTTAGCCCGAATCCCGCCGCGCACACCCGTCCGGGGTTAACTCAATTGGCCGGGGATGCCCCTGGCGGCGCCCCCATCAGGCAAGGACCTTCTCCTGAACCTCCTGATCCCGCTCCAACTCCTGCTGCAGCAGCTCGCGGCGGAGGATCTTGCCAACCATCGTCTTCGGGAGCTCATCCCGGAACTCCACATACTTGGGCACTTTGTATACGGCCAGATTCTCCCGGCAGAAGTCCAGGATCTCTTTTTCATCCGCTTGCTCGCCCGGCTTCAGGACGATGAAGACCTTGATCCGCTCACCCATACCGGCGAACGGTACGCCGATCACCGCGGCTTCCAGGACTTTAGGATGCATGTACAGGACGTCTTCGATTTCGCGCGGATAAATATTATACCCGCCGGCCCCAAGGATCATATCCTTCTTGCGGTCCACAATCCGGAAGTAGCCATCCTCATCCATGGTGGCGATATCGCCGGTGTGCAGCCAGGGCCCGGTCCCATCCGGATGGATGCGCAGGGCGTTGGCCGTCTCTTTTGGCAGGTTCCAGTAGCCTTTCATCACCTGCGGGCCGCGGATGCACAGTTCGCCCACTTCGCCGGGGCCCAGGATCTGCGTCCCGGTATCGACATCCATGATGCGCACATCGGTATCCGGCCAGGGCAGCCCGATCGTTCCGATCCGGTTCCCCACGTAGATGGGGTTGGCGTGGGTGACGGGAGAGGCTTCGCTCAACCCGTAGCCTTCGATCAGGTGCGCGCCGGTGATGCGGTTGAAGGTCTGCTGGACTTCGGCCGGCAGCCCGGCTGCGCCGCTGACGCACACTTTGATGGAGCTGAGATCGTATTTTTTGAGGTCCGTATAGTTGTTGATGGCGTTGTACATCGCCGGCACACCGGGATACAGGGTGGGGCGATATTTGTGGATGGTCTTGATCACGTCCTTGATATCCCTGGGGTCGGGGATGATCACCAGCGTGTTGGCGTTGACCACCCCCAGATTGATGCAGGTGGTCATTCCGTAGCAGTGGAACATCGGCAGTTGAGTCAGTGTAATGTCCACTGCCTCCGGAGAATTGAGCCAGTGTTTGGTCTGGTAGGCGTTGACCAGGATATTGCGATGAGTGAGCTGCGCCCCTTTGGAGATGCCGGTCGTGCCGCCGGTGTACATCAGCACGGCGGTATCTTCTGATTCCAACTTCACCGGCCGCGGGCGGTCCTCCCCGGTGGACAGGAAGGGCAGGAAGCCCACGGTGTCCGGGTGGCCGGCATACTCCACCCGGTGCCCTTTTTTCTTTTCAAGCAGCAGGGTGAAGAGCAGCTTCAGCACAGGCGGGAAATAGGTTTTGATCTCGCAGACGATGATCTTTCGTAATTTGGTCTCGTTTTGGATCCGCTCGATCAACGGGTAAGTGTTAGAGAGAGTGAAGATGATTTCGGCCCCGGAGTCGTTGAGTTGGTGTTTCATCTCGGGGGCCGTGTACAGTGGATTGCACGGAACGACGATCCCCCCGCTGCGCAGGACTGCGAAGTAGGCCATGATGAATTGAGGACAGTTGGGGAGATGAATGGCGACTCGCGTCCCCTTTACCAGCCCGGCTTTTTGCAAGGCGGATGCCAGCCGGTCCACAGTCTGGTCCAGACTCCGGTAGCTGATATCGGTCCCCTTGAAGATGATAGCGGAACGGTGTGGGTATTTGCGAGCCGTTTCGGCCAAAAAGGACGGCAGGACGGTATCAGGATAATCGATATGCTCCGGCACATGTTTCTCGTAGTGCTGGAACCATACCTTCTGGTTGGTCATAGTTTATCTCCTTCCACGGTGAGGGAACGAAACCGATCCTGCTGAGAGCCGGACGGAGCGCCTTCTCGCGAGGATGATGAGCAGACAGGTTGGCGGACCGGCTTTGCAGTTCCCCATGAACTGGACTGCCAAACCTTGTTCCTCAGATCAATCGAAGCTAGCGTGTTGCAGTAGTTTTTTGATCAGGGTCTTTGGGGCAGGTTTTCACCCACCCCAAACCCCATCCTACCCGTTCTTCACACGGGGCGTTTGTGAAGAAATATATTATCTATAGTTTAAACTGTAATCAACCGCTTTGACAGTTAGGGATAATTGGAATTAATTGAAATTTCCCTCATGATTCATGCCAGGAACCCATGATAATGGTGGATTTTCGCATTGACACAGACCTGTCTCAATGCTATAGTTCTAGAGAAAGAGGATAATCCGTGGGGGTTTTCTAAGGATTATTGCGGAACAGAAACAAATTCGATGGGGATTCGTTTTAACTCGAAACGAAAGAGGAAGCGCATCACCCTTCGAGCTGAGAAAATGTGCCAATAGAGAGGGATAATGGGTGGTAAACAACGGGAAAAGACAGCTCTCGTTTTGGCGGGCGGAGGCCTGACCGGCGCCGTTTATGAGATTGGCGCCCTCCGCGCAATCGATGACCTGCTGGTGGACCGTACCGTAAACGATTTTGATATCTATGTCGGGACCAGCGCCGGGGCCCTGGTATCCACCTTTATCGCCAATGGGATGAGTCCCGAGGAGATGCTCCAGGTGGTAGCCGGCACCAGCCCCACATTAACAACCCTCGAGCGGCGGCATTTGTTCTCGCTGAATCGAGGGGATTTTTTTGATTGGGGGGTTCACCTGCCCGGTAAGCTGTTCGGCATCTTCCACCAATATCTGAAAAATGCCAGCGATACCACCCTGTTCGATCTGCTCTGGTCGCTCACCGGGGTGCTCCCCGCCGGGCTGTACGACAGCCATTCAATCGAGACATTCGTGCGGGAGAACCTGGAAGAACTGGGATACAGCAACTCCTTCGCCGGCGTCCCCCGCGATCTGCACATCATCGCCACCGAGCTGGATTCCGGCGAGCGGGCGGTCTTCAACCAGGAAGAGACCCCGGACGTGCCCGTATCGGTGGCGGTTGCGGCTTCATCCGCCCTCCCGCTGGTGTATAAGCCGGTGCGCATTGGAGATCGGGAATACGTGGATGGGGGCCTGCGCGGCACAGCCAGCCTGGATCTGGCGATCGAGCGCGGGGCCACGCTGGTGGTATGCATCAACCCGCTGGTCCCTTTCGACCACACCAGCCGGGCTCACCCGGCGGGGACGGACAGCGATCACGATTTCTTCAGCGACCACGGGGTCCAATCCATCGCCAACCAGACCCTGCGCATCTTCAGCCACGCCGGGCTGCATTACCACATCAAGCAGCTTCGCCGCTCCCATCCGGCGGTGGACATCATCCTGATCGAGCCCCGGCCCGAAGACTACCAGATGTTCTTCTACAATATCATGCGCTACTCGGCGCGTTTGATCGTCGCCCGGCACGGGTTCGAGTCGGTGACCCTCAACCTGGCGGTGGATTACGACAACTACAAACAGATTCTCGCCCGCCACGGCATCCCCCTGAACCGGCGGTTGGTGATCGAGGAGCTGGCGGAGATCATGGAGTCGGATTACGACCCGCAGGTGATCCGGCGGGTGCTGGAAGCGCGCTCGGCCGGATGCGGCCAGCGGCGGCGGAACACGCCTATCTGCCAGCTCAACCGCGCCCTGGCCGAGCTCGAACTCGCCCTGGACGAGATGGGCACCGAGACCTGACCCGGGCTTAAACACAAAACCTGGGGCTGCTCATCCCCAGGTTTTGCCCGTCACCATCACCGTTAACCGGGGCCGCGGCCGTTCAGCCCCATCTCCCGAGCAATCTGCGGGTACACTTCCTGCCCCTGATGCAGAATAAACTCGAGGGCGTAAGTCTTCAGAATCTGCCCGCGCACCTTCATCTGCCCGCTGCTCAGCGCCTTCCGCAGCGGCAGGTCGGCGAGCAGGATGTGATGCAGCGCGTCTGCCGTCAGCTCCACATCCAGGTCGGGGCGAAGCAGGGTTTTCCCGTAGGTGATTTCCGGCGGCAGTTTCCGGCCGTTGATCACCACGCTCGCTTCCGGCTGGGTGCACTGCAGGCGGATCACCAGCCGCGACTGCCCGGCCGGCTGCGCTGCCCCCGGAGCGAAGGCTGCGATCCGGCCGAAGAGAGTTCTTAACACCTGATACAACTGTTCACTGCTCGAAAACTCCGCCATACTCTACCCTAGCCAAAGAACACGGACGTCCGCTGCGCCAGCCGCCGGTAAATCATTTCCTGGATCACATTCCGCACCTGGTCGGCCAACTGCGAGATCAGCATCAGGTTGCCCTCGGCCTCGGGCCCATAGACATCCATAGGGATCGGCTCGCCGAAGTCAATGTACCACTTGGTGGGCAGGGGGACAAAGCCCAGCAAACCCAACCAGGGCCAGGTGGGTGAGATTGGGAAGTAGGGGAACTTGATCATCTTGGCCAGCGTGGGCGACTTGGCCAGGGAGATGTACGTCTCCTCGGCTCCAACCACGGAGACCGGGATCAGCGGCGCCTGGGTCTTCAACGCCATGCGCACGAACCCGCCCCGGCCGAAGCGCGCCAGCCGGTAGCGCTCCTTGAACAGCTTCCCCACCCCCTTGTAGCCTTCGGGGAAAACGGCCACCAGCTCATCCTGCTCCAGCAGGCGGATGCCGTTCTCGTCGTTTGCCAGCACCTGCCCCAGCTTGGTCAGCATGGAAGACACAAACGGCAGGGTGGGGAACCAGGTGGCGTACAGGGTGCGCACCAGCCGCTGGGCCGGGTGCTCGTTGTACACCGCCGAACCGACCATGGCGCCGTCCCAGGGGAGCTGCCCGGAATGGTTGACGACCAGCAGAGCACGGCCCTCTTCGGGGATGTTTTCGATCCCGGTGGTCTCCACCCGCCAGTAGGTTTTATACATGAAGTCGAAGAACGGTTTGACGGCCTCCAGCACTTCGGGATCGTAGCCCCATTCATCGGTCTCATACTCGCCTGTCAGGCGGCGCTTGAGCACGTCGGCCTGATATTCCAACGAATAATTGACCATGTACCAGACACCCTTCCAGGTATCGAGATCGAACAGGTCGCTGCCCACACCGGAGCGCAGCTTTTCCAGGATACCTATGCGAACATCGGGGGAGAAGCGCTCCAGGTTTGATTCGATCATCTTGATCAAGCGCCTGGGCGAGAACGGGGGCGGCGAATAGCCCGGTGCAGCGGCCTTGACACGGGCGATGAGCTTATCCAGCTCTTCGGCCAGTTGGGAGCGCATCTCTTCATCGGGGACCGCCTCTTCATCCCCATCATCCGCTTCCAACTCACCGGCTTCTTCATCCCCGGCAAAGGCCGCTTCGTCTTCCACATTCACCTCGCTGCCGGCGGTCGCCTCATCCTGCAGGGGTTCATTCTCCTGCAAGGCCCCGTTTTCTCCGGGAGAGGAGTCCGCCAACCCGGCCCCATCATCCGGGGTTCTACCGATCGAATCGATCCGATCTTCACTCATGGTCGCCCTCCCATTCGACAGGATTCCGGCCTGCCTGGCGCTCCCGGATTCTCCGGCGCCGCTCGATCGTATCTCGCAGGCGTTCTTCATCGTAGGCCATCGCCGCCGATTCCGGCAGGTAACGGCGCAGCCGCTGCTGCCCGGCGAACTCGCGCAGCGTCTCCTCGGCGGTGTAGCGCGGGGTGAACTGCAGTTCGTCTCGCATGCGGGAGAGGTCTCCCACCCAGGGGTAGCGGAGATAGTCGAGCTCCAGGGGCAAGTAGCGGGCTACGGGCAATCCACCGCTCCCCATCGCCGAAGCGCCCCAATAAGCAAACAGGTGGAAAATAGGGATCGGCAGCTTGCCGGCCAGGGCCATGAGCCGCGAAAGCGGCAGCACTCCCTCGGCCCCAATATTGTAGACGCCGGGCACATCCTGGATAACGGCGTGCACCAGAGCATCGATCACATCGCGCTCGTGGATCACCTGCATCATGGGGTCGAAGCCCAGGAGCACCGGCGCCGCCGGGTCGCGCAGGAAACGCGTCATGGGGGTATCCACCTCGGGGCCGACGATGTTGGCAAAGCGCAGGATGGTGAGGATCATCTCGGGCACCTGGCGGCGGAAACCGTTGCAGAAGGCCTCGATCTCCACTCGGTCTCGGGTATAGCCGTAGTTGCGGCTGCCGTGCAGCGGGTGCTCCTCGGTGAGGAAGGCCGGGTTCGAGGGCAGCGCCCCGTACACGGCCGTGCTGCTCATGAGCACCACTTTGCGGACGCCGGCCTCGGAACAGGCCCCCAACACCTTCATCGTCCCCATCACATTGAGGTCGAAGGCGCTCTCGCTGGGGCGGGTGCTATCCTGGAACACCAGGTGACAGACGGTGTGCACCTGTTCTTCGCGCAGCAGATCGACCAGCAGCGGATTGCGGACATCGGCCTGGATGAAATCTAACCCTTTCACCTCAGGGTCGGGCGGCTCGGCATCCAGCCCGAGGACATGAAAGCCGGGCCCGGCATGGGGTCCGCCATTGCTGCCGGCTTCGACGCCGGCCTCCTGGCGGTCGCCGGCCAGCAGGCGCCCCGCCACTCTTGAACCCCAATAACCGGAGACCCCGGTTACAAGGACCACTCTCTTTTTTGTCATGACGCCTCCCCTATCCAGAGTGCATGTTTGTTAAGCGTTTTCGCGGGCGAGCTGCACGGGCCATGGGTCAACCCGGGCGGCGGGCAGGTTGTCTCCGCCGGGCGACGAGCAGCCCGGCCAGCCCGGCCAACCCGACTGCCATCCACACCCAACCGGGCAGGGCAGAATTCCCCGACCTGACCCCTTTGGCCATCACAGGAATTTTCGCCAGCTTTTCGCCGTTTTCTATCTTCAAGCGTTCGAACCGCGCCGGATCGCGGCGCAGCTCATCGGCAATCGCCCGCTTACGGGCGACATCCTCATCGGTGATGTATTTCCCGAACGACCGCAGCCCGGCCAGTTGGAAACCGTGCTTCTTGAACAGGCGGTAAATCTCCTTGACCTTCTCCATGGATATGTTTCGGCCGAGGGTGTAATCTTCGAAGCGCCCTTCCATCGCCAGCAGCGCGGTTTCGGCCAGGCAGGCGTAAGAAGTCTTCGGCGGCAGACCGATATCATAACCGAAATCGATGTCACCCGGGATCAGCACCTCTCCGCTTTCGATCACCAGCACATCCGGGCGCAGGGCGGCTTCCGCCGGGCTGAGGTCGGGCGGCCGGGCGACATCGCAGATCACCGCGCCGGGCTTACACTTGGTGATGTCCAACACCCGCTGCCCAAAGGCGGAAGTGGCGGTGACGATCAAATCGCAGTCGCCGATCAAATCGTCAGACCGGGTGGAGATGGTCACCCGCGAGCCGGGGGTCTCTTCCAGGATCCGCCGCTTGAGGTCGATCAGCTTCTCCGGTTCGATGGAGACCAGGACGACGTCGTAGATCGCCTGGGCCAGCAAGCGAGCGCAGACGGAACCGATGGAGCCGGTGGCGCCGATGACCATCACTTTGCCCTGGGTCAGGTCGGTCTTCCCCATCTTGATCACGGCTTGCTTGGCGGCTTCGAGCGTGGCCGCGACCGTCAGGCTGTTGCCGCTGGTGATGGCGATGTCGGATTCGTGGGCCACGGTGATGCCGGCGTCGCCCACCACGCTGGTGAACGCCCCCAGGCCCATAATGCGCGCCCCCCGGCCTTCCGCCATGCGGGCGGCAGCATTCAGGCGTTCATAGGTAAACCGCTCGCCATGGCTCATCATCTGGCGGGGCGTGGCTCCCAGGGCGTATAAATAGCCTTCGATTTTCTGGCCGGTCTCCGGGGAGCAGCCGCCGGTGATCCGGGAAATGTAGATCGGGGGCATATAGGCGGCGACGGCTTCCACCAGGGGGTCTGGCAGGTAGCGGGTCCAGCGGAACCACTTGTGGCGGTGGATGAATTCGACGCTCAAGGGGTGGATCACAAAGGCGAACCTGTTCACCGCGGCTTCATCGGGCTGCAGGTAGCGGATATCCGGCTGCCAGTTCAGGTTGGCGATCAGATCCAGGTAGGTGTCTTCGACCAGCGGCATCTCCGGGTCCGGCCGCAGGGCGGCGAGGATCGCCTCGACCGTCGCCTCACCCGATCCTTGCCGCTCGGACACGGTCAGGTGCTCGGGGATCAGCGCCACCACGATAGAAACCCCTCGCTGCCGCAGGTCCTCGATATCCGCCTCGCTGGCCGCCGGGACCACCACGGTTTTGTGGCGCAAATCCTGGGGCGCATAACGGCGGATTGCGCCGATATCTCCGGCGATCACATCGGCCCAATGGAAGGGTTCGGCCGAGCGCGGGGTGCCGGGCTTCCCCGGCTGTGGGTAAATGCGGCGGAATGGGGCGTTCTTCAACTGGTCCAGAGTCGGCCCGGCCACCTGCTCCAGGGTTCTACGACTGCCAACGCCGGGGAAATCGGGCAGGGCAAAGTAGATCACCGGGTCGGCATAGCGCAGCTTGGGGCTGTGACGCAGCAGGGCCTGCGCCAGCCCATCGTGGTTGGCACCCGGCGCCAGCAAGATCCGCTTCTGGCTGAAAATCCCCGGTTGGGCCCGGTCGGCGAGGATGACGCCCCAGCGCTCGAGCGCCGGGCGCACCTCGCTCCCATCCACCACCGGAGTTTGTTTCGCTGCCGCCCTCAGCCGGGCCCCGTGGTCGTGCAATCGCTGGGCCGGTCCGAGGGTAAGCCGGGTGGGCATCCCCTCCAGGGCGATGATGTCAACAGCTCCGTCACATTCGGCGATCAGCCCTTCTGCTCGCTCGATATTCCCCCCACAGCCCACCCTTTTCAGCAAGAATTCTTCACCCATAAAGGATATCGGAATATCCAGGCGCTCTTCCCCCAAGTGGACCACGAGTATCTCTTTCATTGACAGCCTTCCTCCCCTTTCCGGTTACTTGAGAACAATTGAAGGGTAGCCTTTTTCTCGAAGCAGGGCCGGATAGACTTTATACAGAGGCTGCACCGCCGGCAGAAGTTTTAAGATTTTCGGGATGGGTCCGGTAGCCAGGATTTCTTTTTTTGCCAGTGCTGCGACCAGGTTGACTTTTCCATGCCAGAAGGCATGCGCCGTATCGGCCTTCATCGTCATGACCACATCCGGTTTCAAATCACAGGGGCCGTGGATGATATCGACAAACGCCCCCGGTTGGGTTGGCTTATTCTTGGCGTTGACCGTGGTCATGGCTTCGGGCTCGGTGTAGCGGAACTGGATGATGATCCCCGATTTGGCGATCTTCGGACCGACCTGGGGATCCCCCTTCGCCCGGTCCATGAGTTCTCCCACACATTCGTAGAAATGCTGCGTGTCACGAAATACACCCATGGTTCGCTCCTTCGGTTGGAATGATCGGTACTCCGGCCTGCGGGGAAGCGATGAAAATCAAATATGGGATGCGTCGAATCCCCGCTGTGTGCCAGTAACGCACCCCTACTCAAACGAAACGTGCGGCTCGCCGCCCATCTACTGGATTATGAGGGCCGGGCAGAGCGCTGCCGC